>JAMLHC010000003.1:300000-503854 GCA_023957335.1 Bacteroidota bacterium | reverse complement strand
TCTATTTAACATTGGTGCAGGTTGACAGTTTTGTGCTTCTAAGTCCCCCACTGCGCCAAGCGCCAAAACGTTATCGGTCAGGCTAAAAGCCAACTCCAATATTATAACTTAGTAACAAGGATTAAAAAATTGAATGAAAGTACAAATTTATAAAGTCAAAAATCCTAACAGTTGCGTTTCTGAAATCGTAGAAATAAAGTCAGATCTAGCAACTGATACTTTGACACACTTTGTACCACCTTTTGGGAGTCCTGAGATTATTCTTTTCATTGGGCAGCAGCATCAAATAAAAAATGTTTCTATTACTAATGGACTAATCAAAGGAGTGTACAACATTTCTCAAAAAATTGAATTTTCACCAAATTATCATTTTATTGCTATTCGATTAAAACCCTATGGATTAAGGCAATTATTCAACATCAACACAACAGAGTTAAATAATTCCGTAATCGATATTCAATGTCTTCCAATTGGTGAAGTACTATTAAATATCACAAAATCAGAAGACAAACTGGATGTTTTTTTAGCAAAGGACTTAGTTAGTATTATAGAACAATTTTCTATCTATCCTGTATCTTCATCAACAAAAGCATTTATCAAAATTGCTTCTGAAACGAAATACACAACTATAAAAGACATAATTTTTGAAAGTGGTATTGGTCTAAGAACCTTACAACGCAAT
Source organism: Bacteroidota bacterium (assembly GCA_023957335.1). NCBI lineage: Bacteria > Pseudomonadati > Bacteroidota > Bacteroidota bacterium. The sequence goes on along the minus strand of JAMLHC010000003.1, from coordinate 503,172 downwards.
TTCAAGAAAGAAGTGGGTTTGTCACCAAAAGAATATTTGAGAATAAAACGTCTGAACGCAATTGAGCAAAAAATGTCGCAAAACTTAAATGTTTTTGAAATTATAGCCGATTTTGATTTTACAGACCAAGCCCATTTCATTAAAGATTTCAAGCAACTAAGAAATATCACACCAGCAGAAATTGTAAAAAAGAAATTATTACTCTCCGACCAATTAGCAACTCCTGGAATCATCACAATTTAATGTTGTCGCTTTTATACAATGAAATATCATCTCTTCTCTAGACCTTTGCAACAGAAAAAATAAATCATTGAAATTATGGGAAGATTTCACGCTCTTGAATGGGAAGATTTGCAGTGGTTTCCTGCAAGTTGGAGAGATTATGGCACAGACTACTTAAAGTTTATAGCCACTAAGTTTAACATATACAAACCCATTTTACCCTTAATGCAAAAGTGCATAGATAAAAGCGGTCAAAATCATTGGGTTGATTTGGCATCAGGCGGAGGTAGTGGATTGATATGTTTAGCAAAGGTTTTAAAAGAAAACAATCCAAAGTTGAAAATCACACTTACAGACTTCTATCCCAATATCAAGGCATTTGAAGGCTTAACAGCAGAAGTACCCGATACATTCTCCTATGAAAGGTCATCAGTTGATGCCACACATCCCCCTAAACATTTACAAAATTCGGTACAAACCATATTTGGAGCATTTCATCATTTTCGCCCCGATAAGGCAAAGCAAATTTTACAAAATGCGGTCAATACGAATACAACCATAGCTATATTTGAACCCGTTGGCAGAAACTTCGGCAGTTGGTTTTCTATGATTTTTGTACCTCTAAACGTGTTACTACTTACCCCATTTATTCGTCCTTTTCGTTGGTCTGTATTGCCCTTTATTTATCTGATTCCAATTATTCCTCTGTATATTTTATGGGATGGCATAGCGTCTATTTTAAGAACTTACTCAGAAAATGAATTACAAGAACTTGTTAATTCCTTAGAAAATGCTGATGGCTATGAGTGGGAAATTGGTAAAACACCAGGGGCAATGCCTATCAACTATCTAATAGGTTTCAAAAAAGACAAAAATGAATTGGGTACAAGAAATTGATAAAATAACATTGGATGCGGACTTGCTATTTAGCGAGCTAATCCATGATCAACTAAATTGGAAACCAAATTCCCAAACTTGGAGCATTGCTCAAAATTTGGAACATTTGATAAAAGTTAATGAAACTTATTATCCTGTTTTGAGTGCTTTAAAAAATGGAGTTTACAAAAAGCCCTTTTTGGGGAATTTTGATTTTATAGTTTCATTTTTGGGGAAAACAGTTTTAAATGCCGTAAATCCTGACAGAAAGAAAAAAATGAAAACTTTTTCAATTTGGGAACCAACACAAAGCAGTGTAGGAAATGACATAATATCTCGGTTTAAAAAACATCAGACCGAGTTACAAAAACAATTAAGTGATGCCAATGAACTCTTGACTAATCGAATCGTAATTTCTTCACCAGCAAATAAAAATGTCGTATACAGCTTAGAAATGGCATTTGACATTATCCTAACTCACGAACAACGTCATCTGGAACAGGCTAAAGAAATCCTAAGGGAATTAAAAAAATGAAAAACAATTTATGAAAGCCCGAACCGCTAACATATAAGAACTAAACCGTAGTGTAGCGTAGCGAAACTTCGGCTTTAGTTTCTGTTGACAATTGTGGAGCTAGCCCAGATTTTAGAAGCTATGGAGTTTTAAAGTTGTGGTGTACTTTTTCAGAAATCAGTTGAGTAGTTTTTAGTAGTTTTCATTGAGTTTAGTAGTCTTTTTTCGCTTTATTTTGTCTGTTTCAAACTGAAACATAGGTATTTCTCTCTATTTTTTGTTACAAATCAAGCATTTTTCAAAAGTTTAGGCAATAGTATTTCTGTCCTCCATTAGAAGAAATCACAAAGCATTGTTTTTCATTTGATTACGTTTGTCGTTGAGGATGATAGGTGGAGCATTTGCCCCAAATTGCATCACGATGACCATTCGCCCTGTTTTACAGCACGGACAAGCTGCAATATCAAAGCCTAATCTAGCTTTTGTGATTTCTACGTAGTCGGACTTTGAAAACCGTTGAAAGTTTTCTCTGAATTTCGGAACTAAATCCTTCGCTTTGTCAATGGTGGTATAGTATTCACCTTTCTTTTTAAATGTCATAATTTTAATTTTTAAGATTATGACTTGGTGTACGAAATTTTTTGTAATTTAGTGATGGGCTTGACTGTAGAGGCTAGCGAAGCTTTTGTTCAACAGCATATTTGCAAAAGCAGGGGTTTCGTGTACCGCAAACAGTTTTGTGCTCCGCATAAAGTTCAGTGGTAAAAATCCCGCCCATCGCAAAGCGGCAGAACGTTACAGGTAAGCGTAGAGACGAACGCACCTCAAAGATAATTACTAAAATCAAAATAGTTTTTGTTTTATTTTTTGCCACCGCTCATTTAGCACATTTGGTTTTTGCCAACGCACAAACCACTCACAAAAAACCAAAAGAGCTAAATTTTCCCTTCGCTACAAACTCACAGACACAAAGACCTTTCTATCGTATCAAATTCAAAATAAAATCCGGTATTTTTTAATTTTTCGTTGCTGACTTTTGAACCTTCTAAAATCATAACCGCCATTTCGCCAAAGAGTAAACGAATGACAAAAGCAGGAGCATTGGGTAAGAAACTTTTCTTTCCAAAAGATTTCAATAAGACTTTTGAGAAATCGTTCATTGTAATTTGTTCAGTGGCAACACCATTGAAAATTCCTTTAAGTTGAGTGTTAGAAAGAATAAAATCGTACAATTTGACCAAATCCCGAATGTCTATCCAAGGTAAATATTGTTCGCCTGAACCTAAAGAAACATTTATTCCGAGGTTGGCTAATGGGCTTAGTTTTTTAACCATTCCACCCTCTTTTCCAAGAATAACTCCTTTGCGTAAAATGATTGTCCGAATACCTAAGTCGTTAAATTTTAAAGCAGCATCTTCCCATTTCTGACAAACAGAAGCTAAAAAATCGTTTCCGTTTTCAGAAGTTTCTACAAATGTTTTATCCGTTGTTACCGCACCATAAAACCCAACAGCAGAGGACGAAATAAAGGTGTTGATGTTGAATTTATTTTCCGAAATATATTGATATAATAAGTTAATGGAATTTATGCGACTGTCAATAATTTCCTTCTTTCGTTGTTCTGTCCATCGTTTTTCGCCAATGTTTGCACCGGTCAGATTAATGAGAATTTCTACTCCTTCAAATGCTTTTTTGTCGATGTATTGTCTTTCGATTTCCCATTGAAAAAAGCGAATATTTTTTGATGAATTAGCACTTGGTTTTCGGGTTAAAACATGAATTGAATATCCTTTCTCCACTAAAAAAGGAATGAGCTGTTTTCCAACAAAACCAGTTCCGCCAGCTATTAATATTTTTTTCATTGTCTTTCTTTTACTGCTTCACCATAAACTTTTAAAGCCCTATCTCTTGCAAAACTATGCTCCACTATCGGTTTTGGATATTTTTCAGTTCCAAATTCAGCTACCCATTTTTTGATATAATCTAAATTTTTATCAAATTTTTCGGTTTGTAGTGCCGGACTAAATACCCTGAAATAAGGTGCTGCATCGCAACCACAACCTGCCGCCCATTGCCAGTTTCCATTGTTAGCAGACAAATCGTAATCATTCAACTTTTCAGCGAAATACGCTTCGCCCCAACGCCAATCTAACAGCAAATGTTTACACAAAAAACTGGCAACAATCATCCGAACCCGATTGTGCATATAACCTGTTTCGTTGAGCTGTCGCATTCCGGCATCTACAATCGGATAGCCTGTATTTCCAGTGCACCACAACTCAAATTCCTGCTCGTCATTCCGCCATTGTATAAAATCGTATTTCGTCTTAAAAGAATGACTGACCACCTTTGGAAAATGATACAAAATCTGCATAAAAAACTCCCGCCAAATCAATTCGCCTAACCAAGTTTGATTGTGTTGCAAAGCAAAATCCACACATTTACGAATACTGATGGTTCCAAATCTTAACGCAATCCCTAATTGAGTTGTTTTTTGAAGTGCTGGAAAATCTCTGTATTTATCATATTCATCAATGATTTTTGCTTCTAATTTTGGCGTTTCAAAATGAAATTCTGTTTTCTTAAATCCAATATCTTTTAAAGAATGAATTTCGGTGAAATCTTGTTTCACAAAGTGATTAAAATCTGCTTTGTGAGTGTGATAATCTTTTTCGGTTAAAATCTCTTTCCATTTTTTAGCATAAGGCGTATAAATCGTATAAGGCGTTCCGTCATTTTTTACAACTTCGTATTTATCAAAAATCACCTGGTCTTTAAATGCTTTAAAAGGAATGTTTTGGGTTTTGAAAAAGTTGTAAATTTCGGTATCTCTTTCAATGGTTTGTGGTTCATAATCTCGGTTGCAAAACACCGCTTGAATGTCATATTCTTGGGAAAGTTGTTGAAATATTTCTAAAGGTTTTCCATAAAAGGCATTCAACTTTGAATGATGATTTTTTAATGCTAAGTTAATGTCCGAAAGTGCCTGATGAATATAATCTACTCGCCTATCACTTTTATTTTCTAACGCATCTAAAATAGCTGTATCAAAAATAAAAATCGGCAATACCGGAAATTCCGCAGCCAAAGCCCGACACAATCCAGCATTATCTTCCAATCGCAAATCCCTACGAAACCAGAATATGGAAACTTTAGTTTTCATTCAAATATGGATTATCGGTTTTATCCTGTTTTACCCAAATCAATTTGGAAGTGTCATAACCGATTTCTTCCGCTATTTTCAAGTACTTTGTTTTTATATCCTCGGGAATGGTTTTTGTGCGGGATAAAATCCATAGATAATCCAAATTCTTTCCGGCAATTAAAGCATATTGGTAATTTTCGTCTAAAGCCACCACATTGTAGCCCGAATAAAAAGGCCCGAAAAAACTCACTTTTAAAGCAGCCACATTTTTATCTCCTCTAAATTTTGCCAATCCATCGGCTTTGATCCATTTCTTTTTTACGAAATTGTAACCGCTGTTCAACACAATGACATTTCCTTTTTTATCCAATTCATACTGGGCGGAAGTGTTGTCCAGATCCTTTTCAAATCGGAAATCAAATCGGGCAACTTCGTACCATGCACCTAAATAGCGATTGACATTAAAATTTTCTACTGGTTTTGCATTTTTAGGAATAGATGCACAAGAATTTAAAAGTAAAATCCCGCAAGCGATAAAAGCAGTTACTATGATTGTTTTTGTTTTCATTTTATAATTTTTTTGAAAAAATAAAGCACTAATAAAAATTGAGAGTATCCATAAACTGCATCTTCAATAGGAATGGTAAACATTCGTATTCCCAAAAAATCTTTTGGATTATAATTAACAATCGGATCTTCAATAAAACTACCGGTTAATACCCCATTAACCGGAAAAAAACCAAGCATAAGAAGCGTGAAAACCAAAGATGCTTTAGTAAGCCAATCTACTTTAGCAATAAAATGCAAATAGATCAATGTAAGTATCGTAACTATTGTTGTAATGAGTGTGTAAATTTTGTCTGTATGCAATAAGCCAACAACCGACAAAACAATAATGCTTACAAAAACCAATAAATTATTAAAAGCACTTAAGACTTCCCATTTGTAGTATTTATCAATGGTGTAATAGGTAAAAATGCACGAAAACGGAATACAAATAAAGAATAAAATTTCTTCCAAAGGCAAACCAAAAAACGAAATTCCAAGAGTATAATCTGTATTAAACCACCATACTCCATGAGCCGTAAACCATATATCCCAAGCGATAAAAGGAATAGCTACTAAAATGGCAGCTTTTAGGAATGAACCAAATTGAAGATTGAATTGAATTCTTTTGTCAAAAGATGCTATAAAGCAAATGATGATAGTGAAAAACAATATGAGGGCATAAGTATAAGCCATCATGATTTAGCCGATTTAAAATACATTTTAAAATACTTTAAAGGCACATATAAAAACCCAAAACATTCGCCTTCTTCTTTTCCTAAATGTTTGTGATGCTGCTTGTGTGCTCTGCGAAGTGCTAAAAAATAAGCGTTTTTAGTGTGTGTGAAAAACTTTATCCGTTGATGAATAAAAATATCATGTACAAAAAAATAAGCCATGCCGTAGAGCATAATTCCCAAGCCGATAAAAAACAAATAATTGAAATTTTCTAATGACCCGAAATACATCAGCGCAATAGTGGGTAGTGCGAAAATCACAAAAAACCAGTCGTTTTTTTCTAATTCACCAGCGTTGCTATGGTCATGGTGATCTCGGTGTAAAACCCATAAAAAACCGTGCATAATATACTTGTGAATAAGCCAAGTAGCTCCTTCCATCAGTATAAAAACAAGTATAACAAGTACTATTTTCATTTTAATTTTTGTTGATGAGGTTTTCTAAAACATCAAACCGATATTTAAATATTTTTTCTAATTTCTTTTTTACAAATAAAGAGTGCGCTAAATTTCCTAAAAGTCCGAAAGGCAATTCATAATCAACTTTATCTATCATGAACACACCTTTTTCGTTGGGTATAAATTCGTGGCGATGGTTCCATAATTTGTAAGGACCTTTTTCCTGAAAATCCGTAAAACTCTTATTGGGAATTACCTCTGTAATTCTAGTTTTCCACTTCAAGGGAATACCAAGCAAAGGCGAAACCGTGTAATCGATTATCATTCCTTCAAATATTTTATTTGTTTTTTGTTCAGATAACACGGTAAATGCCATATCTTTTGGGGTTATTTTTGGCAAATTCATCGGTAATGAAAAAAAATCCCAAGCGGTTTGTAAATCACAATTCAATTGTTGTTCTCTGTATAATTCATGTTTCATAACTAATTACTTTAAGAGTGTTTCAATATTTTTTTGAACAAAATCTGAATTGATGTTTTTTTTGTTTTTAACAAGAAAATCCCTGTCTTCTTTTAAGTTGTTGTTGTATCCCAAAAAAGAAGGTGCATTTTTCTGAACCGAAAACCGGATATATCTAATTTCAACATTTTCAGGTTCTTTACTAATGGCTAATTCAATGTTATTCTTTCCTTTCTTAAAAGTAGCAAGTTTACTCAATGGATTGAAAACATGATTTGCCCAGATCGTTTGATAAGCACCAAGATAGGCTAAAGCTATCACCGATTTTTCTTTGGAAAGTTCTAATTCCTCAATCATCTTTTCACACAGTTTTTTATCCAGAACGGCTTTGCTGTAACTCGACCTAACCTCGTTCAAATCTGAACTATTAAAGGAAAAATTCATAAATAAAACACATAAAAGCAACATCAAGATTTTCATTACAAAAACGCTATTTTATACCTTACATAACTTTTAAATGCCACAAAAATTTTTTGAGGATTGGAAACCCGAATCCTATTATTTAATATTTCGGAGGAAGTCTTACTTTTTATTTTCTTAAACAAAGAAATGTAATACTTATACGCCAAATACACACCGAACATAGACGAATTAGGAAGTTTTTTTATACCGATTAAAGCTTCTTTAAATTCCTCCTCTATTTCTTTTTCAATTTGGCATTTTATGTGATTATCAAAGACCGCCATATCAACATTAGGGAAATAAGTCCTACCTAAAATTTGATAATCTTCTTTCAAATCTCTTAAAAAATTTATTTTCTGAAATGCAGAACCTAATTTCATAGCATACGGTTTTAACTCTTGAAATTTCTCTTTGTTTCCTTCCGTAAAAACCTGTAAACACATCAATCCTACGACTTCGGCAGAACCAAAAATGTATTCATTGTACAATGCTGAATTATAATCTACTTTTTGTAGGTCCATTTCCATGCTATTCAGAAATTGTTCAATTAGCTTAGTGTCAATTTGATAAGTATGCACTGTTTCCTGAAAAGATTGCAAAATGGGATTCATTGAAATTCTTTCTTCTAAGGCGTTTTTAGTTTCCGTTTTCAACCTGTTTAACAGTTTTTCTTTGTCGTATTCGTGAAAACTATCTACAATTTCATCTGCTAATCTCACATAGCCGTAAATTGCGTAAATAGCGTTGCGGATAGAAGGCTTTAAAGCCAAAATTCCCAACGAAAAACTCGTGCTGTATTTTTGTGTTGTTATCTTACTTACCGAGTAAGAAAGTTCGTCAAATAGCTGTTTCATATTACTCAGTTTTAGATTTTGTTACTTCATTTGCTACTATTTTACCCGATATAATAGACGGTGGAACACCTGGGCCTGGAACGGTTAATTGTCCCGTATAAAATAGATTAGTTACTTTTTTATTTCTAATTTTCGGTTTCAAAACCGCTGTTTGATTAAGCGTGTTTGCCAATCCATACGCATTACCGCCATAGGCATTGTAATCCTGCACAAAGTCCGTTACGCAATAACTTCTTTGGTACTCAATTTTTGAAGCCAAACCAATCATTCCAGTATGTTTTTCAATTCGCGAAAGCATTTCTGCCAAGTATTTTTCCCGATTTGTTTCATCGTCTTGAATACCAATTGCCAAAGGCATCAACAAAAACAGATTTTCTTTTCCTTTTGGGGCAACACTCTTATCTGTTTTAGAAGGACAACAAGCATAGAACAGTGGGTTTTCTGGCCATTTTTTTTCTCCATAAATACAATCAATATGCTCGTCTAAATCGTTTTCAAAAAATAGTGTGTGGTGCTTGAGGTTCGGAATAGTTTGATTTATACCTAAATAAAATATCAAACTTGACGGTGCAAAAGTTCTGCTTTGCCAATATTCTTCGGTATAATTTCTTAATCGTTCCTCTAAAAGTGTTTCGGTGTGATGATAATCAGAAGAAGCGATTACGGTGTCAAATGTTATATTTTCTCCATTTATTTGCAAAGAAGTTATTTTGTTATGGCTCGTATTGATTTTCTCAACCGTTTTATTAAAATGAAAAATTGCTCCTTGTTTTTCTGCAACCTGCTGCATTGCCAATACCAATTGGTAAAATCCGCCTATCGGATAATGCGTGCCTAAAGCGTAGCCGCCATAATTCATCAAACTGTACAATGCTGGAATGTTTTTGGGCGATGCCCCCAAGAAAATCACCGGAAATTCCATCAGCTTTCGTAACTTCTCATCTTTAAAGTAGCTGTCAACATAGCTTCTGAAATTTGTGAGCAAATTTAATTTCAAGGCACTCTTCGCAATTTTGGGAGATACAAATTCTAACCAACTGTGGCTAGGTTTTGTAACGAAGTCTTTCATACCTACCTCGTATTTGTACTTTGCCGACTGCATAAATTTTTCTAATTGAACGCCTGCACCTTTTTCTTTCGTTTCAAACAGTTTTTTTAAGTCTTCGAAATTTTCAGGAATATTCATTTTCTCATCAGAAAAAATCATTTCAAACTGAGGATTTAAGGAAATTAAATCAAAATAATAGGAAGTTTTGTAGCCGAAATCAGCAAAAAAATTGTCCATAATATCAGGCATCCAATACCAACTTGGCCCCATGTCAAAAACAAAACCTTGTTCTGTGGTGAATTGCCTGGCTCTACCTCCCGGTTGATTGTGCTTTTCAAAAACATGAACTTCATGACCAGCTTTTGCCACATAAGCTGCAGCCGACAAACCAGAAAATCCTGAACCTATTATGGCTATCCTATTTTTCATCTTTTGATATTTTTAAGTGCTTCTCTTAGTAAATTATCCGTTTTAATATTTCTATCATAAATTGGTTGATGGAAATCGTTTAGTTTATTTAAGATTCGTATTAATTCTATTTTCTCTTCATCCGCCAAATCACCTGAAACAATATCTGTGGCATCTCTTACTTTTTCCATTACCGAAGCTAATGCTGTCAAACCCTTAGGAGTAATGCTTATAATCTTACTTCTTTTATCTTCATCGGATTTTTTTTCCGAAACCCAACCATTGGTAATTAACCTTTTAATGATTTGCATACCAGCAGGCTTTTCGTGAACATTTTTTTTGATTAAATCCATTTTAGTCATATTATAGCTGAATTTTAATACAATCAGATAAATCACATCATCAGGTGTTGAAAAATCAGAACCATGAATTGCCGATTTAAAATAATTTTTACCAAACCTATTCATGTGAACCACTAAGCTGGCAATAGCACTCTCAGCAGTCCTTCCTACTATTTTACCTTCCCAATACACCTCCATTTCATTAATTATTGATTGATATTTTCTTATCATCCATATCTTAAAACTTTCTATATTACTTTGATTCTCAATAGCTAATTTATTTTCCAACTCAAATTCCTGAACCAAGTCAAGCACATCTTTAATTAAACCATAATTCATTTTGCCGGATTTTAGAATGCAAATGTACTATTTATTTTTAACTAAATCGCATAATAGACTTTTATTTGAAAATTTAGTTTACTTTTGTACCAATTAATTGGTTTGTAGTATGAAGAAAATACTTTTAGGGTTGGTTTTCCTTTTGACTGGAAACGGCATTTTTGCCCAAACAACGGGTACTATCAACGGTGTAGTAAAAGACAAAAACACACAAGAAGTTTTAATTGGAGTTGTGCTTAAATTTGTCGGAAAAGACACAGTAAATACACTATCCGATGAAAACGGAAACTTTTCGGTTCAACTTCCTGTTGGAAAATATAATTTAGAAACTTCGTATATTGGTTACACATCTTTCACGCTTTACAACATTAATTTGACTTCTGGAAATGCCCAAATTCTACAGATAGAATTGGACGAGAAAAGTCAGGAATTACAGGGAGTGGTTATCAATGCCGGAAAATCGGTTAGGGCTTCGGATATGATTACACCTTTGGCTACTCAAAAATTAACAGCCGAAGAAATAAAATCCAACCCTGGTGGAAATTTTGATGTTTCAAAAGTTATTCAAGTATTGCCTGGAGTAGCAGGAGGAACAACACCTAACCGAAATGATATTATTGTTCGTGGTGGCGGCCCGAGTGAAAATGTTTATTATTTGGACGGCATAGAAATCCCTGTTTTAAATCATTTTCAAACACAAGGTGCAAGTGGCGGAGCTACCGGAATTTTGAATGTTTCTTTTATTCAAGATGTACAACTCACTTCATCGGCTTTTAACGCAAAGTATGATAATGCTTTGGCTTCTACGATTGTTATTAAACAACGAAATGGCAATCCTGACAAATTGAGTGGAAACTTTCGTTTGTCGGGAACTGAATTTGCAGCAATGTTAGAAGGTCCATTGGGAAAGAAAACCACATTTATGGCTTCGGCAAGGCGTTCATATCTGCAATTTTTATTCAAATTATTGGATTTACCCATTCGCCCTGACTACTATGATTTTCAATACAAAATCAATCACAAAATCAACAATAAAACCGAATTGACTTTTATAGGAATTGGAGCGATTGACAATTTTAAATTAGCCGTTCCGAAAAAGAGCGATGCCAATACGGAATACATCAATCGGGCAAATCCTTTAATCAATCAATGGAATTATACCGTTGGAGCAACCTTGAAACGATTGGTAAACAATGGTTTTTTTACTATTGCATTAAGCAGAAATATGTTTTTTAATGGTGCTGACCGTTATGAAAACAATGCTTCAAAAAGTGGAAATAAATTGTTTAGTTTGGGAAGTCATGAAACGGAAAATAAACTTCGTTTTGATATGAATAAATTTAAAAACGGTTGGAAATACAGTTATGGTGTAGATGCACAATATGTAAAATACGATGCCGATATTTTCAATACGATAAAAGAAGAAGTAAAGGATAATAACGGAAACGTCATTAGTCCTGCCGTTAGTTTTTCAAGTAATACAGCAATTGAATTTTTCAAATTTGGTGCGTACGGTCAAGTTGCAAAACGATTTTTTGACGATAAATTCTTAGTGTCGGGAGGTCTTCGTGCAGACATTAATACCTATACAAAAAACGGATTAAATCCATTGAGAACGCTTTCTCCAAGGGTTTCATTTTCTTATGCTTTCAACAATCAATGGAATATTTCTGCATCCGTTGGAAGTTATTACAAACTGCCTGTTTACACCATGCTTGGCTATAAAGACAATAATGGCATACTTGCCAATAAAGAGTTGAAATATACCAATTCTATACACTATACCATCGGAACGGAGTTTGTACCGAAAAACGATTTGAGGGTTACTTTTGAAGCATTTTACAAAGATTACAGAAATTATCCAACTTCCTTAACCAACGGAATTTCTTATGCCAATATCGGCACGGATTATTCGGCAGTTGGTAGCGACAAATACGCATCAACAGGACGAGGACGAGTGTATGGAATTGAAGCATACATTCAACAAAAATTGATTAAAAACCTTTTTTATGTAGCCAGTGCTACGCTTTATAAATCGGAATTTTCGGGAACCGATAATCAATTCAGACCTTCCACTTGGGATTATGGGTTTATTGTTTCGGCTACTTTTGGTTACAAATTCAAAAAGAACTGGGATATCGGCTTGAAATACCGCATTGCCGGAGGACAACCTTACACACCTTTTGACATGAGTACATCAACCGCCCAATACTTGACCTATGGAACTGGTGTTTACGATTACACACAACTCAACAGCAAACGACTTCCCTTTTTCAATCAATTGGATTTGAGAGTAGATAAAAAGTTCAATTTCAAAAAAGTAAGTTTAGATATATTTGTTGATTTCCAAAATATTCTGTTTTATAAAACTCCTTATTTACCCAAATTTACTTTTGAAAGGAATGATGACAATACTGGCTTTAAAACCAAAGACGGACAACCCATCAAAGCAGATGGAAGTAATGCCATTCCATTAATTTTAAATCAGCGTTCAGCAACCATTGTTCCTTCTATTGGATTTATATTTGAGTTTTAAGGACAATAAACCAGACATACACATTGTCAAGCCACACAAGGCACCGCTCAAAGCAAGGCTTGCCAAAGATTATGTCTTCCATTCCACACATAAAAATAAAACAAAAACAACTTTACCGAAAGAACGCCAGCCTGTTACGAGCGGGTTGAACGCAAGCAGGGGTGAATTGCACCGTTTGAACTTTTGTGCTATATTTGAAGTTCGGTTCTCACATCAACAGTAGTGCTAAAATGCCCTGCCTGCGTCAAGCCGCTAAACCGTTACCTGCAACCCTAACAAAGCGGCAGTGCAAATGTTGAACAGACAGATTTATAAATGAAAGTAACAAAACTATTTAAGGAATTTTTTGACAGCGAAAAATCAGGCGGACTCACTCTAATTGTTTGCACAATAATATCACTAATCATAGCAAATTCAACTTTTGGGGCTGACTATCAACATTTTTGGCAAACACAATTTCAAGGACACAGCTTTGAACATTGGATAAATGACGGCTTAATGACTATTTTCTTTTTGCTTATTGGTTTGGAACTTGAACGAGAAATTTATATTGGCGAACTTTCAAAACTAAAAAACGCATTATTGCCAATTTTTGCAGCAATTGGCGGAATGTTGGTGCCAGCAGGAATATTTCTATTGTTCAATTATGGAACAGCAACGCAAGCAGGTGCAGGTATTCCAATGGCAACAGACATTGCATTTGCCTTGGGCATTTTATCATTATTGGGCAACAGAGTTCCAACCTCTTTGAAAGTATTTTTGACAGCACTTGCCGTTATTGACGATTTGGGAGCAATTATCATCATTGCAATTTTTTACACCAAAACTTTACTATGGACAAATTTATTCATAGCGTTAGGAATTTTTGCCTTGCTTTTGGTTTTCAACAGAATGAAAGTAAGAAACCTAATTCCGTATTTAATTGGTGGATTTGCAATGTGGTATTTTATGCTTCATTCAGGAGTTCACGCCACAATTACAGGTGTGCTTTTGGCATTTGCACTTCCATTTGGTAACGGAGATGAAAAATCCACTTCCTATATTTTACAGCACTTTTTACATAAACCAGTTGCATTTATCATTCTACCAATCTTTGCATTAGCCAACACAGCCATAGTTTTTAGTAGCGAAATAACTCAAACTTTGACAGAGAATAACAGTTTGGGTATTGCACTTGGACTAATTGTAGGTAAACCATTGGGAATTTTCCTTTTGACATTTTTAGCCGTTTCATTTGGACTGTGCAAACTTCCGACAGACCTAAATTGGAAATCAATTTTTGGCGTAGGACTTTTGGCAGGTATTGGGTTTACAATGTCTATTTTCATTACACTACTTGCGTTTGACAACGAAACAATCATAAACAACTCAAAATTAGTAATCCTACTTTCCTCATTGACAGCAGGACTTTTGGGTTTTATAACTTTGCGACTAACACTTAAAACAACATCAAACCAATGACGAAGGAAAAAAGGGCAGCAGGTAACAAGGTATTGCCAAAAGCGGGGCTGAACAGCTTCGATTGGACATTTGTGCAAGGTTCAACATTCGTTCTTCGATTGAACTTTTGTGCTAAAAACCCCGCCTTCGGCAATACCCAAACCGTCAAACTGTCTAATAACCTCTTACTTTTTAACACACAGATTGTTAATAAGTTATATCGAAATTAGTTGCTTAACGAATTGATTGTCAGTATATTTACTGCATGAAATTTATACTTGGCAAGGACAGGAATCAAATCAGTTTCTTTTGTTTGGAGGAGCAAATTGAGCATAATCACGAAATCAGGTTGATTGAGTTGTTTGTAAACAGCATCAATTTAGCGGATGCAGGTTTTAAATTGGATTTTATTGAAAATGGGCGTCCCGCTTATCATCCCGGTGATTTGTTGAAGTTGTTTTTGTATGGCTATTTGAACCGCATACGCTCCTCGCGTCAGTTGGAAAAAGAATGTAAACGAAACATAGAATTGATGTGGCTCATGCGTGGTCTTGTTCCTGATCACAATACCATTGCCAACTTTAGAAAAGACAATCCTCAAGCCATTAAAAATGTGTTTCGTTCAACCGTCAAACTCGCACAACATTTTCAGTTGATTGGCGGTAAGTTGATTGCCGGTGACGGAACCAAACTCCGTGCACAAAACTCCAAGAAAAACAACTTTAACGAAAAAAAAATAGAGCGGCACATTGCCTATATCGATAACAAACTTGATGAGTACAACTCTATATTAGCAAGCGAAGACAAGGATTTAAGTGAGGAGAAAAAGCAAGAAATCAACAGCAAAATCAATAAGCATCAGCTGCATAAAAAACAATACCAAGATTTTCAAAAGCAATTAGAGGCAACAGGTGAAGTTCAAATTTCTACTTCTGACCCTGAATCCAGACAAATGATTGTTCGCAACAACATTACCGAGGTGGCTTATAACATCCAAAGTACCGTGGATGCCAAACTCAACATTCCAATTAATTACGAAGTTACCAATGAGAATGATTCCAAAGCCATGGGAAGCATGCTCCAGCAAGCCGTTGAAGTATTAGGAAATAATGAATTTACTGCCGTTTTTGACAAAGGCTACCACACCGGAAGTGAGTTCAAAAAAGCAGATGGACTGGGCGTAGATGTGGTGGTGGCTATTCCCGATATTTCTTCCTCTTCTATGGCTCCTGACCCTTCATACAACGTAGCCAACTTTGTTTTCAATGAAGAAGAAAACGTTTACATCTGTCCGCAGGGAAACGCACTTTCTACCAATGGTAAATGGTACAAAAAAGACCGCAATTATGAAGGAAGAAAAAAGCAGCCACCGATTTTGGTTCAGCATTACAAAACAACAGCCTGCAAAACCTGTCCACTCATCAACTCCTGCACCAAAAACACAAGAGGTAGAGGTAGGGTCATCGAGAGAACAGAATTTGCACCATACATAGAAAAAAACAAACTTCGCATGGAACAAGCCGGTGAACTCTACAGAAAACGACAAGCCATTGTGGAACACCCTTTCGGGATTATCAAACGCCAGTGGGATTTTTACTATGTCATGACCAAACAAGGAATATCAAGAGCCTCTGCCGATGTAGGCTTGATTTTCACCGCCTTTAACCTACGTAGAATCTTTAATCTTCTTGACCCAAATCTGCTTAAAAAGTTCCTCAAAGAACTTGGCTTTATTTTTTCCATTCAGAGGAGTCAATTTAAGGCGTTTTACGACACTTTCTTTTTCAAAAAGTGGGGATCATCTTCTAAAATAAATCTCATTTTAAGTTCCTGAAAGTGGAGTTATTTGCATAGTATTGCGAAAGGATTAATGAGAAATTAGGTTATTAGACAGACTGACGTTATGAATTACCCGGAAACCCCCAGCAACCGCATTCAAATGGACATAGTATAGGTGCGGAAAATGAATGTCGATGAGTATAGGAACCGCAATCACAAATAAATCCTACCGCAATCTGATATGAACAATCAATCTCAGATTGATGTTTCCAATTACATTGGGCATTGAGATTGTGAATACCGAATAAAGACCCCAGTATGAACCATATTGTAACAATATTACTTTGTAAGTTACAAAACACAAAAACAAAATAACAGAAATAAATAATAAAAAACAAATATCAGCATTGCCCAATATACAAACAATGGCATTGATAGATTGAAAAATTATTTTTTATCCAAACTTATGCGTAATGGAGTCAGTACTTGTGCGGTCATATACATAAGTAGGATTGTCTGTTTTTATGATTTTGCAACCTAAATGCAGTGCTTTGGTAAAGAGTTTTGTATCGCTACCATAGTTGATATTTTCAAAGCAGTCAAGTTTGAAAAAAACTTCTTTCTTAATACAGAATGTAGCTCCAATGACACATTCTGTCAGGCTGATTTTCATTGTGGGGTTGCGAATATCAGGCACATATTGGTCGCCAATAATTCTAACTCCGCCATGCAGCAGGTCTGTTTCGTTATTCTTTTCCAGCATTTCTTTTCTTATTTTTAAGTGCTCAGGTTCATAAAAATCATCTGAGTCCAAAAATGTAATATAACTGCCATGGGATAATTTTGCACCATTGTTCTTTGCAATTGCATCTCCCTGGTTGGGTTGTTTGACATATCTGATTTTTGGGCTGAGAAACGCTTGGACTGCTTGTTCTGTATTGTCTGTGCTGCCGTCATCCACAATCACGGCTTCCCAGTCCGTTTCTGTCTGTGCAATGAGAGAGCGCAAAGCCCTAATTAAAAGTTTCTCTCTATTGTATGTAGCAATAATTACTGAGAAAAATGGATTCATTTTATTGTTTCAAAAATAGGGCTTGTATCACTCAAAAATATTGTACTGTTTCTCAATTACTGTACTTGGAACACTGCCCGCACTCAAAATACTATGAAAAAGGAAATCTGTTCTGTATCGCTTTTCCTTATTTGCTTGCAAGGCAGCAAACTTGTTAGGATGCTTGGTAATGTATGAATCCGAGCACCAAATAATACAAGCGGGATTTCGCAAAGCCGGGTTATTACTCGCGTGCAACCAACTTCCATCTTCTCCCAAAGATTCCCCATGGTCAGAAAGATAAATCACAATAGCATTTGAGGAAACTAAGGTTGAAATGACACTGTCTAAAAAGAAATCGGTATAGAGAACCGTGTTGTCATACGAGTTCACCAACTCGTCTTTTGAGTTTTGGCTTACAATTTTACTGCGGGTTACGGGCTTATATTTTTCAAATGCGGCAGAATAATGGTTATTATAATACCAATGACTTCCAATTGTATGCAAAATGAGCAATTTGTTTGGGTAGTTAAGTTTGTGCAAGAAATGATAGCCCTGCAACAAATCCTCATCCAGCCAGCTTGAATATGTATAAACCGATTTTTCGGGATGTGCAAAAATCAGGGTGTCACATTCTTTCATAAAAGTTATATAACTTTTTGCAGGTTCTTGATTGGCTACCCATGCAGTATAGAAACCCGAAGATTTGAACAATGGCACAAAAGAGGTTTCTGACCATGCTCTGCCTGTGTTTGCACTATCCGCTCTTGTCATGATATGGGCAACGCTCGGATTGGTATAGGTATATTGGGAGTAAATATGAGGAAATGAGATGATGTTTTCTCTCTTGGAAAGTCTTGGTGTAGTGTTTCTGTGATATCCGTTCAATGCAAGGTGGTCTGCACGAAGGGATTCGCCCAAAACAAACACAATGGTCAGATTTTCATCCGAACGGTAATCGCGAATAATATCCGGTATCTTTCGCTCTACATCCTGAGCTTGATGAAGTTTGTTGTATTCGCTGAAATTATAATAAAGCGAAAACGGAAAGTGCTGATAGAATGAAGTGATAGTTCTTTCGCTAAGCGAAAACACCGCATAGAAAGCCACTATGAGCACTACCAGATGAACAAAAGGTTGTTTCATTTCAACTGTTTTGAACCTGATAATCACCGCAAAAATAGCTGCTGCCATACTCAACAGTATATACACAAACAGCAAGGCGGGCATTACATCCATTGAAGTACCGATGTCGTTGTGTAGTGCGGCATCTAAAATCATGGGTGTTAATGTGGCTTTATAGAAATAACTGTAAAAACCAATTATACTGCCCAATAAGACCAGCAATGGAAAAATTATCGCAAATACATATTTGTTGATAGCAATCGCATAAAAAATAAGGACCAAAGGCACACAAACCAAAGCCCAATGAGCCATTGTATAAAAAAAACCTTTGAAACCCTTTGTTGGGTATATCAAAAAGTCAGGTAACACAAAAAACAAACTACCCCACAACACCATTAGGATAAGGAAGAAAAAAAACGAGTTCTTTTTGTTAGAAAATAACTTCATAGCCGTTTTTAAGTAGTGCGAAGGTAGTTTTTGTAATCCAAAAAACATGCTATCACAAGCAACAAAGACTCATTTCGGATACCTTGTCAACAATTAATTTTAAATATTCTATTAAGGAAATAGCCGCAAATTACTACTAACTTTGTACCCTCATGAATGTGTTACTGAACATCATACTGCTATTGAACACTGACCCTCATAGCAATGAATTTAAAATTCTGTTAATTGCTTCTGAAATAGGAGTTACGTTCATAGTGTTTTATGGATTCTATTTGGTCTTTAATAAGTTCAACAAAAACCTCAGACAGTACAAGCAGGATAACCCTGAAATAGACCGAAAAAAGTCAACAGGCAATACGGACAAGCCGGAAGAAAAAGACAATACAAATCAATAAATGACTCTATTGTTTAATGAGTTTTCCTGATTCGAGTTTGCCGTTGATATAGATTCTATATAGATAGGCTCCTTGCGACCATCCTGCAAAACCGGGAAATTGGAGTGTATAAAGACCTTTGCTATAGTAGTCATTGGAAGTTGAAGCAATTTTCTTGCCCATAAAATCATATACTTCTAATTGTATATTGCTACTCTCATGCAGATTTAGAATAATCACAGCTTTCTCATTGTCATAGCGCAGTTCATGTATTTTTACGATTTTCTTTTCCTGTCTTACACCCGTTGCGTTACATTCAAACCCAAGAGAAAGTTTTTGATAATCTCCGCCCAACAAAGTATCAGAAGTAAGTTCGTTGACACACAGCCAATCTTGTAATACAGAAGCATACACTTCGCGAAAATCAATTTTGTATTTCAAGTTGCCAAAATTATCAAGGTCGTTCAGATTGACATCGTCACCTACGAAACCGTTTCCGTTTACAGCTGGTCCAAACATCATTAAAGGTGCGGCAGTACCATGGTCAGTTCCACGTGAGCCATTATCGTTTACACGTCTTCCGAACTCGGAGAAAGTCATGGTAAGTACGTTTTGGTCTTTGCCCGTTTTTGCCAAATCTTCATAAAAAGCTTTGATGGAATCACCAAGCGAAACAATCAAATCAGCATGTCGGGTATCTTGTTGTGCATGGGTGTCAAAGCCGTCAAGCGTGAGCATATATATTTTTGTTTCAAGTCCGCCTTTTATCAATCGCGAAACTAAGCTGAGAGACTCGCCCAGTCCTTTTGGGAAAGTAACGCTATTGTTGCCGGCATCATACGCATTTTTGATAGTTTGAGTTTGATAAAAAGTGCTGTTAATCATGCTTTTCATAAAATCAACCTGATCCTTGTAATAACAAAGTTCATTTCCGTCAACATTATAAAGTGAGCCCGTTTTGGCAATATTATATAAAGTTACCGGGTCAATCACATTCATAGCCATGTTGATGTTGTTTTCGTTAAAAAACAATAAATTACCATCACCGCCAATTTGTATAGCAAGAGGCTCTGGCGATGGATTGGTAACAAAATCAGGATTTTGGTTCCAAAGGTACCTGCCCATCCATCCTGATTTGGTTCCTGAGTCTGTTTGTGCCGAATCCCAAATATCGGTTGACTTGAAATGTGACATATCAGGGTTTTCATACCCAACATTTTGGATAATTTTCATACTGCCCGCATCCCATAGGCTTTTGAATGATGATGCATATTTGGGTACAGAATATTTGCTATTCAAAGCTGTTAAATCGGCAGTATCAATTTTGATTGAAGGGCGAAAGCCGGCATATGTTCCATAGTCAAATACCGGAATAAATGTATTCAATCCGTCATTGCCTCCTTTAAGCCTGATAATGACCAATACCCTGTCACCGGAGTCTCCCAATGCCTTTGTTACAATGGGAGATGCAAGTAACTGGTTAAAAGGAATGCTTGAAAATGCAATGGTTCCAGCACTAATCAATCCTAAATTTTTTAAAAAATCTCTTCTGCCAATACCAAGTTCGTGTTGTTCATCATGTGCACAGCCATCTTGTAAACAACTGCCTTTAGATAGGTTTTTATTTTTTTTCATATTCTATTGGGCTTTTTATTACATCAACTGAAATTCAGGTCTTCGGACTATCCATAACATCAGGTTATATACTTGTTCGGGTACATATTGAAACTGCAAATCCCACCAACCGTTATCAAAATAGTTTTGAGGTACAGAAGCTTTGAGCGCAATGGTTGCCTGTGTGTAATCTGCGGCTTTTTCTAATCCTTTTGGGATGAAGAAGTCAGTTATTTTTTGTGCTACTACAGCAACATCTTTGGAGTTGCCTGAAATGTCTATTGCCAATTGACGCAGTGATTCTCTGTCAAGTTGGGTAAGAACATATCCAAAATAATTACCCAGTATGTCCCAACGCTTGGTAATAGATGTGCTGTTAATCCATGCGCGATTGCCATTCCATCCTGATACATCAATAGGGCTAAACAATTGTTGTCCCATATCAGACGTTACATAAGCGGTGTTTGTAATAAGTAAATTGTCATAAGGGAGTGCGCTCTCGGTAAGGGCTGACACGAATAAATCAATCGGGCTTTTGATGATTACACTGATGGCATCATCTTCAAAAAAATGGTCACTTTTGAATAATTCCAAGAGTACGGGTTCTATTAGGAAATTGTTGTTGCGAAAGGTTTGTGCCATTCCATCTATGATGGTATCGTTAGGAATTGGGTGCACAAATTGCGTGTAGATTTTTGAGCAGATAAATTTGGATACTTGCAATGCTCGTTCTTGGAAAATCAAGTCGTGGACATCGTCAAAAGTGAAATTGCCGGTTTGACCATATATAGTTTTAGGGTCGGCATCAAATTTTGTAATATCAAAACTGATAGCTGCACAATTTTCAGATATAGTTACCCATCCTGTGAACGCCCTTGCAGCTTCTGTGATATCTTGTTGCGTGTATCCATTGTTTACACCCATGGTAAAGAGTTCCATTAATTCACGCGCATAGTTTTCGTTTGGATGTCCCTTCACATTATGTCTTGCATCCAAGAATGTCAGCATAGCCGAAGATTTGCCCATTTCTTTCAAGAATACTTTAAAATCACCGAATGCATGTAGTTGGAGTAACTTGTGGTATTCATACATATAACTTGGGCATAGATAATCCAGATATCTCGTCACAAAATGATTGTGCCAAAAAAGAGCAAACTTTTCTCTTGCCCCAACTGTTAACATCTCTTTTATCCATTGTAAATACCATTCAACATACTGACTTACAGACTGGTTGTTGAAATCGGAGTAATTGGATGCAGTCCAATTGTACCAAGTTGGAGGGGTAGGTAAAGGTGCTGCCTTAGAATCACTGATTATTTTGTCCACTAACTGTCCTGGAGTCATCAACAATCCGGCTTGTATTTGAGCATAGTTGGCACCAAAAGCCATACGTTTGTATAAATGAGCTACGCGCAAACTGTTCCATGGTTTGCCTACACTTGGTACATAGGGGGCAAGCGTTCCGCCTGCACAATTATCTGACATAACATTTAGAGTTTAGAATTTCAAAAATAAGTGGTCTATTGATAAGTTGTTTCTCTAAAGTTGTGTTTTTTTAACAATAAATTGATTATTATTAAAAACACAAGGTGTTTGATTAAATAATAAATTTCTGTGTCATACTTACTCTGACTTACAAATAATAATACCTTTGCTATTGAAATTCAATCAAAAAAACGAAATGGAATATAGAGTAGAAAGTGACTTGTTGGGTGAACTGAAAGTGCCTAAAGAGGCGTATTACGGTGTCCAAACGCAAAGAGCCATACACAATTTTAAGATTTCCAATCAGTATCTTTTTTCTTTTCCGGCAATGATAAAGGCTTTGGGATATGTTAAAAAAGCAGCAGCACAAACCAATTACGAATTAGGAGTACTTGACAAAACTGTCTATGAAGCCATGATTCAAGCATGTGATGAGGTAATTGCAGGCAAAATGGATAAAGAGTTTCCCGTTGATATGATACAAGGTGGTGCGGGTACTTCTGTCAATATGAATGCCAATGAGGTTATTGCCAACAGAGCCATTGAAATTCTCGGACACACAAAAGGGGAGTATCAATATTGCTCTCCAAATGACCATGTTAACTTGTCACAATCCACCAATGATGCCTATCCGACTGCAATCAAAACAGCCCTGATTATTATGAATCAAACGCTGGTTCAAACACTCAGCCTGATTATAGCTTCTTTCAGACAAAAAGGTAAAGAGTTTTCAGATGTAATAAAGATGGGCAGGACACAATTGCAGGATGCAGTACCAATGACCTTAGGACAAGAGTTTGAAGCTTTTGCGGATAATCTGGAAGAAGATATAGAGAAACTAAACAACAACTCCAAACTATTTGTAGAAATCAATATGGGTGCAACTGCCATCGGAACCGGTCTGAATGCACCGAAAGGCTATGCCAAACTATGCGCAGAAAAACTTGCACACATCACAGGCTTCCCGTTTGTTTCAGCGCCTAACCTTGTAGAAGCAACACCGGACACCGGTTCTTATGTTATTTATTCTTCAGCTTTAAAAAGGTTGGCGGTCAAACTATCCAAGATTTGCAACGATTTAAGACTTTTGTCTTCCGGTCCCAGAGCGGGTTTGTATGAAATTAACCTGCCTCCTATGCAGCCGGGTTCTTCCATTATGCCCGGCAAGGTGAATCCGGTTATCCCCGAAGTGGTGAATCAAGTTTGTTATAAAGTCATTGGCAATGACCTTACCGTTACATTCGCAGCAGAGGCAGGTCAGTTACAACTCAATGTGATGGAGCCGGTCTTGTGTCATGCTATCATGGAAAATATTAATTTCATGTGCAATGCCCTTAATACTTTGAGAGAAAAGTGTGTGATAGGAATTACAGCCAACAAAGAAGTGTGCCTGAATATGGTAAAGCACAGCATAGGAATTGTAACTGCCCTCAACCCATATATTGGATACAAACAATCTACACTCATTGCCAAGCAAGCTTTGGAAACGGGAAAAAGTGTGTACAATTTGGTACTGGAACAAGGGCTGCTTACACAAGAGAAGCTTGATGAAATATTAGACCCGAAAAACATGCTCCATTCCCATTAAAATAACGGTGGATTTGTACACCTTTTCTCTTTAGGTTTTTATTCTATTCTCCTTCTTCAGGCAATTCTTCAAAAACATAGTTTTTGCCCGACATATAGTGCTTTTCAAAGTTACACCAGTGGCAGTCTTTGTCTCCACATCCATTTTGAAAATCCTTTGCTTTGATGCTCGCATCCACCATTTTGATTTGTTCCTTCACAATTTCTACATCGTTAGGACCTATAAAAAGCTTGTGTGTGTCTGCATCATCTTCGTCAACTTCAATAAATTCTATTTCTGCCGAATCAATTATCCAGTTGAAGCCGGAATTTTCCACTAAAATTTTATAAAATACCAACTGTCTCCAGTAATCACCGCCATATTGGGCGGTTAGTGTTGTGCCGGAAGCAGCTCCTTCTATCGGAGGAAGTAACTTTTTCTTGCCATTTATAATACTACCGGTTTTGTAGTCAATCAAATGAGCGGTATTGTCTGTAAAATCAAGCCTGTCAGCAATTCCATTAATCTTAATTCCTTCAATTTCTGTGTAAATACGTTGCTCTGTGAGTATTTTAGGAACCTTACGGATATAGTCAATCTTTCGCTTGTAGAAATAGATAAGTTTTTCTTTTCCATATTCCAGCATGTGTTTGAAACCCTCGTCAGTAAATGCGTCACGCTGATATCCCATCTGTTCTTCGAACTTATTGCACAGCCATTCTGCGTTCCAAAATTCATGATTTGGGTTATTGTTGGCTTCTTTTATCCAATCGTCCAATGTGTCGTGTATTGCACTTCCAAAACCCGTGTATTTGTTTTTGGCAGTAGGGATTTTTAGTATTTTTTCATAATAAAAAGCCAGCGGACATTGTAAGTATTTATTGAGGTACGAAACCGACATACTGTAATTGTTTACAAAACTGTCCAACCAAGCATCTTCCACTTTTCTTGATTGCGTATTTTCCGGTTGAGCAAATTGTGCCGCAATAAAATCATTGGTTAAAGTGATGGTGCTTTGGTTTAAGTCATCCGATTTATGTTCAGCTTTTCGTTCTACCGTCCCCGAACTAATGAGTTCGGTAATAAACTGTGTTTCATTGTCATGTTCAGAGGAATAGCTAATCTGTATTGACTTTTTGGCGCGAGTGAGTGCAACAAAAAACAGCCTTCTGCTTTCTTCAACCATAGCTCCTTTGTCATTGCTAACATTGCCATAAGGGTTATTGTGTAGCAGTATTCGGCTCAATTCAAAAGGCAGCTTATTATCTCTTGAGACCCAAGTTTTCTCATTGCAACCAATCATGAATACATGGTCAAATTCCAATCCTTTGGAAGCGTGCGCTGTGAGCAGGTTAACACCATTTGTACTTCCATAAATTCTTTTAATCTCAATGCTTAAATTCAACTCTCTCATCAATTTGATTGCATCCAAAAACTCGGAAAGTTTGAGGTAGGGATTGCGTTCAGTCTCATTTTTCACATAATCAAAGAAAGTTTTGAGTACTTGCATATTCCAATTCTTCTGTTCAGAAGACAAGGCGTGTGACAGGAAGCCGCCCTTGGCAATTATTTTTTCTATCAACTCAGCTACGGTAACATTGAACGACTGTTTTATCCAATATTCAAGATTCTCGTGAACACGTCTCAACTTGTTAATAAAGTTATTGTTTTCGAAAAGTTCTGACTGAGAAGGTCTTTTGGCTTTTTCTGCAATTTCGGAACGCCAGTTTTTCTGTTTCTTAGGGGCTATTTCAAGTGCAAATTTGGCAATATCAAGTGCGTCAAGTTCGAAGCAATCAAAATGTAGAATCTCAAAGACTAAGTGGTCGCCCAAGAAAGATTTCTTACTCTCAAGTTGAATATATTCAAGCAGTTTGAGTATATTCTGAATCATAGACTCTTCCAGAATATTAACAGGGCGGGCAGTATAAATTGGAATACCTTTTGAGACTAAATAGTTTGAAATTTCGATTGCTTGTTTATGCATTCGATATATTACAGCAATGTTTTCAGGTTCTACATTCTGTTCTCGAATCAGCTTTTCGATTTCACCTGCCACCATCACAGTTTCTTCGTTATCAACCGAATACTCTACAATGAGTGGTGTTGTTGGCAAATCTTTATAATTAGGATTGCTTGCAATGAGTTCCTTGATAAGCCCCGATTTTTTGCTCACCAATCTTTGTGTATTATTCTCTATCAATGCTTTTGAAGCATCAAGGATTTTTTGTGATGAACGATAGTTCATATCCAACACAACCGTTGTAGGGTGATAATCCTTGTCAAAATTTAACATAATTTCATAGTTGGCACCCTGAAAGCTGAATATACTTTGGTCATCATCACCCACAACAAAGACGTTCGGTTGTTCTTCTGCACTTGCTAACAAATTCAGAATCTGAGTTTGAATCCCATTATTATCCTGAAATTCATCCACCAAAATATATAAATATCTTTCGCGGTATGATAAAAGTAAATTAGGATATTTTTCAAACGCATCTCGCACCCAGATTAGCATATCTGCAAAGTCAAAGCGGCTTTTTTGCGCCATTTTGTCGAGGTAAACGTTGTACAAGGAAACTGCTTGTTTGAGATAGTTTAGTGTAGTTTCTGTCTTTGCAATGCGACCTATGTTTGGGTCGCCTGCCTTATTATCACCTCTTTTTATTTTATATCTAAATTCATCTAACAGAGGCATTTCTGCAATATAATCATCAATGTCTTTGAGCAATTTTGCCGGCTTTAATCCTTGTGTTTTAATGACAGCAAATATTTCTTTCAAAGATTTAGCATGATAGGTGTATTCTTTGTTTGATTTAAGCACGCTGGAAGAGGACAATTCATTGAGAATTTCTCTTAAAATCTGCTCATTTTCTAATGCTGACAGTGGTTGCAACGCTCTGTTGCCAAAAAGACTTTCATTTTCTCTGATAACCTGAGCCCCAAAAGAGTGAAATGTCTGAACGCTGACATTATATGCCTCTGTACCAATCATTTCTATCAATCTTTTTTGCATTGCCTTCGCCCCGGCTTCCGTATAGGTTAAACACAAAATACTTTGTGCCCCCACATCGGTGCTCATAAGAATATTGGCAATCCTTGCAGACAGGATTTGGGTTTTGCCTGTACCCGGACCTGCTACCACCATAACCGGTCCGTCAATCTGGTCAACTGCCTTGCGTTGATTGGGGTTAAGGCTGTCAAGTATTCTTTGAAAGTTAACTTTATTATCGTTTTGCATGTTATGTATTGACGTGTAGTTTGAAAATATAATTTTAGTATAAGGAACTAAATTCGACAGGTTCAAAATACCTTAAAAAAATCTTCACATACAAGATGAAATAATTTAGTATAAATTTGCACCTTGTTTTAATGTAAATTTTTAAAACACATTGAAACAGAAAATAAAATCATCAATATGGACCCTGAGCCCTCGGTACTAAACATACTGCTATTTGCAACACACCCTGAGACGGTATCTCTCCCACTTTTACTTCTAACCGTATTCTTAGTTTTCCTCAACGGATTTTTCGTTGCGGCAGAGTTTGCTATTGTGAAAGTTCGTACTTCACAAATTCACATTCGTTCCAAATCCAATAAACATTTAGCCGGAGTTGCCAAGAACATTGTGCATCATTTGGATTCATATCTGGCTGCTACCCAGTTGGGTATTACCCTTGCCAGTCTGGGTCTGGGTTGGGTTGGAGAAGGAGCACTGACGCCTGTTATTATTAAATTTTTTGGAATTTTCGGGTTGTCCGATCCCTATTGGTTAAATATAGCTCATCAAGCTTCTTTCCCGACAGCCTTTGTGATTATTACTGTTTTGCATATTGTATTTGGCGAATTAGCGCCTAAATCCATTGCTATTCGCAAACCAACCGCTACCACTTTTTTTGTGGCTATGCCACTCAAAGCATTTTATTTTACTTTCAAACCGGTTATATGGTTCATGAATGGTTTTGCTAACTTGATGCTTAAAACTATTGGAGTCAATATAGTGCAAGGCATACATGATGTACACTCTGAAGAAGAATTGAAGATGATTATTTCTGAAAGTCAGGAAGGGGGTGCTATCGAAGAAACAGAACGCAATTTGATTCAAAATGTGTTTAAGTTTGATGATAGAA
The DNA here is from genome assembly GCA_023957335.1 of Bacteroidota bacterium. Lineage (NCBI taxonomy): Bacteria > Pseudomonadati > Bacteroidota > Bacteroidota bacterium. The sequence continues at coordinate 475,273 of JAMLHC010000003.1, read as the reverse complement.
CTGTTGCACAGATTCAAACACAGCGAAAAAATGTATCTGCAATTGATATTAGTTTTAGCGTAAAGGAGGCATTGGAATATGCAATTAAAGAGGGCTATTCGCGCTATCCGGTATATGACGAAGATTTAGATGATATCAAAGGTATTTTATACACCAAAGATCTTGTCAAATATGTATTGAATAAGCCCGAAACTACCCAAATAAAAAACATATTGCGTGAGCCGGAGTTTGTTTCGGAAAATGCAAGGATTAAGAATGTGCTTAAAACCTTTCAGCAAAAACGTATTCAAATGGCGATTGTTACTAACGAGGTAGGCGAATTAACGGGTATTATCAGTATGGAGGATATTTTGGAAGAGTTGGTGGGCGAAATTCAAGATGAATATGACAACGAAGACCCGGTGGTGATAAAAATTGGGGAAAATGCTTTTGTTGTGAATGCCCACTTTAATATTTCCGATATCAATAACTACTTGCCTGTTCATTTCAATGAAAGCGAGGATTATGATACTCTTGCGGGATTAATCACCGAACAATATCCCGAAATTGAAATAAAACAAGGTGATATTCTCGACTTGGGTGCATATCAAGCAAAAATATTAAAGATGTATCGTAATTCGGTAGAGAAGGTGAAGTTGAGTGTTCAAACCGACAAAGGTTAATTTTGTTCGGGTATCCCAATCCCATTTGCTATAAACAAATAAAGCTCCCTAGGGAGCTTTATGACCGGAATAAAGAGGTGTTATGCTAATTTAACGTTGACAGCATTAAGCCCTTTCTTGCCTTGCTGTATTTCATACGTTACGCTGTCTTTTTCTCTGATTTTGTCTTTCAAACCACTCACATGAACAAAGACATCTTCTGTCCCGTCATTAGGCGTGATAAATCCAAAACCTTTTGATTCATTAAAGAATTTTACTGTTCCTTCTTGCATTGTATTATGTATTAATATGGATAAAAAATTTATTTGATTTTTTTGACATTGATTGCCGCAAACCCTTTGGGAGTCTTTTCTTTTTCAAACGATACTTTATCGTTTTCAACTATGGGTTCAAGAAAATTGTTGCTGTGAACAAAAACGCTCTCTTTGCTTTTACTGTCAGTAATAAAGCCATAGCCTTTTTCGGGGAAAAATAGAGAAAGAATTCCGCTAAATGTCTTTTCTTGTATGACGGGTGCCGCACCTAATTGGATATCTTCAATGTTGATTTCTATCCTGTTTTGTTTGTCCGGTGGTACATCTGTAATATTACCAAATTCATCAATATAGGCAATCATGTCTTCGAGTTTTTTGCCTTTTTCGTTATTAGCCCTACGTTCTTCCTTTCGCTCTAACTTTTCCTTTTTTTTCTTTGCTTTTTTCTGTTCTAAATTTTTTTTGTTAAATGTGTCTGCCATTCGTTGTTATGTTAATTAGGTTTTGAGTCATTTTGCATTAAAAAATAAGTGGCACAAACCTAAGAGCAAAAACTGAAAAAGCAACAGAACAGGTACTAATGTCAAGTGATGCGCAGGTAGAAACCCGATGATTTTAATGCTGCAAAGATATGATTATTACATAAGGTTTGAGCGATTGTAATAAAAAAAGCCGCACATTGACAGATAAGCGGTTCAATAATTTAGCATAAAATGTAGCTGCTTATTAAACCTTTAAAACCTATACCGGCTTAAGCTTTATATGAAAACAAAAACTTGTACGGAAATAGAATTTGGTTTAGTATTGCGTATGTTTATGAGTTGGTAGTCAATGGTAAAACGACACTGCAAACATAGAACTGACAACCAAAACATAAACAGAAAGTAACCCATTTTGACAAGTGAACACGGACATAGAAACGACATAACAATTGGACAACGAGTAAGCCGAAACTCATTGCCGATTCTTGCAAAATATGGAGCATTCACAAAGACCCTTAAATAATTTAAAATATTAGCAGTATAAATGGCGAAACAGAAGAAACAACCCGTTCGACAAGCTCAAGGTAAATTAAAAGAAAAAGCAATTGAAGTTACCCTTTGGGAAGCTGCAAATAAATTGAGAGGAAGCGTGGAGCCTGCCGAATACAAACACGTTGTGTTAGGACTGATTTTCTTAAAGTTTGCCAGCGACAAGTTTGAAGAACATAGAGCAAAACTGATTGCCGAAGGCAAAGAGAAATACATTGAAATGCCCGAGTTCTACAATATGAACAATGTGTTCTTTTTGGAAGAAACCAGCCGTTGGAGTTATCTGATAAAAAGAGCCAAGCAAAACGACATTGCCTTGCTCATTGACACTGCCCTGCACACCATTGAGAAAAACAACAAAGCCCTGAAAGGTGCCTTGCCCGACAATTACTTTTCTCGTTTGGGTTTAGATGTAACCAAACTGGCTTCGCTGCTCGATACCATCAACGACATTGACACCACCAAAGACCCGAAGCAAGATTTAGTTGGCAAAGTGTATGAATACTTTCTTTCCAAATTTGCATTGGCAGAAGGAAAAGGCAAAGGAGAATTCTATACGCCAAAGACAATTGTAAACCTGATTGCCGAAATGATTGAACCTTACAAGGGCATTATCTATGACCCTGCCTGTGGTTCGGGCGGTATGTTTGTGCAGAGTATCAAGTTTATTGAAGCACACCACGGCAATAAAAAGGAAATTTCTATTTACGGACAAGAGTATACCAATACCACTTACAAACTGGCTAAAATGAATCTTGCCATACGAGGCATAAGTGGAAACTTAGGCGAAAAAGCAGCCGATACCTTTGCAGACGACCAACACAAAGACCTGAAAGCCGATTACATAATGGCAAACCCACCTTTTAACCAAAAAGATTGGAGAGGCGAAAATGAATTGATTGACGACCCACGTTGGAGAGGTTATGATGTGCCACCCAAAAGCAACGCCAACTATGGTTGGATTTTGAATATGGTGAGCAAACTTTCTGAAAACGGAGTTGCAGGTTTTATCTTGGCAAATGGTGCACTGAGCGGTGGTGGCGAAGAATATAAAATACGCAGAAAGCTGATTGAAAATAATTTGGTGGAAGCCATTTTGGTATTGCCACAAGATATGTTTTATACCACCAATATTAGCGTTACGTTGTGGATTGTAAACAAAAACAAAAAAGCACAGAGCAAAAAAGTAGGTAACGAAACCCGCAACTACCGAGACCGTTCAACAGAAATCCTGTTTATGGACTTGCGACAAATGGGTATTCCGTTTGAGAAAAAATACATACAGTTTTCCGAAGAAGATATTTTAAAAATTACAAGCACTTACCACCAATGGCAATGCAAAGAAATTGAGAATGTCCCTGAGTTCTGCTATGCTGCTTCGTTGGATGAAGTAGCCAAAAAAGATTTCTCACTGGTGCCGAGCAAATACATTGTATTTGTAAACAGGGATGAGAACATTGACTTTGACGAGAAAATGCAAATGCTAAAAAGCGAATTTGCTGACCTGTTAAAAGCCGAAGAACAATCGAAAGGTGATTTACTTAAAGTATTTGAGGAATTGGGCTATAAAATCAGTCTTGAACCATGATTGTAAAGGATTATTCGATGACTTGATTATGAAACATGAGGATTTAACATATAAAATTATTGGTTGTGCAATGGAAGTTCATAAGCACCTAGGTAATGGATTTCAGGAAGTGGTGTATCAGAGAGCTTTAGCCATTGAAATGCAGATGCAGGGCATTGAGTTTAGCAGGGAACATGAAATGCTTCTACAATATAAGGGTTATGATATCGGCACACGAAGAGTTGATTTTTTTGTTGAAGATAAAGTAATGGTAGAAATAAAAGCCATTATTAATCTTGAAGATGTTCATCTCGCACAAGCAATGAATTATGTGGAAGCGTATAACCTTGAAATCGGTTTACTCATAAATTTCGGAGCAAAAAGTTTGCAACACAAACGAGTTCATAATAACAACCACAAACAATGAACAGAAAAAATCAAGCAATCAAGTCAATCTTGAAGTTCAAGGTTCAGACAATATTTAAAGAATTGGGTTATGAAGTCAAATTATAGACGGATTGGCGAAAATATCAGACTTGTTGATGAACGAAACAAGGGTTTGCAAGTGCAACAGCTTTTGGGATTGAGTATTTCAAAGCAGTTTATTCCTTCTGTTGCCAACATCATTGGAACAGATATGGAAAACTATAAAATCATTCGTAAAAATCAATTTGCTTGTAGCACAATGCAGGTAAGGCGAGATAAAAAAATGCCTGTTGCTTTGTTGAAAGATTTAGATGAAGCGATTATTTCTCAAGCCTATCCAATATTTGAAGTAAAAGACGTAAAAGAACTTTTACCCGAATATTTAATGATGTGGTTTACTCGTAGTGAGTTTGACCGTGAAGCTTGCTTTCACGCAGTGGGTGGCGTAAGAGGCAGTTTGGAATGGGAAGATTTTGAAAACTTGCAACTCCCCATTCCCCACATTGACAAACAACGAGAAATCGTAAAAGAATACAACACCATCCAAAACCGCATAGCCCTTAACCAACAACTGATACAAAAACTGGAAGAAACCGCACAGGCGATTTATAGGGAGTGGTTTGTGGAGGGGATTGATTTCGAGAATCTGCCGGAAGGGTGGCGAGTTGGGCAGCTTGAAGATATTAAGCTTTCAACATTAGGTGGAGATTGGGGTAAGGATATCGCAATTGATAATTACAATAAAGAAGTTTTTTGCATAAGAGGAACTGATATTCCTACATCAAATATTGGGCAAATAGGAAATTTACCTACACGGTTTATTTTGTCTAAAAATCTAATAAATCGCAAGTTAGAACCATTCGATATAGTAACTGAAATTTCAGGAGGAAGTCCAACTCAATCAACTGGTAGGAGTGTTTTACTTACATCTGAATATCTTGAATATTTGAATAAGGATATTATCTGTTCGAACTTTTGTAGAGTAATAAAGGCAAAAGACAATTTTTCAATTTTTCTATTCTCAAGCATTGTGCATTTGTATAACTCGAATGTGTTATTTACATACGAGAATAGCTCAAATGGAGTAAAAAACTTGGCAATAGATGATCTATTTAAAGAACAATTGATACCAATACCTGATACAGAAACTTTAGAAAGGTATAACAATTCTTTTCTAAGAATTTATCGTCACATTGGTATTCTCGGAAAAGAAAACGAAAAGCTAACGGAACTGAAAGAATTGTTGCTTTCTAAGTTGGCGACAGTGGAATAATGGTTAATGATAAATTGTTAATGGTTAATGATGATGAATAAATATAATCCCAATATCCACCACCGCAGGTCTATCCGATTAAAAGGATACGATTATTCGCAGGCGGGTTTGTTTTTTATTACCATTTGTTGTCAGAATAGAATTTGTCGTTTTGGGGATGTGGTCGATGGGGAAATGAAATTGAATGAATATGGACAAATTGCAAATGATGAATGGGTAAAAACCCCCGAAATACGACCGAATGTCGAATTGGGCGAATTCATCATAATGCCCAACCATATGCACGGCATCATCCGGTTGTACGGTAGGGGCGAATTGCATTCGCCCCAAATGACAAACGAATTGAATGTATCCGATATTTTGGGCGTTTGCAAAACGCCCCTACGGTCACCTTCGCAAACAATTGGGGCTCTTGTTCGTGGTTATAAATCATCGGTTACCAAACAATTGGGATTATTGGGTTTTGATGAAAAATTATGGCAACGCAATTATTGGGAACATATCATTCGCAATGAACAATCGTATCAAACCATATCGGAATACATAATAAATAATCCTGCAAAATGGGCAGATGACAAATTTTACATCAAATGAAATTCACCGAAGAAAAATTAGAGAAAGCGTTTACCGAGTTGTTGGGGCAAGAAGGATTTCCCCACCACTTAGGCATTACGATAACTCGTAAGCCCGAAGAAGTATTGATAGAAGAAGATTTGCAAAACTTTCTGTTAACTCAATACGCAGGTCAAGGCATTACCTTAAACGAAATCAAATCTATCATTCTTCAACTCAAATCTCTTTCATCTTCTGACCTTTACGAAAGCAACAAAACATTTTTAAAAATGCTTTCAGACGGTTTCATCCTAAAACGTGAAGACCGCAATCAAAAAGACATTTACATTCAGTTAATCAATTACGCAGGTTTAAATAAACACCGCCAACCCAATGAAGATGAAGTAATTTCCATAGCAGCCGAACCTGAAGAACAATATCCTGCTTCGACAGGCTCAGCACAAGCTGACAACAACATTTACAAGTTTGTCAACCAATTGGAAATTATTGGTTCAGAAAAACGCATACCGGACGGCATAGTGTATATCAATGGTTTGCCTTTGGTGGTATTTGAATTCAAATCGGCCATTCGTGAAGAAGCCACCATTTATGATGCTTACAAGCAGTTAACTGTTCGCTACCATAGAGACATTCCTGAACTCTTCAAATACAATGCTTTTTGTGTAATTAGTGATGGTGTAAACAACAAAGCAGGTTCATTCTTTGCACCGTATGAATTTTTCTATGCCTGGAGACGTGTTGCAGGACTTGCCAAAGATGTTGATGGCATAGATTCAATGTTCACCTTGATTCAAGGAATGTTCAATAAAAACCGTTTGCGTGACATTATCCGCAACTTCATTTACATTCCTGATAGTTCTAAGAAAAATGAGAAAATAGTTTGTCGCTATCCGCAATATTATGCTGCAAGGGCATTGTATGACAATATCAAGAAAGCCCAAAAGCCCGAAGGAAACGGAAAAGGCGGAACATACTTTGGTGCCACAGGTTGCGGAAAGAGTTTTACAATGCTTTATCTGACAAGGCTTTTAATGAAAAGCGAATACTTTGAAAGCCCGACCATTGTATTAATTACAGACAGAACCGACTTAGACGACCAACTTTCGGGGCAATTTACCAATGCCAAAAATTTCATTGGAGATAACACAGTAGTAAGTGTTGAAAGCAGAGCACATTTGAGAGAATTAATTCAAGGCAGACAAAGCGGAGGCGTTTTCTTAACTACCATTCACAAGTTTACAGAAGATACCGAACTGCTTACGGACAGAACCAATGTAATTTGCATTTCAGACGAAGCACACCGTAGCCAAGTAAACCTTGACCAAAAAGTAAAAGTGACCGAAAAGGGCGTTACCAAAACCTATGGTTTCGCAAAGTATTTACACGATTCGTTACCCAATGCCACATTCGTTGGTTTTACTGGAACACCAATAGATGCAACGCTTGATGTTTTCGGAAAAGTCGTGGATGCCTACACAATGACGGAATCGGTGAAAGATGAAATCACCGTTCGGATTGTGTATGAAGGCAGAGCAGCAAAAGTATTGCTGAATAATTCCAAACTCAAAGAGATTGAAGAATATTATGCTAAGTGTGCCGAGATTGGAAGCAACGAAAATCAGATTGAGCAAAGCAAAAAAGAAATGGCTCAGATGTATGCCATTATTGGCGACCCTGACCGATTGAAAGCCGTTGCCGAAGATTTTGTAAACCATTACGAAAACAGAATTTCAGAAGGTGCAACCGTAAAAGGCAAAGCAATGTTTGTGTGCAGCACTCGTGAAATTGCATATGAGTTGTATAAAAACATTTTGGAATTACGACCTGATTGGAACGAAATACGAGCAGCAGAAGAAGGTGCCATACTTACCGACAAAGACAAACGAGAACTGAAACCTATTGAACGCATCAAACTAATTGCTACCAGAGGACAAGATGATCCGAGGGAAATGTATGATTTGTTGGGAACAAAAGACCAACGCAAAGAATTAGACAGACAATTCAAAAATGAAAAATCGAATTTCAAAATTGCCATTGTGGTGGATATGTGGCTGACTGGTTTTGATGTTCCTTTCTTAGATAGCATTTACATTGACAAACCCATTCAACGACACAATTTAATACAGACCATTTCCAGAGTAAACCGCAAGTTTGAAGGGAAAAACAAAGGTTTGGTTGTAGATTATATCGGCATCAAAAACCAAATGAATTTGGCGTTGAAGCAATACAGCGAAGGCGACAAAGACAATTTTGAAGACATTGCAGAATCCATCATCATTGTAAGAAATCATTTAGACCTTTTGGCTAAACTGTTTCACACTTTTGACAATTCAAAATATTTCAAAGGCACAACCATTCAGCAATTAAACACCTTGAATTTGGCTGCGGAATATGTTCAGCAGACTAAAGAGATTGAAACCCGATTTATGGGCTTGGTGAAGCGACTGAAAGCCGCTTATGATATTTGTGCAGGAAGCGAACAATTAACACAAGCAGAAAGAGATTACACCCATTTTTATTTAGCAGTTCGTTCCATTGTTTTCAAACTGACCAAAGGCAATGCACCTGACACAGCACAGATGAATGCTAAAGTTCGGGAAATGATAAAAGAAGCATTGCAAAGTGATGGAGTAGAAGAAATCTTCAAACTCGGAGAAGAAGCAGAAACCGAACAAGACATTTTTGACGAAGACTATTTAGCTAAGATTGAAAAAATCAAATTGCCAAACACGAAAATCAAATTGCTTCAACAGTTATTGGCAAAAGTAATTGGAGAAATAAGAAAAGTAAACAAGGTAAAAGGCATTGACTTTTCAAAGAAAATGCAAGCCTTGGTGGAACGATACAACAACCGAGATGCAAACGACATTTTGAGAAGTGAAGTGTATGAAGAAATGGCAAACGCTTTGACAGACTTAATTTGGGAAGTTCACAAAGAATTTTCGGCAGGTGACGAATTGGGAATTGACTTTCAGGAAAAAGCATTTTACGACATTCTGAAAGAGCTTTGCATTAAATACGACTTCAAATATCCAGACAACAAAATGATTGAATTGGCAAAAGCCGTAAAAGACCTTGTTGACGGTCAAGCCAAATTCCCTGACTGGAACAAACGAGACGACATCAAATCGGCTTTAAAAGTTGGACTAATTCTCCTGCTTGACGAGTTTGGCTATCCACCAGTTGAGAGAGACGAAGTATATGTGGAGATATTTGAACAAGCAGAAAACTTTAAGAAAAATCAGAACTAATGAATTCCCACACGGCAGTCACGTAATTACTCACAAGTTTTCTATTTTCAATGGTATTCGTGAACAGCAAGCGGTATAACTACACACCTGACCGAAGACGAAATAAAAATTATAGATGAAAATGGATGAATCCATTTTATAAATATTGTAAAACATTATAGCCCACGGTTTAAACCGTGGGCTATAAAAATACGGAATCGTACGCAAGCAAAACACGTGCTTTGAGGGATTGTAATAAAAAAAGCCGCACATGGCTGTACGGCTTTTTTGATAATGCTCTTTGAATGTTATTTCTTTTCAGAAGTACAACAAGATTTTTTCTTTTTCTCTTTTTTCTTTTTACTGCTGCAACAACCGTCTTTTTTTGTTTTGTCGTCTTTTTTGCAATGTGCATTGTTGGTTTTATCCTCAGGTTTTACATTGTTTTCTCCGGTTGCAGGAGTTGTGGTTGCTTCAACTTTGCTGTCTTTTTTAGTGTCTTTAGGCGGTTCTTGTGCATTGACTGCAACGGCAAAGAACAAAAATAAGGCTGCTGAAATGATGATCTTTTTCATAATATGATTTATTTGGTTCGTGTTTATGCAGGCAAAGATAATACCAAGAATCCGATTTATCAAGTCAAATAAGCTAATGAGGTGATTCCGCCTTGTACAGTATCTCCGATTTTGACATTTATCTTAGCATCAGTAGGTAAATACAGGTCAACTCTTGAACCGAACTTAATGAAGCCCATTTCCTGAGATTGATTGACTTTTTGTCCTTCTTGAATATACCATTTGATTCGCTTTGCCAAAGCACCTGCAATTTGTCTAAAAAGAATCTCTTTCCCGTTATCAGTTTTGATTACGAAAGTGGTTCTCTCATTCTCGGTAGAAGATTTGGGATGCCACGCAACTAAGTATTTGCCGGGATGATATTTTGCATAAGTTACGGTTCCTCCTACGGGATTGCGATTAATATGCACATTAAAAGGTGACATGAATACGCTCACTTGCAATCTTTTACCTTTAAAATATTCTGTTTCTTCTACCTCTTCTATGACCACCACTTTGCCGTCTGCGGGGCTAACTACTGCACTTGTATCTGTAGTCAGTGTTCTGATGGGGTTTCTGAAAAACTGTAATACAATTACAAAGAAAACCAGTGAAATAACCTGAACTGATTTTTCAAGCCAAACCGGAATTCCTAAATAATGCAAACCAATATTGAGTACCAATAGGACAATGGTTGTAATCAACAAAATTGTAAAGCCTTCTCTGTGTATGCGCATGGATTTCTGTATTTTTTTAAAGAGGGACAAAAATAGTCAATTTGCTTGGAGTACAAGGGAAATTACAATAAGGTAAAATTGTTTTTGAAAATCTTCATCGCTATTGCCAGCAGGATGATTCCAAAAAATTTCCTTACAACCATCAAACCACCCTTGCCCAGTAATTTTTCAATCTTTCGGGTGGACTTTAGTACTATATAGATGACTAATAGGTTGATTGTAATTCCAATCAAAATACTGTAAAAACTGAAATCGGCTTTTAATGACATAACAGTAGTTAATGTGCCTGAACCCGCAATTAACGGAAAAGCAATAGGGACAATACTGCCCGTCTTGGCATCTGCATCATTTTTAAACAATTCAATTCCTAATACCATTTCCAGCCCAATGATGAAAATAACAATTGACCCTGCTAATGCAAAAGAATGTATGTCCACACTCAATAAAGCCAGAAACTGTTCTCCAAAAAACAAAAAAGCAAACATCAATAAGCCTGAAACCAAGGTTGCAACTTCGCTTTGAATATGACCTAATTTCTCACGAAGGTTAATTATTACCGGCACAGAGCCCACTACGTCAATTACCGCAAAAAGCGTGAAGGTAACAGTTAGAATTTCTTTGTAGTCAAACATTACAACCTTTTTGAATGAAGATTGCAAAACAAGGTTATTTTGTGATATGTTGGTGTAGCCAAATTCAACGCTAACTTGATTACAGTTTGTTTTTAGTTTGGCTTTAAATATAGGATGTCAATTTCTTATGGATATAAAACTATATTGAATGTGGGTTTTTTCCCGCTTGACGGCATTTTGACAATCACTTTATCACCCATTATTTGGACCTTGTTCAAAGAATCAGAAGAATAAAAAATAGCTGGGTTGAAGTAAACATTCAATACTTGGCGCTGAAATAATTGCTAAATAAAACTCTTATTTTGCACCAATGTTATCGAACGAAGTCATAGTCGCCTTATCTACTGCTGCCAACAGAGCAGCATTGCATGTTGTGCGATTGTCCGGAAGCGGTTGTTTTGAGATGCTGGATATAATATTTGTTGGAAGAAAAATTGCAGCAATTCAGTCGAATTCATTGGTATATGGCAAAATTCGTTTTCGTGACGAAGAAATTGACGAAGTTGTTTTAGCTGTTTTCAAAGCTCCCCATTCGTTTACCAAAGAAGATGTAATAGAAATCAGTTGTCATGGTTCTCCGCTAATCAGCCAACGAATCATGAATATTCTTATAGAATCAGGTGCCAGACCTGCACTTGCCGGTGAGTTTACTCAAAGAGCTTATTTGAACGGACGTTTTGATTTGGCACAAGCCGAAGCCGTAGCTGATTTGATTAATGCCGAGTCCGAACAAGCAAGAAAAATTGCCTTTTCACAACTCAAAGGAGGTGTGTCCAATCAAATTGAGCTTATTCGTGAAAAAATGTTGGAGTTTTTGTCTTTACTGGAATTGGAGCTTGATTTTGGAGAAGAAGATGTTGAGTTTGCCAATCGTTCAGAATTGATGCACCGAATTGAAAAAGCTGAAGAATACGTGCAAAAACTCATTCATTCATTTGGTTCAGGAAATGCAATCAAAAAAGGAATTCCATTAGTAATTGCAGGACGTCCAAATGCGGGCAAATCCACTTTGTTGAATTGTTTGCTGAATGAAGAGCGCGCCATTGTGTCCGACATTGCCGGAACTACACGCGACACAATTGAAGAGAGTTTTCTGTTCAATGATTTGCTTTTTAGGCTGATAGATACAGCCGGAATTCGACACCAGACCGATTCTCAAATAGAGCAGTTGGGTATAGAACGTAGTTTTGATAAAATATCAAAAGCCGAAATCGTGCTTTATTTGATTGATGCACAACATATTCACGAAGCAAAGGAAGATTTTGAAAGGTTTGCCACCCACCAAGACAAGATAATATGGGTGATAAACAAGAGTGAGCTATTGACAGGAGCTAAACTTGATTTGCCTTTTACACCTGTTTTTATTTCTGCTAAAAAAGGAGAAATTGCTTCTTTATTGACAAAACTTAAAGAAATAACTACACAGCGTTATCTGAGCCATGATGTGAGTATCAGCAATACACGTCATTTGTTTGCGCTCAAAGAATCCTTAGTTTCTATTCAAAAAGCCAAAGAAAGTTTGCATGAAGGATTGTCTGGCGAAATTGTTGTTTTTGAACTCAAATCAGCATTGGAGCAATTAGGCTCTATCACCGGGAAAATCACTAATAACGAGGTATTAGGTACTATCTTTTCCAAATTTTGTATAGGCAAATGAGTTATTCACAGCCAAAAGGATAAACTCTTGTAGAAAGTGTAAAACTCAAAGATATTAGTCCCGACTTTTGCCTGCGAAGTGAGATTAAAAGGGAAAACCAAGTTTGATTATATTCTGGAAGTTTTGTCCATGTTGGACAAACAGCCTCAATTGCGACAAGACTTGGATGAGGTTGCAAGATTACTTCATATTAGTCCAAAGGAGCTGAATCATTTGTTTATTGATTGGTGCGGAACGCCTCCTGCGGGGTTCTTGCAGTTTACTTCACCGGAATATGCGCGGTTTGTGTTGAAAAGCAATCCGGCACAAGGATTCTTATTTGACCATCCCTTTAAACGCAAAAAGGAACTATCAAAGCCTGTGATTAATATAATTCCAATGTCAGTGGAGCAAATTCAAAGCGACCGGTTAATCATTCATTATTCTATGGCAAATAGCATATTTGGCACTTTATTTATTGCTTCAACATCTCTGGGAATATGCTATATGGTTTTCAGTGAAGATGAAGACAAAGAAATCATGATGTTAAAGCAGAATTTTCCGCATGCGCATATACGTCATCAGCCGGAAGAGATACAAGAACGTGCCTTAGCTGCATTTCATCCGGGCAAATCCACAGACCATCCTATTCCGTTGCACGTAAAAGGTACAGATTTTCAGATTCAGGTTTGGCGTGCCTTGCTTACTATACCTTTGGGCACACTGACCACCTATCAAAATATAGCCAAGAAGATAGGCAGTCCTCGCTCCGCGCGGGCTGCCGGCACCGCCATTGGCGATAATCCCGTAACCTATCTTGTGCCGTGCCATAGGGTTGTCAGAACATCAGGAGAATATGGAAATTATATGTGGGGAAGCGAGCGAAAACTTGCAATGATAGCTTGGGAAGGTGCAATTACCAGAGGCAAAGATTAGTTTATTCAATATTTGAAAAGAAGTCTCTTACTTGACAGGTGGTGTTTCACATTCATCTGCCAGTGTTTTGATAATTTTAGTTGCATGACTATAGTCTTCGGGGTCGTGTGTGTATATCATTAATCGGTCTTTGGATAGTATTTCGGTTGAACCACCGGGGCGAATATATTCCCCATTCCTTTTAATAACAGCAATAAACGTAGATTCGGGGAGATGAAGTTGTTTGATTGTTTTACCCACCGCGCAATAGCTTGGCTGTATGTCAATTTCCCTCAAAACTGATTTAGGCGAAGATGCTACCATTTCGTCCACTTCTTTCAAAACCGGCTGAAAATCCTTTGGCAACACCATGCCCAGCCATTTTGCTACAATAGGAAGTGTAGTGCCTTGTATCAACAAAGAACTTAATGAGATAAAGAATACAATATTAAAAATAAATCCTGCATTTTCTATCCCGGCAATGAGTGGATAGGTTGCAAATACAATGGGGACAGCACCTCGCAATCCGACCCATGAAATATACAGCCTTCGGTTAAATTTCATTTTAAACGGTATGAGACTGATTAAAACACTGATTGGACGAGCAACGAAAATCAGAAAGACAGATATCAATATTCCGATATGCATTACGTCCCAAACCTGATTAGGAAACACCAATAAGCCCAGTGTAAGGAACAGCACAATCTGCATGAGCCATGCTAATCCGTCAAACATGCTGAGTATATCTTGTTTGTGAGTAAGTTCTTTGTTTCCTAAAAAAACACCGGCTATGTAAACCGCCAGAAATCCGTTTCCGCCAATAAAGTCAGTAGCCGAAAATGTAATGAACATCATGGCTATCATCAAAATCGGATACATTCCCTCATAATCTAATTTAATTCTGTTGATGGTAATTTCGGTAATTTTACCAAAAGCAAAACCTGCAAGCCCTCCCAATATCATTTGTTTCAGAAAAACCAGAATCACAGACATTGCGCTCAGTTCAGGATGTTGTACCAAAGAGAGGAAAGTTATTGTCAACACATAAGCCATAGGGTCATTACTTCCGCTCTCAAGCTCAAGCGTAGGTTTGAGGTTGGTTTTGAGCAACAAGCTCTTTGACCTCAAAATTGAGAATACTGCTGCCGCATCCGTTGAGGAGATAATAGAACCCAATAACATACTTTCAATGAAAGAAAAGCCCGGAATAAGGTAGTAAACAAAAGTACCCACAGTCAATGCAGTAAGCAAAACTCCTAAGGTGGACAACATGATACCTTGTCCCAGCACCGGTCGTACAGACTTCCAATTTGTATCTAATCCGCCTGAAAACAAAATGAAATTGAGTGCCACAATGCCAATAAATTGGGCTGTTTTTGGGTCGTCAAATTTGATTCCGCCCAGTCCTTCTGAGCCTGCCAACATCCCCACCCCTAAAAACAATAACAAAGTTGGAACGCCAAATTTGTAGGAAGTTTTACCCACGATAATACTGATAAATAACAGTATCGAACCTACAAGTAATATGTTTTCAATGGTTAACGTCAAAGCAAAACCGACATTGTGTTTGCAAAATTATAAATTTAATTTTGGTTTTGCTTACTTGTTTTAAACGAGTTATTCAATAAATCATGAGTTAACTCTTGAAACCGAGAGGCTGCTATCCAAACTTCTTTAATGCTTCTAACATCATTTCTCGGATTTCGGTATTGCATAGATTACCTATACTACCTTCGTGAGTGTGATTCAAAGTTTTATTGGGACTGAACTTGTTCTCATTTACTTCCATACCTGTTTTGCGATAAGCATCTCTAAAGCTCATTCCATCTTTGACAAGTTTGTTTATCTCTTCAACTGTAAAGAGAGTATTGAACTGCTCATCATTTAGAATATCGGTGCGTACGTTCACATTCTGCAAAGCAAAAGTCAGCATTTGCAAACAATCTTTCATTGTATCAATAGCCGGGAAAACAATGTCTTTGCTTAGTTGCATGTCGCGGTGGTAACCCGAAGGCAGGTTGTTTATCAACAGAGTCATCTCATTAGGTGCGGCTTGCAGTCGGTTGCATTTTGCCCTTATCAGTTCAAAAACATCAGGATTTTTCTTGTGAGGCATTATACTCGAACCGGTAGTGAGCGAATCTGGAAAAGTCAAATAGGCGAACTGTTGATTGAGATATAAACACACATCATAAGCAAATTTAGAGAGGGTAGCAGCGAGATTTGCTATTGCAGATAGCAATACTTTCTCTGTTTTGCCGCGTGTCATTTGGGCATAAAGGGAATTGTAATTCATGCTCTTCATTTCTAACAACTCTGTGGTAAGAGTTCTGTTCAGTGGAAATGCCGAACCATAGCCTGCTCCTGAGCCTAAAGGATTTTTGTTGGCAATAATATAGGCACCCGACAGTACTTCCATATCATCTACCAATGATTCTGCATACGCACCAAACCACAAACCAAACGAGGAAGGCATGGCAAGCTGAAAGTGAGTGTAGCCGGGCATCAAATGAGCTTTGTTTTGTTCGCTTAACTCTTGCAAACGTTCAAAAAGACTAAAGGAAAGTCCGGCAATTTCTTTGATTTCACTTTTGAGATATAGTTTGATTGCTACCAGAACTTGGTCATTGCGAGAACGTCCTGTATGAATTTTTTTGCCTGCTTCGCCAATCTCCTCAATGAGTTCCTTTTCTATTTGTGAATGGATATCTTCAATATGTTCTTCAATTTCAAATTGTCCCGCATTTATTTTATTCAAAATGTGCTTCAGCCCTTTTTCTATATCCAAACACTCTTGTGCTGTGAGAATTCCGACATCCTGCAACATTTTGGCATGAGCCAGAGAAGCTGCAACATCAAACGGTGCTAACCTCATGTCAAGAATGCGGTCGTTTCCGACAGTAAAGGCTTCGGTTTTCAGAGAGATGTCGTTGTGTTCAAATGGATTCTTTTGCCAGATTTTCATTGTTTTTGTTGGTTAAATTGTTCGGATAATTTTAATATTAAGTTACAATATAGATTCAAGCCATCTTCAATTTCTTGTGTATAAATAAATTCATCTGCAGAATGTGAACGTGCAGAATCTCCCGGTCCTATTTTGATTGAATCCCATGGCATTAATGCTTGGTCAGATGTTGTGGGGGAGCCATAAAGTTCTATTCCTAATTCATTTGCCGATTTAATCAGAGGATGGACTGTGCTTATAAAAGAAGGCTTCATTCTGTCTGAACGCATACTCATTTCTGATTGTAAATTATCTTGCAACCATTCGAAAACTTGTGTATGGGTATAATGTTCATTCAAACGAATATCAATTGTGAAGCTGCATTGCTCCGGCACCTGATTATGTGCTGTACCGGCTTGAATCATGGTTACATTCATTGACACTTCGCCTAACCATTGAGAGTTTTTTTTGAATTTGTGGTTTTTGATTTTTTCAATGTCTTGTAGTGCAATATAAATAGCGTTAATGCCTTCATTACGGGCAGCATGTCCTGCTTTGCCTTTGGCAACACAATCAACTACCATTAAACCCCTTTCTGCCACTGCAATCTTGAGCAAGGTAGGTTCTCCCACAATGGCAATATCAATTTTACCGAGTTTTGGCATAACTAGCTCTATACCTCTTGTGCCCGAAATCTCTTCTTCGGCAGATGCTGCAAAAATGATATTGAAGGGAAGATTTTCTTTTAGATAAAAATACAAAAAAGCCCCTAATAAACAAATTAATGCTCCTCCGGCATCGTTGCTGCCCAAACCATATAGTTTTCCGTCTTTTTCAATGGCTTCAAAAGGGTTGAGCGTATATGCAGAATTGGGTTTTACGGTGTCATGATGTGAATTGAGCAAAAGCGTGGGTTTGTCTGCATGATAATGCAGGTTTTTTGCCCAAATATTGTTTCCTACACTATTTGAAGGGATACCATGTTTTTCCAACTGCTTGATTATCTCTTGTGCGCTTTGGTCTTCTTGTTTGCTGAAAGAAGGAATCGCAATAAGCCTTTTGAGCAGCCGGTAAATTTCGCTGTTAATATCAGATAGTAAAAGTTGTTCCAAAATGTGTTTTATTTATGTCTAAAGCATGTCCAATAACCACCTTCACTCCGTTTGTAGCAGCAAAAAAAGCATTTTCGGTCTTGGGAAGCATTCCTTTTGAGATAATGCCTTGCTGTTTGTAGGTTTCATATAATGGCAAAGTCAATTCGGCAATTGCCGAGTTGACATCCGCAGGGTCGCTCAACACTCCTTTTTTCTCAAAACAAAGAGCCAATTTTATGTCAAAATATTTGTTTAGTGCTACAGCTAAGGCACATGCAATAGTGTCAGCATTGACATTGAGCAAGTTTCCGGCAGAATCAGAGGCAATGGGAGCAATGACGGGAGTGATGTTTTGGTCTAAAACTAATTTCAGAAAATTTGTGTTTATTTTATTTGTCAATATATCACCTACAAATCCATAGTCAATTTCTTTAACCGCTCGTTTTACAGCAGGAATCAGGTGAACATCTACACCGGAAAGACCTAATGTTTGTAGCCCGTAAGCATTAAGTTGAGCGGTGATTGTTTTGTTGATTAATCCTGCGTAAACCATTGTAACCACTTTAATTTCTTCGTTTCCGGTAATACGCCTTCCGTCCACCATTTGAGTTTCAATTCCAAGTTTTTGGCTCGTTTGTGTGGCCACTTTACCACCCCCATGAATCAATATTTTATTCCCTTGCAATGTCGCAAACTCTTGCAGAAATAAAGATAGCGCAACTTGGTCATCAATAATGTTTCCGCCAATCTTGACTAATGTTAAGCTTGTTTTCATTGGATCGAGGATAAAATTTCTGTCAATATGGTTTGAGCCGATACTACTCTATTGCCGGCTTGTTGCATTATTAACGAACAAGAAGGGTCGTCAATAAGCTCATCCGTAAGTTCAACATTCCTGCGTACCGGAAGGCAATGCATGATTCTGGCATTATTGCTCAAACTCATTTTCTTTTTGTTCAACAACCAATCAGTTTTCACTTCGGGCATGGTGCCATAGTCAGAATAGGAAGACCAACTTTTGACATAAACAAAATCAGCGTCTTTCAATGCTTCTTCTTGGTTGTGGGTAATGGTTGCACCATTTGTAAACTTTTTGTTTAATTCGTAACCTTCGGGGTGGGTAATCACAAAATCAAATTCGGATGCCAATGCCCATTCCGCAAATGAATTGGAAACCGCTTGTGGCAAAGGTTTGATATGTGGCGCCCAACTTAGAACCACTTTTGGAGTTTTGTTTCCGTTGAAGTTTTCTTTGATGGTAATTATATCAGCAAAACTCTGTAAGGGGTGAAGTGTGGCAGATTCCAGACTGACAAGGGGAATAGTTAAGTTAATAAGAAAACTGTTAAAAATGTCTTCGTTGTAATCCTTGTTTCGGTCAATTAGCCCGGGGAAACTCCTTAGCCCTACAATATCACAATATTGAGAAATCACTCCGGCTGCTTCTTTGATATGTTCACTGCCGGTTCCGTTCATCACAGCACCGTTTTCGAATTCAAGTTGCCAATTATCTTTGTTTAGGTTAATCACCATCACATTCATGCCCAAGTTGTAGGCGGCACGTTGAGTGCTCATACGGGTTCGCAGGCTTGGATTCATGAAGAGTAATCCAATGGTTTTGTTTTTGCCTATGTGTGTATATTCGAGAGGATTGTGTTTGATATGCAGTGCTTTGCTAAGCAATGCTTCTATGTCTGTTACATCTTTTACCGAAATAAAGTTTTTCATGAAGCAGCAGCAGATTTTTGTAAAACACTATTGAGTGCATAGAGAAAACGGTCTGCTTGTGTTTTGTTAATACACAAGGGAGGTAATATTCTCAGTGTGTTCTTGTCGGATGAAGAACCTGTGAAAATATGATGTTTGTGCAGTAGTTCTAAGCGAGTGGGAGCACAGTTGTCAAATAGTTCAATACCAATCATCAATCCCAATCCGCGCACTTCTTTGATTCCTTTGATTTTAGCAAGAGATTCCATGAGATAGTTGCCGATTTTTTGGGCATTTTCAATTAGATTTTCTTCTTTTAATACATCCAATACGGCAATAGAAGCCGCACAAGCCAAGTAATTTCCGCCAAATGTTGTTCCTAACATTCCGTGTTTTGCTTCAAACTTGGGAGAAAGTAATATACCGGCAATCGGAAAACCATTGCCCATACCTTTTGCCATGGAAATAATGTCCGCTTGGATGTCCGAGTGTTGATGCGTAAAGAACTTTCCGCTCCTGCCAAAACCCGATTGAATCTCATCTAAAATTAAAACAGCACCGGTTTTGTCGCACAATTGGCGAGCAGTTTTCAAAAATTCCTCACTTGGGACTCTTACTCCTCCAACACCTTGCATACCTTCTATGATAACCGCACAAACCTCGTCTGTTACTACATTTGTCAATGCTTTCGTATCATTCAATTCTGTAAATACAACATCGTGTACTTTGTTAATTTCGGCATTGATTGAAAGGTTGTCTGTGCAAGCGACTGCCAGCGATGTTCTGCCATGAAAAGCCCCTTTCATCGCTACCACTCTCTTTCTGCCATTATGAAAAGACGCCATCTTCAAAGCGTTTTCATTGGCTTCTGCACCGGAATTACACAGAAACAAGCTATAATCATCATAACCGGATAATTCCCCTAATTTCTCTGCTAACTCTTGCTGAATGGGAATCTTGACAGAGTTAGAATAGAATCCGATTTTGTTGAGTTGTTCTATTATTTTCCAAACATAATGAGGATGACTGTGTCCTATGGAAATCACAGCATGACCGCCATATAAATCAAGGTATTGTGTATTGTTTTTGTCATACACATAAGCATCTTCGCCTCTCACAGGCTCAATGTCAAATAAGGGATAAACGTCAAATAAGTTCATATTTTAGAATGCAGAAGGTTTAAGTTTTAATCCGGTGGTTTCTTCTAAACCAAATATCAGGTTCATGTTTTGGACTGCTTGTCCTGATGCGCCTTTGAGCAGATTGTCAACAGCAGAAGAAACAAGGGTATAGCCCTCATGTTTCTCAATCGCAAGGAAGCACCTGTTTGTGTTCAACACCTGTTTGAGGTCAATAGGGCTGTCACTCACACGTACAAAGGGATGGTTTAGGTAATAAAATTTAAAAATATCAAGTATTTCTTCTCTTGTCAAAGAGCATTTGAAATAAGTTGTAGCAAAGATTCCACGCGAAAAATTTCCTCGTTGTGGAATAAAATTAATCGTGCCTTCAAAATGGCTTTGCAAAGACCGGATACTTTCTTTGATTTCGGTCAAATGCTGATGCGTAAAGGCTTTGTAAACAGATATGTTGTTATCTCTCCAAGCAAAATGAGTGGTTTCACTTTGTGCTTGACCGGCACCTGTGGCGCCCGTAGTGGCATTGACATGAATTTCATCGGGCAGCAAACCGGCATGTGCAAAAGGAAGTAATGCAAGTTGCACGGCTGTAGCAAAACATCCCGGATTGGCAATATTCTTTGATTTCATGATGATGTTGCGATTCAATTCGGGTAGTCCGTACACAAACTTTCTACCTTGAATTTCACTAGTGGTATTATGCCTGAAATCTTGACTGAGGTCAATCACTGCAAGGTGTTGCGGAACCTTATTTTCTTCCAAAAATTTATGTGCTTTATGGTGTCCGCTGCAAAGAAATAATACATCTACATCCCATACAGCATTGTCACTAAAATTGAGTTCTGTTTCACCCAACAAATCCTTATGTACATGCCAAACAGGGTTGCCTGCATTGCTGTTGCTTTGCACAAAGACCAATTCAACATTTGGGTGATTGAGCAATAAACGGATTAGCTCCCCGCCCGTATAGCCTGCCCCTCCTATAATGCCTGCTCTAATTTTCATTTTCTATAGTATTGTTAACCTGGAAGTAGAAACTCATCTGATTGCCAAAAATCTTGGTAAATCCTTTCACATCTTCTCCTGTCCATGCTTTGTTCATTTCTCCGTAGCTGCCAAATTTTTCCGACATTAAATCGTGTGTGGATTCAATGCCAATCAACTCAAATCTGTATGGGAGTAAGCGTACAAAAACTTTTCCTGAAACATTTTCTTGACTTGATTGCAAAAAGTTCTCAATATCCCTCATGGCAGCTTCAAAATATTGACCTTCGTGCAACCACATTCCGTAATAAGAACTCATTTGTTCTTTGAGAAATAGTTGCCATTTGCTAAGGGTATGTTTTTCCAATAAATGGTGTGCTTTGATAATGATAATAGGGGCAGCAGCTTCAAACCCAACTCTCCCTTTGATACCGATGATGGTGTCTCCCACATGAATATCACGCCCGATAGCATAAGACTCTGCAATGGTTTGCAAAGCAATAATGGCATTGACCGGATTGTCAAAAACCATGTCATCGAGACCTATTAGCTCACCTTTCTCAAATAGAAGGCTGATTTCACGTGGTTCTGTGCTTGATAATTGTGAAGGGAACGCGCTCTCAGGTAAATTATGTCTTGAAGTCAAAGTTTCTTTTCCGCCAACCGAAGTGCCCCAAATCCCTTTGTTGATGCTGTATGCAGCTTTTTCAAAGTTCATTGTAACGCCTTGTTTTTTGAGAAAATTTATTTCCTCCTCACGGGATAGTTTTAAGTCACGGATGGGTGTAATTACTTGTATATGAGGCACGATCAACTCAAATACCATATCAAATCGGACTTGGTCATTGCCGCTGCCTGTACTGCCGTGAGCGATATATGTAGCACCGATTTCTTGTGCGTAATTTGCCACTGCTATTGCTTGTACGGTTCGTTCTGCACTCACACTCAGAGGATACGTGTTGTTTCTCAGCACGTTTCCATACACCATGTATTTGATAATAGACTGATAATAATTCTCTCGTGCATCAACCGCTTTGAAAGATGCCACACCCAAACGAAGGGCATGTTCTTTTATTTCAGCAATTTCTTTATCGCTAAAACCTCCGGTATTGACCATCAGTGCATGGACTTCATAGCCTTTTACTTTGTTCAAATAAACTGCACAAAAGCTTGTGTCCAATCCACCGCTAAATGCCAATACCAACTTATTGGGGTTATGGGTCATTTATAGAATTGTTTCTTTTTGGTTGCGTTTTAAAAATGATTTTACAATCTTCTTCACATTCTTATAAATGGAAGTGTAACTTTTGGTTTTTTGTTCGGATGATTGAACAGTCTTCTCAACATTGTTTTCTTCAGGATTATACAACATTGCAGTACACAGACAGTTCTTCCTTTCTTTGCTTAACAGAATAGGATAGTTCACACAACTTTTGCAGCCTGCCCAAAATTCATCATCATCAGTTAATTCGGAATATGTAACAGGTTTATAACCCAATTCTGCATTGATTTTCATAACTGCCAATCCGGTAGTCAGCCCAAATAATTGAGCTTCGGGATATTTTTCTCTGGAAAGTGAAAATGCTTTCTTTTTGATTTCCTTGGCTAAACCGTCTTGTCTGTATTTAGGTGAGACGATGAGTCCTGAGTTGGCAACAAACTTGCCATGTCCCCATGTTTCTATATAGCAAAACCCCGCCCACTCACCGCTGAGTGTGAGCGCAATTATTGCTTTTCCTTCATCCATTTTTTTTTGTAAATACTCCGGTGTTCTTGTGGCAATTCCGGTACCTCTTTGTTTCGCAGATTCATTGTATTCTATACAAATTTGCTCGGCATATTTATGGTGCGAGCTGTCTGCAATTGCAATCAAATAGGTTTCTTTCATCTCTGTAGCTAAGGCATAAAGTGTTGTAGTAAAAAAATAAAAATTAAGGGCGCGAATATGAATAAATTTGAAATACAAAAAATACCCTTTTTGTGTCAAATAGGATTTCATGAGCAATAATTTACAAATGAGTAAAAACCAACGATTATCTTTGCACCCATGAAATGGCTTAAATTGTTTTTTGAACCTAAGATATTTGGCGTGTGTACTGCGATTGCGGAGAAGTTGAGTATGCCGATTCCTTTGGTCAGAATGTTTTTTATCTATTTAAGTTTTGTAACTTTCTTCTCTCCGGTGATTTTCTATTTGTCACTCGCTTTTTTCATGCGTTTCAAAGCACTGTTTACAAGCAAACGTATTTCTGTGCGAGACCTATAAACAATGGATGTTTTTTGCTATCCTTGCAGCGAGGATATGACAAATAACGACCACACCCAAATCACCCTCAATATCTTGGAGCCTGTGCAGGAAAATGTTGATATTGCTTCGGCATATTTGACTTCTATCGGCTATGTGGGATTTGTGGAAGAAAACAATCAACTCTTGGCTTATATTCCTGTTTCTGAATTTGATTTGGAGACACTGAATCAGTTAGTTGCTGAGTTGTCGCAAAACCACATCGTGGAATTAAATTATCAGATGGAGCGGATTGAAGACAAGAATTGGAATGAGGTTTGGGAACAAAATTATTTTCAACCTATCGCCATTAAAGACAAGTTATATGTACGAGGCAGCTTTCACCCTCAAGCGGCTCATTTTGAACATGAAATCATCATTGACCCAAAGATGTCTTTTGGCACCGGACACCATCAAACCACAAAAATGATTTTAGAAAGTCTTATGGAGGCAGATTTAACCGGGAAGTCTGTGATGGATATGGGCACTGGCACCGGTATTTTGGCAATCTATGCAGGGCAGAAAGGTGCGGGTGAGATTATTGCTGTGGATATTGATGACCGCTCGGTTGAAAATGCTGTAGAAAATTTTGAATTGAACAACTTTGGCAATAAAATTCAGGTATATAAAGGCGATGCTCGGATATTGAGCAAATTGGGGAAATCCTATGATATTTTCATTGCCAATATTAACCTTGGAGTCTTGTTAGATGATGCAGAGTTGTATGAACAACACCTCAATTCCGGTGGCGAGCTGTTTTTGAGTGGTTTTTTGCAGTCAGATATTGACGTATTGAAAAAGACAGTACCACTTCGTTGGATTGATACAAAAACAGATGGAGACTGGGCTATGCTTAGGTTTATTAAGGCATGAATCTGAATTTCTACATATAACAATTAAAACATAATATTAGAATGACAAATACAAACAAGAAACACCCTGCGGCACTGCCATATCTGTTCTTTACCGAAATGTGGGAACGATTTGGCTATTATTTGATGCTGGGCATATTTGTGCTGTATATGATTGATGTGGACAAGGGCGGAATGGCTTTTGGCGACCGAAATGCAGACGATATTTTCGGAACTTTCATTGCACTTACTTACCTAACGCCTTTTTTAGGAGGTTTTATAGCCGATAGGATTTTGGGCTATGTCAAATCCGTTTATATTGGTGGAACCATGATGGGTGCCGGCTATATTGCATTGGCAATTCCCGGTATGACTTCGTTCTATGTGGCATTGGCATTGATAATTTTGGGTAATGGGATGTTCAAACCCAATATTTCCACCTTATTGGGTAATTTATATTCGGAAGAAAAGTATAAACCATACAAAGATTCGGGTTATAGCATTTTCTATATGGGTATCAATATTGGTGCGTTTATATGCAACATCATTGCAGCCTTTATGCGCAACAAGTTTGACTGGGGTGCAGCGTTTATGACCGCAGGTATAGGTATGTTTTTGGGATTGGTTGTGTTTTCATTCGGGTTGAAACACTATAAACAGGCGAATATTATTAAACCCAAACAAGCAGGCGATATGAGCCTTAGCCGTGTTTTGCTAATGGTGTTTGTGCCGGCTATCCTTTCCGGTGCAATCGGTTGGTTCATCCCCGGCAATATCTTAGGCAGTGACAGTACAGATGCTTTCATTTTCGCTTGTATTCCGGTTATTATTTTTTATGTTTCTCTCTATTTTAAAGCTAATACATTTGAAAAAAGACCCATTGCTGCTTTGCTTGCCATTTTTGCTGTTAGTATCATGTTTTGGGCGGTGTTCAAACAGAATGGCACTGCATTGACTCGTTGGGCTAAATTTTATACAGACCGCAGTGTGTCGGAAAGTCTGGAAAAACCTTTGAACAAACTATATCTTGCCGAGGAAATCAAGTATGAAGAAAAGGAAGTAACGGTTTATGATGAGCAGTTTAGCGTGGTTAAGGATGAATCGGGCAATACAGTCAAAGAACTTGGGAGGGATATTTATTTTAGAAATGCATCGCCCCATACACTACCAGCGGAAGGACAAAGTGCATATATCATTAATACCGAGCTTTTTCAGTCTGTAAACCCTTTTTGGATTATTATTCTCACCCCGATTGTTGTGGGAATATTTTTGATGTTAGGACGCAGAAACAGAGAGCCTTCCACACCGAGCAAAATTGCTTTGGGATTGTTTATATCTGCCCTATCTTGTCTGGTTATGGTTGCTGCAGCATATATTGGGAGTAATGGAGCAGTCAAGGTTTCGCCTCTTTGGTTGGTAGCTTGTTATGGCGTGATTACTGTCGGAGAACTGTGTCTCAGTCCTATGGGCTTGTCTTTAGTGTCTAAGCTCAGCCCACCGCGTATTACAGCCTTAATGATGGGTGGTTTCTTTCTCTCAACCGCAATTGGAAATAAATTGTCTGGCGTTTTGGCAAGCATGTGGTATGATTATGAACACAAAGCCAATTTCTTTTGGACTAACTTTGTCTTGTTAATGATTGCAACTGTGTTAGCACTTTCTATATTGAAGTGGCTGAACAAGATTGTGAAAGAAAATGGAGCATAAACACAACTTATTAAATTGCACTTGATTTTGTCATATTCATAAACCTTCTGCATGCTTTATCCGCAAGTTATACCTCCGGCAATAGACAAGATTTTTAGTCATTATACGTGGCGCAAAAAAGTAGATGAGAAGACTGTTTATCTAACCTTTGACGATGGTCCGCATCCCGAAATCACTTCTTGGGTATTACAACAACTCAAAGAACATAACTATAAGGCTACTTTTTTTTGTGTTGGAGACAATGTTCAAAAATACCCTGATACATATCGTCAGATTTTGGCAGAAGGGCACAAAACGGGTAATCATACTTTTAATCATCTGAAAGGTTGGAAAACACCCATAAGAGAATATGTTGGCAATATAAATCAGTGCAGAGAACTTGTGGACAGCAGACTTTTTCGCCCGCCTTACGGCAGAATTACCACAGCCCAAACACAAGTATTAAAAGATGGTTATGAGATTATTATGTGGACTTTGCTAAGCGGTGATTTTTATCCTACGCTTAATTTGCCAAAAGCATTGGAAAAACTCAAAAAGAAAACTGAAGCAGGTCAAATCATTGTTTTTCATGATTCTGTAAAAGCAGAACAGAACTTGAGATTTCTGTTGCCGGCTTATTTAAAGTTTTTAGATGAAAACGGATTTAGGTCTGAAGCACTTAGTGATTCTTAGCCTTTTTGTGCGGTTTTGTTTACCGTAGAAACAACTTTCTCAACGTCAATTTCAGTTCCTTCTTCTTGGTTAATCAGGGTGCCCCTGGGATCAAAAACCGTGATGATATTAGAGTGAGAGAAATCAACAGGGTCAATTTTTTTGTATTTCATGGAAAGAACATTGGCAAACTCTTGGGTTGCAAGTTCGTTTGAACGAAGAAATATCCATTGTTTGGCTTCCATCTTATTGGTTTTGGCAAATTTCTTTAATTGCTCAGGTGTGTCATTTTCAGGGTCAATGGATACAAGGACAAGTGAAACATTATCAATGTATTTGCGGTCTATTTTTGCTTCAATTTTTTTCATTTTAGAAACTAAAATAGGACAGGCGGCTTTGCAGTGTGTATAGATCATCACAACAACAAGCGTTTTGCCTTGCAAATCTTTAAGGTGCAATTTTTCACCCTCTTGATTTTGCCATTCTGATGTCAGGTTAAAGATTGATTCCGAGGGGATTTCACTATTCTTGGGGTTGTTATTTGAACATGAAACCAAGAGTAAAGAAGCAAAAAGAATATTAAGGTATTTCATTGTATGTATTAATTTTTAGTTGCGGGTGCATCTTTGGCACATCTGAATCCAAGGTTTGCGACAGTATATCGTGCTTTGAGTGAGGTTCTCAAACCAAAGCGCATAAAAGCAGCATAGTTCATTACGTCTGTGGAGTTGGTGGCTGCCCCGGCACAAAACAAACCTTTGTCGTCATATTGCCCTGTGCGTGAATCTCCGGTAATCATAATCGAGTTAAAATCATCGGTCCATTCCCAAATTAAGTCAAACATGTTGTAAACACCCCAATAATTAGGCGGGCTTTGTTTTACTTGGTTCAAATGTTTATTTTTAACTAAATATAAGTCCACAATATAGTCCGAATAAGACGGTTTGCGTCTGGCATTAGGAGTGTCGGCATCTGCCATTGCAACGAATTCCCATTCATCCAGCGTGGGCAGCCTTTTGCCAACGCTCTCGGCAAACCATTTGGCAGCAAACCAAGACACATTGCAAACCGGGGCATTGGGGTCAGCACCTGCGGGCAACTCAAGATCAGATACCCATAGTTTCAGATAGTTGCTGTCTGCATATACCCTTTTTACGGCAGACTTACGCCATTGGGGATTAGCCGTTACAAACGCAAGAAATTCTTGATTGGTAACAGGGCGTTCGTCCATCATAAAAGGAGAAACGTGAACCAAAACACTATCTTCTCCATAAAAAGGGAGATAGTCGCCACCGGGAATATACACCATGTTTACGTTTACTTGGATTGGTTGCAGGGTGTCCGTATCCGTACTCTCATTCTGAACAACAGGTGAGTATGTTTCCTTTTGTTTGTCACATGAGATCAGCATGAAAGCAAGGGACAGGAGACTGAAATATTTGTACATGGGTTTAGGCAGTTCGATATAGGTGCAAAAATATGTTAAAAGGTTAATATGACAATGCTAGAAGTGGCGGGGGCAACACCCGCCACAACTGCACTCTCGATTGTTTTTATCTCTTTCTATTCCTTCACAACCACAAACTTGGCATGGCGGGTTTGTGTAGCGGTATTGAGGCGGATGAAATACAAGCCTTCGCTCAGTTCGCTGATGTCTATTCTCTTGTCGTTGAGTCTGCCTGCTGCGACAAGGCTGCCGGCAATATTGTAGATGAAATAAGTGCCTGCGTCTGCTGCTGTTTGTACAAACAGTTCTTTGGATGCGGGATTAGGGTAGATAGTAATAGTAGGGTCTGTCTTGGAGTTGGACAATGGCTTGTTTGACAACGCCATACTTTGTAACATTGGCGGAATATTGCTGTAATCTGCAAATAAGCAAGGATGGTTACTCTCTATGTCCTGTGGCAAGGTTAGGCTGTCGCGAATGGAGATTTCTGCATCGAGAATACAACTCAGCCTTTCGTATATGTTTTGTTGGAAGGGGAGGGCAATATAGCTTGTTGCTTGTGTCAGCGTTGTTTGTGCATTGTCCAATTCATAAACAAATCGTTGGATATTTGTTTTGTCAATGTAAAGATTGAACGGGACGGCAGACCAAAGAAAGTGGTTGTTTTGTGAAAGAATAATGAGGTCGTCTATATTGTCCAGCAACGTGTTTGCCACCGCATAGAAGAGTTGAAAAGAGTCATTCAACTCATAGGACGAAACCTCATGTGCACGCGAAACACACTCAAGCATGAGATGATACGCATTCATCAGTACCGATGTCAAGGCTTCTTCTTCTATCAGGATTACTTCTATTGTGTCCTGCACATAAAGAGTATCGTCATTAACAACATAAGGTAATAACACTATTTGCGTTTCTGTCATTTGATAAGGATAAAACAAAATATCTGACAAGTTGCTTACTATGGATGTGATGTCGGGGATAGAGTTGTAATCGTAAATTCTGTTTTTTATGTCATTCAGCACAAGGTCTGCACTTCCGCCATCAACGGGAATGTCGCCACCCCAGCCTCCGTTTATCACACCTGAATTATACGTCATGGGAGGCGGGGACTTAAAGATGTCAGAACTTGTGGTTGTGCCCATAGGCGAAGAAGAGGTGTTAATCTCGGGACAAGCTGTTACATCCGTATTGGAGAAATTGTTGTAGGACAACGGGGTGTTCTGTGCGAGGCTTCCCATAATGGGTTCGGGGGGCGGATACAAACCGACTGAGTTAATATAATAATCTTTGTTGTAACTGAACCCGTCCGCGGGATTGTGTCCAATTAGAAGACGTTTTGCGCATCCGGCACAAAGTATTGAGGGGTATTGGTGTTATATACATACGCAGGATTGCTGTATTTGTATTGCGATACGGCTAAGTTCCAATGTTCAAAATAGAAATCGTTTGCGTGGAAATAGTTCAGTCCGTTTTCTATGTGGTATGTGCCACCGTATTGAGTCCATGAATGGTCGTTATTGGACAGGTTATTTCTGACAAGGCTGAGTCTTGCATCGCTTGCAAAAATGCCTTTTTGGTTAAAGAAAATATTGTTGCACCTCAGGTCTGCCCTGCTGTTGTTTACCGACACTCCTGCTTGGAAATCAACAACGGTGTTTCTGCGAATGTCGAACACGCCTCCTGCATAACCTTGAACATTCAGCCCGACCCTGCCTCCGACAACCATCGGAAAGGTTATGTCTCTGCTGATGCCTACCCCTCTGACACCGCTGTTGCCTAACAATCCACTGCCCAAAAAGGCGGTTAGCCCTATGTTGTTAAGCCCGCCTTTGTTATGGTTTATTCTGCATCCACCCACGGCATGGATACCATAATCCGAGTGCGAAACGGTTACGTCTTGAAGCAGCATACTGCCGTTGTATCCGTTGTTGAAAACGGTGATGCCTGTTTTGGCAAAGTAAATGTCCACATTGCGGAAATGCTGGCTGCGGTTGACGGCTTTAATGCCTCCGTGCCTCATGCCGTTTATGGGGCTTACTTTCACATTCTCCATTTTGGTTATGTTGTTCAAAAAGCAAAGGGTGGAAGGCTGGTCTATGATGATTTCGGTGTTTTTGATTTCTACCTTGTTCAATCCGTATCCGAATTTAAGCCCGATATTGCCATAGATTTCTATATGAGGGGTGTTTTTGCTTGTACCGTTTAACACAAAATCACCGTTGCCGTCCACATAGTCGGGTTGGTCGGGTGTCCAGTCTTTGTTGAAAATGATTTTGCCCATGCCGTTTGCACCGCCTGCTACTGTAAAGGTTGCTCCGTTCATTATTGTCAGATTGCCCCGAATTTCCAGTATGGCGTTGTGTCCGTTCAGGATAATCTGGGCATTGGG
This sequence comes from Bacteroidota bacterium, assembly GCA_023957335.1. Taxonomy (NCBI): domain Bacteria; kingdom Pseudomonadati; phylum Bacteroidota; species Bacteroidota bacterium. The sequence goes on along the minus strand of JAMLHC010000003.1, from coordinate 444,583 downwards.
GTGGAATTTGAGGTTTGCTCCGTATTCGATGATTAGCTTGCTGTTGCCATTGACAACCAATGTGCTATGAGAACCTAACTCAAGCGCACACCCATAAGAAATAATAAGTTCGCCTCTTCTGTTTGAAAAAGGGTCTCCGATGATTATCTGACCCGCAGAATCGTTGATTACTGTGGTTTTGTTGTTTGCTCCCGACCATGTTTTTAGTCTGAATGTTGAGCTGTCAGGTACAGTAATGGCGTTGCCGTTTTCAAAGTTTTTTACCCTTTCGTCTGCGCCCATGTTTTGGTTGATTTGCAGCTTGCCTCCTGCTGCCACCTTGACAACTTTGAACAGGAATGAATTGGCGTCTTGGGCGTAGTTGTACGAATCATTCGTGAAAAACAGGGTGTCGAGGTTTTCGCGAACAATCTGGTTAAAAAGCCAGTTGGCGGTGATGGTAGGCAGGGCTGTATGGCTCTGATTGGCGATATTGGGTGCATAGAACTCGCTGAACGGAGAATGTATGTCTGCGTTGATGTCAAAAATATTGACCAGTACATTTGTGTCTATGTCTAATGCGCTGCAAGTAGTGATAAATGTGGTTGGAACAGACAGAATTTCAATCTGAGTGCTATCCAAAGCAATCTCGGATATAAGAGGGTGGATAATGGGGTCTTGGGAGCCGGGGGCAAAGTCCCAGCCCTGCTCTGTGGGGTAGAATTTCATTACATTGCTTCCGTGCCTTGGTTCATACCGCCCATTGATAAAGTTAGAAATAAATTGAAAAAAGTTTCCACCGCCAGGCTCACAATACTGCTGACTGGAGACATAGACATCGCTGTTACTGCTGTCGCCTTGTGCTTTGGCTTGTTTCATCATATACTTTTCAACTCCACACGAGCCTATGCCGGAGCTCCACTTAGCAGAAAGAAAAACATCGCCTGCTTGCATTGGTTGATTATTTAAGTTTGGTTGTCGCTGTCCGTTTATCACTCCGTTGGATATGGCTATGTTGCGGGTTTGCTGCGGGTAGCCCCTGATCTCAAGTTCTTCAAACAAATCTTCAAAATCCTCATGCGGATGACTTTCGTTTGTGGCATCAAGGTCTAAGTCAAATGGGTCTGCTGTGTTTACGAGCATTTGCCTTGATGCAGGCTTGCTTGTGATAACCTGCCCTAAAATAGTTTGTAGAAAAGGGGTTTTCAATGCAAAAACCTGAGAGCCGAGAGGGACATTTGCCCCTTTTTGCGGTGTGTCAAAGCTGATAAAAAGCCCGCAGTCATGATTCCAACCGAATCCTTCCATAAATGTAAGGGCATAGCGAGCCGCAAGCCCTCCCATGCTGATGCCGCAAACTATTATCTTTTCATTGCCTACCTTGTTGGCATTTATCCTGTCAATCAATTCCATAAGTAAAAAGGCGTTATCCTGTATCCACCCCGCCCCTTCCTCAAAGTTCAGCACTATGATGTCGTAGCCTCTTTCTCTTAATGAATCGCCAAGAAGATTTGTTTTGTCATCGTTAAACTGTTCGTAAATATCATCAGGATTAAAAATCCCGAAAGGGTCCCAACCCTCCACCACTATAATGGGCTTGTCAATAAGTTCGAGGCTTGTGTCTGTGGTGCTGAAAATCTTGTAGTCGCCTTTGGCGAATAATCCGCTGTGTGTCCATTGCGCCTGAATGGAGTCTGCGCTTTGGGCGTTTGCCGCAGCAGTCATAAGCAACGCTGCTGCAATGATTAGTAATTGTTTTTTCATTTTTTTTTAATATTTAATTTTAGTATGGTATTCTGTTAAATCTTCCTTCGGTTATAGTAATGGTTGAATCATTGGCTTCACAATAACCCGTAAATCCAAACTCCCCACTCATGTACTTCTTTTCGGTGTTGATTTCTTTGAGGTAAAACCAGCCATTCAGGCTATCAACATTGGCATATCTACAGCCCGATGGAGCGTTAAGGGAAAAATTAGCTCTGTTAAACATTGATAACGGATAATATCCTGTGTCATAAAGAGATGAGGTTTCAAAAAATATGGAGGTGCTTGTCTCTTGAAATTTTCTACAATAATCGGTGCATTGCATTTGTAAATACCCATCAGCAGGAAAGTAGAAAGCATATAAATTTTCTTCCCCTACTGCTCCTATTCTCCTACACGCTTTCCATGGTTCGCCATTTATGGTAGCTTCCATGTAAGAGGCGGTGCCGGGTTTGTCTCCGTTTGGGGTGGTGGTGTCGTCTTTGCAGCAGCTTATGAGCATTGCAAAGCAAAACATACTTAGGGTTGTGATTGTGTTTTTCATATTGGTTTTATTTAATGGTTTTTACATTGTTTTGTCATCATGGTTATTAAATATCCCGAAAGGGTCCCAGCCTTCCACCACTATAATGGGCTTGTCAATCAGTTCAAGACTTGTGTCTGTGGTGCTATGTATTTTGTAGTCGCCTTTGGCGAATAATCCGCTGTGTGTCCATTGCGCCTGAATGGAGTCTCTGCTTTGTGCATTTGCCGTAGCCGCCATAAGTAATGCTGCTGCAATGATTAGTACTTGTTTGTTCATGTTATGTTATTTTTTAATTTGTTTAATAAGAAATTCTATTAAATTTACCATTAGTTATGTGTATTGTGGAATCATTAGCTTCACAATATCCTGTGAATTCAAACTCTCCACTCATATATTTCTTTTCGGTATTGATTTCTTTGATATAAAGCCACCCATTTGCTGTATCAACCGATGTGTAATTGCATTTATCAGAACTCTCTGAAATATTTGAAAACAAGGCTCTGTTAAATAAACTTAAATTATAGATACCTGTATCATACACAAGACTTGTTGCTTCAAAAAATAATTCTGTTGTAACATCCTCCGTAAAATTTTTACACCAATCGACTCCATTTAATTGCAAATATCCATCGTTTTGGTAATAAGTAGCAGTTAAATTTTCTTCCCCTATTGCTCCTATTCTCCTACACGCTTTCCAAGGCTCGCCATTTATGGTAGCCTCCATGTAAGAGTGGGTTTGGGGTTTGTTTCCGTTTGGGGTGCTGTCGTCTTTGCAGCAGCTTATGAGCATTGCAAAGCAAAACAGGCTTAGGGTTGTGATTGTGTTTTTCATATTATTTGTTTTTAAAATTATGTTATTTATTGAATTACCTTATAGTCTGTCAGTTCCCAAACTTGCAAAAGCTTGGGATTGGGGTTATCTTTATCCATTTCGTATATTTCTTTCTTGATAACTCCTATATGCTTGGCATGGTAGAATTTGGTTTCTGCATTATATGCTCCGTTGCCAGTATCATGTACCCGTAATACATTTTCGTATTGCTTGCCGGCTATTCCATAAGTGGAGTAAATAGTATCATGTTTTATAAACGTAAATCCATTCCATGCTCCTATCGTTCCCTGCACCACAGGGAAAAACATATACTTTGAATACCCTCCATCACCACCTGTGTGATTTAGATTGTCAATCATTACTGTACCACGTGTATTTGTGGTGTCATTGCTTACTCCTGTACCGAGGCCGTATCTGCCATCTAATTGAATTTCTGAACCGGATGTTGAATTGATGATTACATACATTCTATCATATAATCTAGAAGGGCATTTTTCTCTTGAACTTTGATACTCTCTCCTGTCTATTCTTGCATTAGTAACATAAATACTATCCATAATACCACTTATAGTATCTCTGTAAATCCAGTAACTTCCTTCCTTAAAGTAAACCCAATCCAGCATTTCCTGTTCTAATAATATCGGGGTCAGTTCTCTGCATTCTTTTTCTTTGAAGCAGGATTGTAGGACAATCAACGACAATGTACTGATAAGTAAAATTATTTTTCTCATAACTTTATTTATTGAATTACCTTATAGTCTGTCAGTTCCCAAACTTGCAAAAGCTTGGGATTGGGGTTGTCTTTATCCATTTCATATATTTCTTTTTTGATAACTCCTATATGCTTGGCATGGTAAAATTTGGTTTCTGCATTATATGCTCCGTTGCCAGTATCATGTACCCGTAATACATTTTCATATTGCTTGCCGGCTATTCCATATGGAGTAAATAGTATCATGTTTTATAAACGTAAATCCATTCCATGTTCTATCGTTCTCTGTACCATTGTGGAAAACATATATAGGGAATGCCCTCTGTCACCTCCCGCATGGTTGATGTTTCTTATAGGAACTGCTCCTCTTGTATTAGTAGTATCGTTTTGTGCGCCAGTTCCTATTCCATAGCCACCAGATATAAAATATTTTCCCTCCCAAACTTGATGCCATTGTTATTTCTGCAACATGACCAACTGTATGTGGACATTTCTTGTTTTTTATATAAGTAACTTCACTTCTTTCTTGAGTTTCTACAACAAATACGCTATCTGTAGTGTTAGTAATGGAGTCTAAATAAATCCAATAGCTACCAGGCTGAAAAATTATCCAATCCTCATTTCCTGTTCAATGGGTGGTCCTTCTGTTGGTCTTCATCTTTTTCTTTGCAAAGGTATTTGTAGTATAATCACCAACAATATACTGATAAGTAGGGTTATTTTTCTCATAACTTTATTTATTGAATTACCTTAGTTCGTCAGTTCCCAAAACTTGTGGTAGTTTGGGATTGGGGTTATCTTTATCCATTTCATATATTTCTTTTTTGATAACTCCTATATGCTTGGCATGGTAAAATTTGGTTTCTGCATTATATGCTCCGTTAGCATTGTCATGTACCCGCAAAACATTTTCATATTGCTTGCCAGCTACTTCATAAATTGGAAAAATTGTGTCATGCTTTATAAAGGTCCAACTACTTGCCCATCGCCCTATCGTTCCCTGCACCACAGGGAAAAACATATACTTTGAATACCCTCCATCACCACTTGTGTGATTTAGATTGTTAATCATTACTGTACCATGTGTGTTTGTGGTGTCATTGCTTACTCCTGTACTGAGACCATATCTGCCATCTAATTGAATTTTTGAACCGGATGTTGAATTGATGATTACATACATTTTATCATATAATCTAGAAGGGCATTTTTCTCTTGAACTTTGATACTCTCTCCTGTCTATTCTTGCATTAGTAACATAAATACTATCCATAATACCACTTATAGTATCTCTGTAAATCCAGTAACTTCCTTCCTTAAAGTAAATCCAATCCAGCATTTCCTGTTCTAATAATATCGGGGTCAGTTCTCTGCATTCTTTTTCTTTGAAGCAGGATTGTAGGACAATCAACGACAATGTACTGATAAGTAAAATTATTTTTCTCATAACTTTATTTATTGAATTACCTTATAGTCTGTCAGTTCCCAAACTTGCAAAAGCTTGGGATTGGGGTTGTCTTTATCCATTTCATATATTTCTTTTTTGATAACTCCTATATGCTTGGCATGGTAAAATTTGGTTTCTGCATTATATGCTCCGTTGCCAGTATCATGTACCCGTAATACATTTTCATATTGCTTGCCGGCTATTCCATAAGTGGAGTAAATAGTATCATGTTTTATAAACGTAAATCCATTCCATGCTCCTATCGTTCCCTGTACCACAGGGAAAAACATATATAGGGAATACCCTCCATCACCACCTGTGTGATTTAGATTCCGTATTAGTATATTTCCTCTAATATTTGTTGTATCATTGTGTACACCACTACTCATTCCATATTTACCATCTAATTGAAATTTATAACCTAAACTTGAATTAGTAATAACATATATAACATCATAAATTGCAGAAGGACAATTTTCTCTTGAACTTTGGTACTCTTCCCTGTCTATTCTTGCATCAGTAACATAAATACTATCCATAATACCACTTATAGTATCTCTGTAAATCCAGTAACTTCCTTCCTTAAAATAAACCCAATCCAGCATTTCCTGTTCTAATAATATCGGGGTCAGTTCTCTGCATTCTTTTTCTTTGAAGCAGGATTGTAGGACAATCAACGACAATGTACTGATAAGTAAAATTATTTTTCTCATAACTTTATTTATTGAATTACCTTATAGTCTGTCAGTTCCCAAACTTGCAAAAGCTTGGGATTGGGGTTGTCTTTATCCATTTCGTATATTTCTTTCTTGATAACTCCTATATGCTTGGCATGGTAGAATTTGGTTTCCGCGCTATATGCTCCGTTAGCATTGTCATGTACCCGCAAAACATTTTCATATTGCTTGCCGGCTACTTCATAAATTGGAAAAATTGTGTCATGCTTTATAAAGGTCCAACTACTTGCCCATCTCCCTATCGTTCCCTGTACCACAGGGAAAAACATATATAGGGAATACCCTCCATCACCACCTGTGTGATTTAGATTCCGTATTAGTATATTTCCTCTAATATTTGTTGTATCATTGTGTACACCACTACTCATTCCATATTTCCCATCTAATTGAAATTTATAACCTAAACTTGAATTAGTAATAACATATATAACATCATAAATTGCAGAAGGACAATTTTCTCTTGAACTTTGGTACTCTTCCCTGTCTATTCTTGCATCAGTAACATAAATACTATCCATAATACCACTTATAGTATCTCTGTAAATCCAGTAACTTCCTTCCTTAAAGTAAACCCAATCCAGCATTTCCTGTTCTAATAATATCGGGGTCAGTTCTCTGCATTCTTTTTCTTTGAAGCAGGATTGTAGGACAATAAGTAATAATGTGCTGATAAGTAGGATTGTCTTTTTCATAACTGTATTGTTTTAGCGTGTGAATATAGTTTGTCAATAATAGGGTAAAGTTTCTAATATATCAAATTTAGTATTTGCTAAGGAAATTGTATTTAGCAACTATCACCGTCCCATTTTACCTTTACCGATGATAAATGAAATTGTTTGTAAAATGAAAAGCAAGTCTGCCGTTGTTTTGCTGCATATAAATCACAGCACCTGTATTTGATTGCAGGTCTATTTCTATTCCCTGCAACAGGTTGGTTTCTTCGTTCCACAGGTAGGTTTCGTTCAGCCCTGTACCTGCGTTTATTGAGAAATCTTTAGATGTGGGGTTGTCGTGGTTTGCCACCGAAATAGTGGGTGTTTGCACATTTACTGCGGTTTGCGCCTGAACTGTGTTTGCTGTCTAGTAAGCAAAAGCAAATAGTAAAATTAATTTTTTCATATTGTTAATACTTTAAAGGGTTAATATTCAAAATATATATCGCAGGTGTCATGTGGTGTACAGTAAGGGTTTCCTCTATAGTAATGTCCTGCTCCGGTGCTGTCTTTAAAGAAGTATTCTATCTTCCAGAAATCTCTATCATATACTATTCTAAGATTTATTAAAGTATCAACATATCCAATAAACCATCTGTCAGGCATAGAAATATAATCAAAGTCTTTGGTTGGACTTATATGCACATACAGACTGTCATCTTCCCTGACAGGTGGCACATTCTTTATGTACAGACGAAAGTTTTTATTGGGTTTTATAGGCATCATTCCCATATCGCCTTTGGCTCCCTCCTTTGAATCCTTATAATAGTAATAGCCCGGTTTTGAGATATTTACTTGTGTCCATTCTTTTGTTGGTGTCCATTTTTTATAAAAATATCCTTTAGAATCGGTGTAGGTAGAATCTCGGAAAATAGAATACGGTGGCGGATATGTTGTGGGAGTACTCGAGTTATAAAAACTTACTTTTACGCCTTCCACCGGCATTTTGGTTACTTCATCAATCACATAGCCCCATGTTTATATGGTGGTGGGTTCTTGCTCTTTTTTGCACTGCAATCCGGCAATGAGCAGCAGAGCGAGAGGTATTACTAAGAGTGATTTAGTTTTCATGGCAGTATGGGTATTGGTTTGTACAAGAATAAGTCAAAAGGTTCATTTGGCAATGTTAGAATGTGGTTGAATGTGTTGTCAAAAGGGTTCGGATGTTATTTGAACCACAAAGTACACTATGTTCTTGTACAAAGTTCGCATAGTTTTTAAACAGACGTGGCGAGTGTTGCCACTCGCCACGTCTGTTTAAAATATGAATAGATTATTGTTAATTTAGTTCTTCTTGAATACTTTCGGATTTGCATCTCCGGTAACTTTGATCTTACCTAATGAACCTTTGTTGAAAGTTCTGGAAAGAGAGTGGTCAACGATATTGTATTCACCGGGTACTTCCACAGTAAACTCAACAATAGCAGAACCACCGGCAGGGATAAGTGTGGTTTGTACGTTATGAGATACTGTGCTTCCGCCTTCGGTATAAACATTGTCAAAGATTTCGCCAATCACGTGGAAAGAAGAAACCAAGTTAGGACCACCATTTCCGATAAATAGACGGATTTTGTCACCCACTTTTGCTTCTAACATGTTAGGACCTAACATAGAACCTTTTTTACCATTGAACAAAACGTATGTTGGATTTTCTGCATTGCCTTTGTCATTGTCAAATTCCAATAATTTGGGGTTTCTTGCACTTGGTTTTGCATAGAACTCACCTTGCATGATGTAGAATTCTTTGTCCACAGGCTCAAGTCCACCTTCCGGCTCAACCAAGATAAGTCCATACATTCCGTTGCCTATGTGTTGTGGAACAGGAGGCGCAGCACAATGATATACATACAGACCGGGATTAAGTGCCTTAAAGGTAAAAGATGCCTTTTGTCCGGGAGAAGCAAAAGTAGCTTCTGCACCACCACCGGGTCCGTTTACAGCGTGTAAGTCAATATTATGGGGAAGAATGCTGTTTGCAGCGTTTGTTAGGTTTAATTGGATTTCATCACCCTCTCTTACCCTCATAAAGCTACCTGGTACAATATTGTTGAATGTCCAGAATGTGTAACTGAAAGTGTCTGCAATGATGGATTCAATCTCTGTGGTTTCAAGATTAATAATTAATTTTTTGGGTCCTCTTTTGCCAATAGGAGCAGGGACATTGGGAGCCGCAGTAATTTCGGCTACTTCAAAGTCTCCGGTTGCTTCCATGTCAATGGCTTTGGTTTTGTTCTGAGCATTGTTGCCCGAATTACAACTCCATAGTGCGAAAGTCATTGTGACTGCTGCACCGATAATAAAATGTTTTTTGTTCATTTTTTTGTTTTATTTTAAATTAGAAATTTGTTTTAAATATTGTTGGGTTGAGGTTGATGGATAACCATCCCCATTGCTGATAATCCTTTGCATTCGGTTTGGTTTTGAGTACATTCAAAGTAGGTGTGTTCAGGAAGAAAGAGTACCCTCCCACAAGGCTTGCAAACTTATTGATTTTATAGTTTATTGTTAAATCTATTTCTTGTCCTAAGTTGGAATCGTATTCTTTGCTTGGGGTTTTTACTTTGTTAGGTGTTATAAACTGATGGATAGCAAGGTTTACGCTATATCCTTTTTCGGATTTGAAGTTTATTTTAGCATAGTTATCAGACAATCCAACTCCTCCGTGTCCATTCCCTGCGTAAAAATAATCCATGCTGCCATAGAATTTGTGTCCGGTGTGAAAAAATGGATTAAAAATTGCGTTTTCAGTGACAGGACTCCCAAAGTCGTTTCCGCTCACTAAATCACTCCCAAGCCCGATATTCCAAGCAGAATTAACAGCATAATCTGCAAACACTGAACCCATATATGCTTGGGTGTTTTTTGCCATTTGATAATAACCGGAAACTATCAAAGATAAACTTTTCCCGTTTTCAATAAAATTGAAACCATAGGTTTGAATATAAGTAGTTTTGACTGAATCCAAAGGGCTAACAGCATTCTGAACTCCAAGATTGGCTGCCAAAAGCGTAACCTTCATGGATTCATTGATAGGAATGTTTCCCCATAAGGTTTGCATCGTTTTGTATGGAAGTGCGTCTGCCGGACTATATAAATTGCCCGCAGGATTGTTGAGATTGTTGCCATACAAGGTTTTGTAATTTTGGTTAAAGGCAAAAAATCCTTTTAACTCATATTTATTATTGAGAAACCCGAAAGACAATGCATCGTGTGCTCTTGCTCCTTGTGCCCAGTCCAAGGCACCAAAAAATCGCTCATCGTCTAAGGAAATAATCTGACGACCAAACTTTACATTCCAGAATGAATGAAGTTTTAGTTGCGCCCAAGATTCAAACATAGAAATTTGATTAGCACTCATCTCAGCGCCCTGCACCATGTTTGCCTGACCCCAAATACTCACGCTTTGAGGTGCAAAATGTACCGTTAATAAATCTTTGTATTTATAATCTATACTAAGGCGGTCTCTTTGGCTGATAAGTGCTGCCGGAGCCGTATTTTTATTTGCCGGTGTAAAATTACCATCGCGAAACTCTATGCGAGGACGTAGTTGGTAAGAAATATTGATTGAGTTTTCTGAAACTGAATTTTCTTGTGCTTTCAGGTCTGTGATGATGAGAGAAGAAGCGCAAAAAAAAGCACCTAATAAAAGGTGGGTTGTTAATTTTTTTGCTTTCATAATATAGTTGATTTAAACTTGGGACAAAGTTGAAGCAGGAAATTATAATGCACAATGATTGTTGTCATAGGGGTATATGATATTTGTCATGCACTCGGCTGAAGTGCGCAGAAATGAGGATTAGACAAAAGAAATAAGCAGGACGTGCTAAATTTAGATACCAAGAAAACTTATCACAATGATGACGGCATGTTTTGGTGCATCCATTCTGCTTACTTTTGCCCTTGTGCAAACAGAAAAACTGACACCTTCGGCAGCGCGAAAAAAAATTGAAAAATTCTGTGCCTATCAAGAAAGACATCAAGAAGAAGTCAGGTCAAAGCTATATTCATACGGGTTGATTTCAGATGACGTGGAGGAAATCATCTCGGAGTTGATTCAATACCGTTTTTTGAATGAGGAAAGGTTTGCTAAAGCATATTGTGGAGGAAAGTTTAGACAGAAAAAGTGGGGTAGGCTCAAAATAATGAGAGAATTAAAGATGCGTAAAATCAGTGAACGCAATATCAAAATTGGTTTGCAAGAAATTGACCCTTATGAATATGAAAAGACACTGATTAGTTTGATTGAAAAACTCAAAATAAAATACAAAGGCATCGGTGTCAAAGACTGGCAAAAAAAACAAAAGATTATCAGTGCATTGATGTCAAAGGGTTATGAGTCTGATATGATTGTGGATGTCTTGAATGAAAATACTTAGTTCTATGTATATTCCTATTAAAAACGTATTGATTACGGATGGAATACTCCTCTCATACTTCATCAATTGCATGACTAAACTCATACCTTTGTCCCGTGCAAACATTTGACACCATTATTGTGGGCGGAGGAGCTGCGGGTTTTTTTGCTGCTATCAGATTAGCTGAGCTCAAACCCAAAGCGTCTATTCTTATTTTGGAAAAAACTTCCAAGTTACTTGCAAAAGTCGAAATCTCAGGGGGTGGCAGATGCAATGTTACCAACGCGTGTTTTGATAACAAACTACTGTCAGAAAACTATCCGCGCGGAAGCAAGGAATTATTGGGTTGTTTTTATCGTTTTAACACTGCAGACACAGTCAAGTGGTTTGAATCCAGAGGGGTGGCTCTCAAATCCGAGATAGACGGAAGAATGTTTCCTATAACAGACGACTCTCAAACCATCATGGATTGTTTGCTCAAAGAAACACAACAACTCGGAGTTGAAATCAGTATTCGCACAAAAGTTGAAAAAATCGAATCAACAGATGCCGGGTTTCTGCTTTTGCTGGATGAATCCGACAGAGTTGCTTGTAAGACCCTGCTGATAGCCACTGGTGGACACCCTAAAAGAGAGAATTTCGGATATCTTGACCATTTCAAACACAAAATTGAAAATCCTGTACCATCTTTATTTACCTTTAACTTACGCAGGCATCCTATTTGTCAATTACCCGGAGTGTCGGTTACCGATGCTATTGTAACTTTGCCTGAACACAAAGAAGAGTTCAGAGGTCCTTTATTAATCACCCATTGGGGATTGAGCGGACCTGCGGTTTTGAAATTATCTGCTTTTGCAGCTCGCAAACTTCATGACTGTGGATATCGCTATACGGTTGAAGTAAATTGGCTGCCTAATTTGTCACAAGACAATATTTTTGATCTGTTAAAACAACAAAAGAGTACAAAAACAAGTCTTCGAAGAAAGCCGTTTGACAACATTTCTCAGCGTTTGTGGGATTATTTTTTAGATAGTATTCACTTGTCCCATGAAACCAAATGGGCAGACTGTCAAAATGCAAAACTGTCGGAATTGGCTCAACAACTATATCAAAGCAAGTTTGAGTCCCAAGGCAAAACCACTTTTAAGGATGAGTTTGTAACTTGTGGCGGCATCAGTAGAAAAGAAATTGATTTCAGAACTATGGAAAGCAAGTTGCATCCTAATCTGTTTTTTGCTGGTGAGGTTATTGATATTGACGGCATCACGGGCGGTTTTAATTTTCAAGCAGCTTGGACATGCGGATACATTGCAGGGGAAGGTATTGCAGGCAAACTGTAAATTGATAAATAACCCTAATGTCGCTTGTAATTTTTCATCTTTGTTTTTCATTACCTTTGCGCAACTCATAAAAAAAATTCAAAATGTCATATTTATTCACCTCAGAGTCCGTCTCAGAAGGACATCCGGATAAAGTAGCAGACCAGATTTCAGATGCTCTACTTGATAATTTTCTTGCATGGGACCCAAAATCAAAAGTTGCATGCGAAACATTGGTTACAACAGGTCAGGTAGTGTTAGCCGGAGAAGTAAAATCAGATACTTATATCGATGTTCAAAAGATATCGAGAGATGTCATCGCAAAAATTGGTTATACCAAATCAGAATATATGTTTGAAGCCAACGGATGTGGTATTTTCTCCGCTATTCATGAGCAATCACCCGATATCAACCGAGGTGTTGACACCAAAAAACCGGAAGACCAAGGTGCCGGTGACCAAGGAATCATGTTCGGGTATGCATGCAATGAAACCGACAATTACATGCCCCTTTCACTTGACCTTTCACATTGTTTGCTGAGAGAACTTGCCGAAATTAGAAGAGAAGGCAAAAAAATGACCTATTTACGCCCTGATTCTAAATCTCAGGTTACAGTCGAGTATGGAGATGACAACAAAGCCAAGAGGGTTGAGACTGTTGTACTTTCTACGCAACACGATGAATTTGTTAAAGCAAAATCAAACAAAGGTGCAGATATTGACAAAGCTGATAAAGAAATGCAAAGCAAAATCAAGGAAGATGTGATTAATATTTTGATTCCGAGAGTGTTGAAGAAGTTTCCATATTTCAAACCCTTCTTTGACAAGAAAGTAAAATACCTTGTTAATCCAACCGGCAAGTTTGTGATTGGCGGACCACACGGAGATACCGGATTGACAGGCAGAAAAATTATTGTAGATACGTATGGGGGCAAAGGTGCGCATGGTGGTGGTGCATTTAGTGGAAAAGACCCTTCCAAAGTGGACCGTTCTGCTGCTTACGCTATGAGATATATTGCCAAAAATATGGTAGCTGCCGGAATAGCAGATGAAATATTGGTGCAAGTGGGCTATGCTATTGGCGAAAAAGACCCCGTAGGTTTATATGTAAATACCTATGGCACTTCCAAAGTGAAGCTGAGCGATGGGAAGATTGCAGAAAAGATTTTGAAAATAATGGATTTGAGACCATACAGCATTGAAAAAATGTTCAATCTCAGAACTCCTATTTACGCTGAAACAGCTTCATACGGACACATGGGGAGAGAAACTCAGATAGTAGAAAAAATATTTGAACGCCCCACTTTCGGCAAAATTGAAATCAAGAAAGTAAAAGTGAAGCTTTTTCCTTGGGAGGAGTTAAATCACGTAAAAATCTTTAAAAAAGAATTTAATATCAAATAACATGTGTGGAATTGTTGGCTATATTGGGCACAGAGAAGCCCTTCCTATCATCATCAAGGGACTCAAAAGGCTTGAATACAGAGGTTATGACAGTGCGGGAGTTGCGCTTTTGGACAACAAACTTCATATTTTTAAGACCAAAGGCAAAGTAGTAGACTTAGAAAACATCATTCCGCCCAAGATGCCGCAAAAGGTTGGAATGGGGCATACCCGCTGGGCAACTCATGGTGCACCCAATGACGTCAACGCACATCCGCATTTGAGCCAAAGCGGTGACTTGGCTGTCATACACAACGGAATTATTGAAAATTACGGCTCACTCAAAGAAGCTCTTGAACAAAAAGGACACGTTTTCCAAAGTGATACCGATACTGAAGTGTTGATTCACTTAGTTGAAGAAATTAAACAAATAGAAAATTGTTCGATAGAAGAAGCTGTAAGACTGGCTTTAAATCAGGTAGTTGGCGCTTATGCCATTGTGATATTATCACGTGATGAGCCCAGCAAACTCATTGCCGCACGTAAAGGAAGCCCTTTGGTGATTGGATATGGTGAACAAGGTGAATACTTTTTAGCTTCTGATGCCACACCCATTGTTGAATACACAAGAAAAGTTACTTATCTGAACGATGGTGAAATGGTTTTCATCAAAGATGGTACTTTGACTATTAAAACCATAGAAGATGTTGAGAAATCTCCTTTTATTCAAGAATTAGAAATCAATCTTGATGCAATAGAAAAAGGCGGCTATGAGCATTTTATGTTAAAAGAAATCAATGAACAACCTAAATCCATTCTAGATTCATTCCGAGGCAGGTTTGACCCTGCAACCGGTCGATTTATGATGAGAAGCTTACAAGAATACGAAGAAAAACTTAGAAATATTAACCGTATTGTAATGTTGGGTTGTGGAACAAGCTGGCATGCCGGCTTGGTTGCCGAATATTTGTTTGAAGAATTAGCACGTATTCAAGTGGAAGTAGAATATGCTTCCGAATTCAGATACAGAAATCCGGTTATTAGCAAGGATGATTTGTATATAGCAATCTCACAAAGCGGTGAAACCGCAGACACTCTGGCGGCAATGACATTGGCAAAGAGTCACAGCGCAACTGTTTTTGGTGTTTGCAATGTAGTAGGTTCTTCTATTCCACGCTTGAGTGATGCAGGTGCATACACACACGCAGGTCCTGAGATTGGTGTAGCTTCTACCAAAGCATTTACAGCGCAGGTTACTGTATTGTCACTATTAGCATTAGCACTGGCTGATATCAGAGGTACTATCAGTAAGTCTTTGTTAGCATTATATCTTACAGAAATGGAACAGATTCCTGCCAAAGTGGAAGCCACACTGAAACTCAATGAAAAAATCATTGAAATAGCCCGCAAATTCAAAGACTCTCACAATTTCCTTTATTTAGGCAGAGGCGTAAACTTCCCCGTTGCTTTGGAAGGAGCGCTCAAACTCAAAGAGATTTCCTATATCCATGCAGAAGGTTATCCTGCCGCTGAAATGAAACACGGACCAATTGCGCTGATTGATGAACAAATGCCTGTTGTATTTATTGCTACCAAAAGCCCACACTACGAAAAGGTTATAAGCAATATTCAGGAGGTGAAAGCACGGAAAGGAGTTATTATCGCCATTGTTACGGAAGGTGACGAACAAGTGAAGAAAATGGCTGATTATATTATTGAAGTTCCTGACACAGCAGAGATTTTTTCACCTATTCTGACTGTTATTCCTCTTCAATTACTGTCATATCACATAGCGGTTATGCGTGGTTGTAATGTGGATCAACCCAGAAATCTGGCTAAGAGCGTTACAGTAGAGTAAACAGACAATATTCTGGCTATAAATTTTTATAGGCGGTGATTATTGCAAGAGTCTATTTAAACAGTTATTTATAATGACGTGCCGTAACCCTTGAACTCACTTTGTCATGTCTATCGTTTTTAAATAAAGATTTTAAGAGATAAAATCACTTCCTTAATAAGCAAATAATAATTAAGATTATTTTTGTACCATGCACATGAGAACCATTATTCTGATTTCTATTTGTTCCGTATTGTTATTTGGCTGCAAAGAAGAAGATCATGGGATTTTAAATCAAAAAAACGCCCCCGCTACGCTTAAAGACACAACTTATATTGTATTAGACAATATTCCTTCTGTTTATAAAAAGATTTTGATTGAAGATATTACGGGTGTGAGATGTGTGAACTGTCCCAAAGCCGCAGAAGAATCTGTCAGACTAAAGAATAAATATGGGGACACCATTGTGCCCATGGCAATCTATATCAAATCCCTGCCCATCTATTCCGATCCATGGGCAGGAAATGCAGATTTAAGAACCGATGCTGCTGAGGAAATTGCAAACGCGATTGGAATGCCCGTGGGACTACCGGGAGGCTACATAGACAGATTCAAATTTGGTTCCAATGCAGCCTTAGTAATCAATCAATGGGAAACTTCTTATAAACAAAGAAGAGGAACTTCTCCCGTTATTATTACGCTTAGTTTCGAAAACCTTGCTAATAATAAAATTATTTTGCGAACCAAACTCACCTATACCGAAGACAAGAGTAACGAAAGCCACAAATTGGCTCTTTATATTATTGAAAATGGAATTATTGGCAAACAATCAACCAATGAACCGGGCAAATCACCCTATATTGAAGATTACGAATTCAACCATGTGCTGAGAGGCTCCATAGGCAATGCTCTGGGTAGCAGATTAGGCGAACCTTTAGTCAAAGGCAGAATATTTGAAAAAGATTTTGAATTTGACTGGAACAAAGACTGGGTTAGAAATTCTTGTAGTCTTGTGGCGGTAGTATTGGACGAGAGCGATAATTCCGTCATTCAAGTAGAAGAAATTCCACTCCACTAATAATACCGGATGAGTTGGGCTACTGTCTATAAAGGTTTTTCTCACTATCTTACGCTCGAAAAGTCCCTTTCAAAGAATTCAGTTCAAGCCTATTTACAGGATGTCAGCAAGTTGATTCAGTATATAAACGAAAGTAAAAGTCCGGAAAAATTAACCGCAAAAGACCTCAAAGGATTTATCACATTTTTGAATGAAATTGGCATTAGTGGCACAAGTCAAGCGCGTATTATATCAGGTTTAAGGCAGTTTTATAAATATCTGATTTTGGAAAATTTAACCGAGCGCAATCCTATGGATAGCATCGAGTTACCCAAAAATCCGCGCAAACTACCCACGGTACTATCTTATGAAGAAATTGTGCGTATGCTCAATTGCATAGACCGCAGCAAAAGAGATGGAGAACGCAACCTTGCCATGATTGAAACCCTTTATGCGTGCGGATTACGAGTGAGTGAGCTGACCGGACTCAAAATTTCAGATATATTTTTTACAGAAGAGTTTATCAGAGTCAGAGGAAAAGGCGATAAAGAAAGGTTGGTTCCCATAGACCCGCATACACTTGAGCAGATTGCTCATTTCATACACCGTATCAGAACACATTGGCATGTAGCAAAAGAAGCCGAAGATGTTGTTTTTATCAATCAAAGCAAAGGAACACAAATCAGCAGGGTGGCAGTTTTTACAATGATTAAAGACCTGGCAACAAAAGCCGGTATCAAGAAGAACATAAGTCCGCATACATTTCGTCATTCTTTTGCTACTCATTTGGTAGAAAACGGTGCAGATTTAAGAGCGGTTCAGCAAATGCTTGGTCATGAGAGTATTACAACCACCGAGATTTACACGCATCTTGATCGCACTTTTTTACGAAAAACCATTGACGAATTTCACCCGAGAGCCAAAAGAAAGTAACTTCGCACGCCATGAAACGATTGTTTCTCATCCTCAAAACGATTATTTCCAACCCAAAAACTTTGCTGAGAGTTCTCAACCCTAATGATGATGAGGCTAAGATTCAGATTCTTAAAAAATACAATCTCCCACATGGCTTGCCTATCGTGTCTTTACAGCATTTTATTATCAAGCCCGAACATAAGGTTTCCCCCTATTTCTTTTTAGAAGGAGGCTCACTTCCTACGGATTTGTTTCTTTTGGCACAATTAGCACAAAGAACGGATGTGAAAACCTATTTTGAAATTGGTACTTGGCGCGGAGAAAGTGTAATGAATGTTGCACCCTTTGTTGACAAGGCTTTTACTATGAACTTGTCACAAGAAGAATTAAAAAAACGCGGTGCGAACCCCGAATATATTAAACAGTCCGGAATGTTGTTGCCCAATGAAAGCAGCCATGTTAAACAAATTTATGGAGACAGCCTGCACTATGATTTTTCAGAATGGAATAATGCTTGTGATTTAATCTTTGTAGATGGCGACCATCACTACTCTAATGTGGTATCCGACAGTAAGAATGCACTTGCCATGCGCAGAAATGACCAAAGCATAATCGTTTGGCATGATTACGGTTATTCACCTGAAAATATTCGTTGGGAAATTTTGCAAGCAATATTAGACGCGGTACCAGCAAACGAACACCAATACTTATATCAGGTTGCTCATACCAAATGTGCAATTTACACAAAAGAGCCGCTCAAGGCAGAACTCATGGTAAGACCCTTGAAGCCTGAACATCTGTTTGAAGTTGGTTTGAATATGTGCAAGTTAAATCACACTGACCTATAATAATCTTAGTATCCTAATATTATGACAAAGAAAATAAGCAAAGCTCCGGTATATTCTATTGCCGAAGGCTCTGATGCCTTAGCTGTTGCCAAAAAAATATACAATGAGATACAAGCCACATTTGATGTGGTTTTGCAAGGTGATAATTTGGAGTGGATTATTCGCTCTTTTATTGACCTCAAAATACATTTCCAAAACTCCAAAGTGTTTTATCTTGCAAGCAATACAAGCAGTCAAAATCTGATAGACAAGCTTATTAAAGCTGGCATTGACGGAATTGTATTCGATGAAAATTTTGATACAAAACAAACAAACACAATTTCTAAAAGAATAACCCAATCCGGACACACTAAACTCACATCCACCGATTTGCAATTACTCAGCAATCTAAGAGGTCAGATAGATGCATTGGATGATAGACTCTTGGGTATTGCCAACGAGCGACATCAGTTAGTTAAACAAATCAGCAAGATAAAAGACAGCTATCATTTGCCGGTCTTTCAGCCCGAGCGCTTTAGAGAAATAGAACAATCAATGAAAGAGTTTGCAATCAAGAACAAAGCCGATGTTCAATATCTGCAAACGCTGATTAAAGCAGTGCATATAGCTTCGGTACTTTCTCAGTTAAAAAAATAAGGGCTTACTCTCCTTGATTGAGTACAGTTCCATATCCAAACCCTGAATTACTGATAATCTGTACTATAAAATAACCCGATTGTAAAGTGCGCAAATCCACATGATTGGAATTTTGTTGGGTTAAAACCAAGCGACCTTGTGCATCATACACAGACACAACATATTCATTCCAATTTTGAGGAATATCAATAGTTACCATTTCTTTGTCAGCCGGATTGGGATAAATATTCAGATTAAGATTGCTATAAGGATTAACATTTACTCCGGTGTTGTGACCATTGCCTGTAGTATCAATAGGTTGTGATGGCAAACTGTCTTTAAAGCGAATACTTGAAATGGTTTCGGTATTGCCTATAATATTGGCAGTTACCCACACTGCGGGATAATGTTCTCCTTTCACAAGGTATTTATATTCAACGGTTTTGCGCGGAATCCCTGTTTTTATAAAATTGGTAATGAAAGAATCTATTTCATCAATCTCACTTCTCACTCTGATACAATTAACAGGGGTTGTAAAATAAGGAGTTGTGATAGTGCCCCATCCGTCCACCTTAGTAGTTCGTGTACCCTTCATTCTGAGAGTGCCAATGGTAGGTATTGGTATGTTCAGCAAGAAAGTACTTTTTGAGCTGTCTCCATATTGGAGAGGAAAATAGTAAATTTCATCTTCATCTGCATATTGCAAAGGAGTGGGGACACCAGCGATTTTAGCAGCAAATCCTTCTGTTATAAAGCGAGAAGGGGCATTCTTTTTATTATAGAAGTTATAAATATCATTGATAGAAATAGGCAGCATTGCGCCAATACCGGGTATAGAATCGCCTATTTTGTACCCATAAGCAGTAGGTCCGATGAGAGCAGCATACAAGATGTTTACCTTGGCAGCTTTCTGATAAGTATCCGTCCCGGAGATGATTTTGGATAAAGTGCTAAAATCCCAAATAGCTGAGGCACCACTATCCCCGGCATTAAAGCCACTACCTATAGGATTAGCTGTAGAATAATACAAGGTGTCATCAGCAACCGGCATATCAGCCGCTGTAATGGTGATTTGAGCTGAAAGTCTTACAGATGCAAAACAAACCAATGCAAGAATGAGTAGTTTTTTCATTTAGATAGATATTAATAAATAGTAATTTTACTTTTGACTGAATCTACTTTCAAAAGTAAATAAAACATTGCTTGGGTAGTATTAAGTGGAATTTTTTTTAAGAAGAATTTGTGCCAAACTAAAAAGTACAATAAATAAAAAAGCCTTCTCTGTGCAGAGAAGGCTTTAAACTTGGCGGTCTGGACGGGACTCGAACCCGCGACCCCGTGCGTGACAGGCACGTATTCTAACCAGCTGAACTACCAGACCGTTTATCTATGAGAACTTTCTCTTTAAGAGGGCGCGAAGATATACATTGAATAAAAACTTTGCAACCCTGATTTAAAAATATTTTTAGCCTTGGATTTTTATTGTTTTTCCATAGTCAGTGCTTTTGTTTACAAGGCTTGACAAGGAATACAAGTCTTCCAGAATTTTGTCAAATTGATCAAAATAAAGAGATTGGTCTCCGTCCGAAAGCGCTTCTTGTGGCTGATTATGAATTTCAATCATCACGCCATCAGCACCCGCAGCCATAGATGCAATGCTCATAGGGTGAACAATATTTCTGACACCGGTTGCCTGGCTCGGGTCAACAAATATGGGTAAGTGAGACAATGTTTTTATTAAGGCTACTGCATTTAAGTCTAATGTATTGCGTGTTGAATTTTCAAAGGTTCTGATGCCTCTTTCACACAAGATAACGTGTGGATTTCCACCCAATAACAAATACTCGGCAGCAAGTAACCATTCTTCTATTGTACTACTCCACCCTCTTTTAAGCATTACCGGTTTGTCGGTTTTGGACAGTGCTTTAAGCAACTGAAAATTCTGCATATTGCGGGTTCCTACCTGAAAGATGTCTGTATATTCATACACCTTTTCAACCAAATTAGTGTCCATAACTTCTGTAATGACCGCCATGTTGTTGCGATCGGCAGCTTCTTTCAAATATCTGAGACCTTCTTCCCGTAATCCTTGAAAGGAATAAGGTGAGGTTCTGGGTTTGTATGCTCCGCCTCTAAGTATTTTAACTCCTTTTTTGGATAGAAAAGTAGCAATGGTGTTAATCTGATCTTCGGTTTCTACAGCACAAGGACCGGCAATTACATTGAAGTTGTCGCCACCGATTTCAACGCCTTTTACTGAAAAAACAGTTCTTTCCTGTTTCCAGTCGAGGCTCACTAATTGATAAGGTTTGCGGTTGTTTTCCATGAACAATAATCAAAGTTTAGAGTAAATGATAGTTAATCGGAGTTTTTGTTCTATCGGGTTACTTTTTCTGGAATCAATCAAAACCCTCGCAGCCGTAATCGGCAGGTCGATAGTGTTGGTAAGATATAATCCAAAATTAAAATTATCTCCGTTATTCAAATAGGAGTCAAATAAATCTTGAATATGCCGTGTAATTGTAAACTTGTATTGACCCAATGATTCGTCATATTTGCCACCATAGGTATTTTCTGAAGAGAAAAGGTCAATTATTGGAAGATTAATTCTGGTTTTTTCATCCGGTTGGTTAAGAAGCAGGCGTGTGGGAGCTTTGTATTTTGAGTTTATAGCATCTTTATATACCGGAATAATCAGTTCGGCTTTATGGATAAAAATTTTGTTGTTATTGGCGAGCGAGAACAGGTTGGGAAATTGGAAAAATGTTTTAGCACCAGTCAAAGCTTGAACGTACGTTGTGTCATAGTTCAATAGAGGGTTATTCTTCTGAAGGCTAATATTGGCAGGCTGTTGAGAGAATTTATATTGAGAGAACTTCACAGCAGCAGAATCAAGTGAATAGTTGATATGCTTATTTCCGTCATAATAAACGTGGATTTGAGTGCTCGCTGCTTTGAAATTAAACCCTACTACTGCTCCTTCTCCCGAAGCCGGATTTCCGGTGGGCTTGATACATATTCCTTTCAAATAGTTGGCAAAAGAAGTCTGAGTATTAATGTCACCCGGTGCCGCATTAATCAATTTGTTTGCAAAGTCTTTGGTGAGTGCAATTTTGATTCCCGGTGCGGTATTTCTCATAACCGAATCTTTCACAGGAATGCTGTCTGTTAAATTAAATGTGCCTGAGAATGAACCAATTTCTATAGGCAGGTATGTAATACTGTCAGTGGAATAATAGGTTTTAGCTGCATCTATATCGGCATTGAGTTCATATACCGATAGGTTCTGTGTAGAATTCAGGTTTCCGTAGGAGGCAATTTCGGAGGTAAAAGTCAGATAAATAAAAGCTGAGTCTGCTCCTGAACCCACGTCAATAATATGGTTAAGAATTGCAAGTCTGACTTGGGTATAGATAGACGATTCGCTCATGCCGAATAGCGGGTCATTCATTTTACCGGCAAGCTGCTGATTGCTTGACATTCGCGATGGAATAGAATCTTCGCGTACTGTTGAACTTAATACCGTAAGTGTGTCAGTATAGAAAAGGTCAGTAGGTTCGATTGTGCCGGTATTTAATGAGATAAGGTCATCTCTTTTTTTGCATCCGGATATGAATACAATTAAAAAGGTCTGCAAAATGCAGACCCATAAAAAAAATTGTTTATTAATAATGTGTTTCAAAATGTTCTGACAAATCAAGAGTTTTGTAGGATAGCATTATAGAATTCGACATACTTGTCGGTGTAATGCTCGATGTCTTCGGCAGGGTGGGCTAAACTAGGTTTGTCCTGAATATGTTTTTTCACTTCCGGATCTAAGCAGTCAGAACAAGTGATAACTGCATCGGAATAGTTGATGCCACCAATGTGCATGCCCTTGAAATCGGCTTTGCCAAAACACTCGAGATCTTTGTCTGTAAGCTCGTTAAGACTTGCTTTATGCGAAAAATCTTCTCCCAGACAAGCATTGTCTGATTCCTTGAAAACAGAATATATTACTTTGGCATTTTTGAAAACCGGTTCATCCTTATAGATGGTTTTTACATAAAGAGGTATCAAACTTGTCATCCATCCTTGGCAATGAATAATATCCGGTGCCCAGCCAAGTTTTTTTACGGTTTCTAAAACTCCTTTGCAGAAAAAGATTGTTCTTTCGTCATTATCATCAAAAAACTCTTGATTTTCATTGTGATACAAATGCTTACGGTGAAAGAAATCTTCATTGTCAAGGAAATACACTTGTATTCTTGTTCCGGGTATAGAAGCCACTTTAATAACCAAGGGGTTGTCATTATCTCCTATGGAAATATTAATACCTGAAAGTCTGACAACTTCATGCAGTCGGTTTCTTCTCTCATTGATAATACCAAAACGAGGTACTAAAACCCTGATTTCATTATTATGTTCTTGAATTGCCTGTGGCAGGCGTCTTGCGATAGTTGAAACCGGAGATTCTTCTAAGAACGGGCTCATCTCCGATGATACAAATAATACTTTTTTTCCTGTAATTGCCATATATGTTTATGAGTTGGTTGTTAAAGCACTGCAAAGATAATATATTTTTTCCGGTAATTTGCCAAATTACCTTTTAGAAGTTTTCTTTGCCGTCTCATTAAATTTCTCTTGCTGATTGAAAATTGCTAAGAACATCAACGAGTTAGCACAATTTATGACCCAAAATAAAGAGGTCAATATAGGTTTTGTTCCCACTATGGGGGCATTGCACCCGGGGCATTTATCTTTGGTCAAGGCTGCAAGTAGCCAAACAGATTATGTTGTGGTATCACTCTTTGTCAATCCACTTCAATTTAACAACCCCATAGATTTAGAAAAATATCCGAGAAATATAGAAGGAGATATTGCACTACTGGAAAATTCCGGATGTAACCTGCTTTTTGCACCTTCTGTTGATGATATTTACCCTCAAGGAGTTCCCAATATTGAATTAGACATTAAGGATTTGGAATCGGTCATGGAAGGCAAAATGAGGAAAGGGCACTTTCAGGGTGTTGTTCAGGTGTTGCATAGACTGTTTTCTCTGATAAATCCTCAAAAGGCATTTTTTGGGTTGAAAGATTATCAGCAATGTTTGGTTGTAAAAAGATTAGTTGATACATATTTCTCTGATATACAATTATTTTTTGAGCCTACTATGCGCGAAGCATCCGGGTTGGCTATGAGTTCTCGCAATCAGCGATTGAGCCTTGAAGGCAAAAAGGAAGCCGCGGAGATATATCGAAAATTAATCTATTGCAGGTCTCTTTATCCGGCAGAATCGCCTCTGAATATTATTGAAAAAGGAAAAGCTGAATTCAAAAAACAAGGATTGGAAGTTGAATATCTTGAAATAGTAGAAGCCGAAACTCTGCGCAATCCAATAATATGGGAAAAGAACAAAAAGTATATTATCTTAGCTGCCGTGTATATTGAGTCTGTGAGACTGATTGACAACCTTTTTTTGAACTGATTTGCGTTTGCCATCTGAAATATTGACTGATGAAGAATTAACTTTTGAGGAATTTATCTCAAGATTTAAACATGCTTTGAGCTACTTTGAAGACGCTGAGCTTGCAAGGAAGCGCCTACTTTTTTACAGATGGAAAACCACAGAAGAGTTAGATAAAAATATACTCGAATTTGAAAATGCTGTTAAAAGAACCGGAGGCAATGTTTTATGGGGATACGAAACTGCCGATTCTGTTAATATTATTAAGAATTTATTAACTACTAATGCAAGAGTGGCTTATGCGCCATCCAAGATTTCTGATGAAGTTGAGATTAGTTCGGCTTGTAACGTCCCGTCTCTGGAGGAGTTTCAAAATTCACACAAAGGACAGACTCCTGATTTTTTGATAGTACATGCCAAGTTTCTTGTGTTAAATTCAGGTCATATCTATTACTGCACAAATAGTCGCAAGGAGTTTGAAGCAGTAAACAATGCAAAAACCTTGTTATTTCTTGCCGGGGTTGAAAGCTTGGTTCATAATGGTGTTGAACTTGAACTTGCAAAAAACCTTTTTAGCACCTATGAAATAGGTCAGTTTGGTTATCCTATGGAAATGCTTTTAAAAGCAGGCAAACCTGATAATCGTTTTACACAACAAGTTCATTTACTCTTGGTTGACCATGGCAGAACCAATTTACTTGAAAAAAACCTTGATAGAAAGTTTTTCCCTTTACTGAATTTTGAATTACCCAAAGAAGTGGCGAGGATACTTTGGAAGCCAATTGCAAACACACCGGTTGCTCACCCTTTTCAGTTCTATATTACAGACCCATTGATGAATGGGAGTAATCGAAACAAAAGATTTCTTTTTACACATAACGGATACAATCGCTTATCTGAATTTTTACCAATCAAACTGGATATGTTTGATTATTATATTCGTTCTCGAATTGCATTTGCTGATAGCAAAAAATCCAATTTCTTTAGAAAACTCTCTAAAAAGAATTATGTCAAATCTTTTTTAGAACCTAAAACAAAAATGCCGGTTAGAAAATTTGTGTCATTTCTGCAAGACAAAATAATGCCCCCTAATTTCAAACCCAAAAACAATACTGAAAAGTCTTTTATTGAGCAATATACCTATAATAAGAGAAAGATTTAATTGAATTTGTTCACTCGGTTTTGTGAGAGCAACTCTAAAACTCACAAGCGCATACTTCCGTTGTCTGTGAGTATCAAACTACATAAGAGTCAATATAGAGCTTCTTATTTAGATTCAGCAATATGAAGATTAAGTTCTTTCAACTGTTCTTGAGAGATAGAAGAAGGAGCATCAATCATCACATCTCTACCCTTGTTATTCTTAGGGAAAGCAATAAAGTCTCTGATTGAATCGGAGCCGCCAAAGAGGGAGCACAGTCTGTCAAATCCAAAAGCAATACCCGCGTGGGGCGGTGCACCATAGTCAAAAGCATTCATCAAAAATCCAAACTGTTTTTGGGCTTCTTCCGGAGTAAAACCAAGAATTTTGAACATCTTTGACTGGAGTTCTTTGTCAAAGATTCGCACAGAACCTCCACCCACTTCAACTCCGTTAATGACAAGGTCATACGCATTGGCGTTTACACTTGCCGGGGCAGAGTCTAATTTTGCCATATCCTCAGGATTAGGCGCAGTAAATGGGTGGTGCATGGCAAAAAATCTTTGTGCATCTTCATTCCATTCGAGTAAGGGGAAGTCTATTACCCACAAAGGGCTATACACTGTATTGTCTCTTAATCCGAGTTGTGTAGCCAAATACAGACGTAACTCATTCATTTGTTTTTGTGTTGCAATGGTATCTCCGCTCAATACTAGCATCAAATCGCCTTGGCTTGCTCCGCATACGTCCGCCCATTTTTGCAAATCTTCCGTGCTAAAGAACTTGTCCACTGAGGATTTCAGACCATCTTCGCCAAAGCGACACCAAATCAATCCTTTAGCACCTATCTGAGGTCGTTTTACATAATCCGTAAGTTCGTCAATTTGTTTGCGGGTATAGTTTGCCGCACCTTTAGCACAAATTGCAATGATGCTTTTTGCATTGTCGAAAATGCCAAACCCCTTTCCTTTGGCAATATTATCCAAATAATTAAATGTCATGCTAAACCGCGTGTCCGGCTTGTCCGAACCATAGTTTTTCATAGCGTCAGCATAAGACATTCTGGGAATTTGAGTGATTTCAATGCCTTTTTCCTGTTTGAAAAGATACTTCACTAATCCTTCAAAAGTCTGCAATACATCTTCGCGTTCTACAAAGGACATTTCGCAATCTATCTGAGTAAATTCGGGCTGTCTATCTGCTCTTAAATCTTCATCTCTAAAACATTTGACTATTTGAAAATATTTATCAAACCCAGCCACCATCAACAATTGTTTGAAGGTCTGAGGAGATTGTGGCAGAGCATAAAACTCACCTTCATTTATTCTGCTGGGAACCACAAAGTCTCTCGCACCTTCGGGTGTGGATTTAATCAAAACGGGGGTTTCAACCTCCAAAAAATCAGCCCTTGACAAATACTCTCGTGTGTATTGAGCCACACGGTGTCTGAGTTCAAGTTTTTTTCTCACCGATTCTCTTCTCAAATCCAGATAGCGATATTGCATTCGCAAATCTTCTCCTCCATCTGTGTTTTCTTCAATCGTGAAAGGAGGAGTTTTTGATACATTTAATACCTTGATATCGCTTACAATAATCTCAATCTCCCCGGTTGGAATTTTGGGATTTTTATTGCTTCTTTCTGCTACTTTGCCTTTAATCTGAACCACAAATTCACGTCCGAGTGTGCGTGCCTGTAATAACAAATTATTGTTTATCTCTTCATTAAAAGCAAGCTGTGTAATACCATATCTATCGCGTAAATTGACAAAAGTAAGCGAACCAAAATCTCTGGAATTAGCTACCCAGCCGCTGAGTGTAACCTCTTTGTTAATATCAGCTAATCTCAATGCTCCGCAAGTGTGTGTTCTGAACATAATAATCTGTTAGTCTTAGGGCTCGCGAATTTAGGAGATTTTGAAGTATGAAAACTGATTGCTATGCCCTTACATGACACTCATGATTAGCATTGCTATAAATAATGCATAGTATGATGTTGAGGTACTTTTTGTGATGATTTTAAAACATCATGAAACTTTGGTGTCAGGAGCAAGAGGCGATGAGTGTTTAGAATTAATAAAGGTTAAAAAAAACTCCGATAATACTACCGGAGTTATTTTCAAAAAAATGAATATTCATTAAAATTTATTCTACCACCACTTTCGTAATGCTTTGTGCACCTTCTGAAGTAAGCAACTTCACAAAGTAAACGCCTTTTGGAGCATTATTCATTTCAATAGTATTTATTTGGTGATTGAGCGTAGTCGAAAGCACCACTTTACCCAGAACATCCACTACTTGCATGCTTGCTTGGCTGTAGTTTTTGTCCAAAGAGATAGTAAACGTGCCATTACTTGGGTTGGGGTAGATGGAAGAAGCTAAAACTGTTTTATTCTCATTAATACTTGTTGTCCCCCCACAGTTTTCACTGAAACTTGCTGTTGCATCAAATTTAAAATTAGCCCCTGTCCAGTTTGTAGTGCTGTATGCTGCATCATCTACCTGAATGCAGGTAAGATTGGGATTACTAGTAGCATGGAGAGATATGAATTTGGTATTGTTTCCATTTTTAAGATTTAAACTAGATAATTTACTATTTCTACAGTCCAAATGAGTAAGATTTGTATTCGCAGAAAGATCCAAGGTGGTAAATTTACTACTGAAACAATGTAAATTAATCAAAGCTGCGTTTGAAGATAGATTCAGAGTAGTCATAATACAACCATCACAAGTTAAATATTGCAAAGCAATATTACCACTTAAATCCAAAACAGTTAAGACAGTATAGCTACATTTTAAGTAAGTTAATGCTGTATTTGCAGAAACATCCAAAACAGTTAAGTTATTACTTCCGCAATCGAAGTTAGTTAATGCAATATTTTTAGAAACATCTATAGCTGTTAAGTTGTTTTCGTTACAAAGTAACTCAGTCAAAGCAGTATTCGCAGAAACATCCAAAGCCGATAAGTTATTATTACCGCATCTGAGTGAAATCAAAGCTGTATTTGCAGAAACATTTAATGCGGTTAATGTGTTAGAAAAACACCATAACACAGTTAAATTCGTATTTGCAGAAACATTTAAACTTGTTAACGTATTGGTGTAGCAATGCAAGACGGTTAATGCGGTATTCGCAGAAACATCCAATGAGGTTAATTGATTTTGGAAACAATATAATGTTGTTAAGGACGTAAACGCTTCAATGCCTGTTAAATCTGTAATAGACAGATTTGGACACTGTCTCGTCCTAAAAAAAGTTTACAGTTTGTGTTGCTAAATCCTGATACAAGTTTACAATAATATTTACATCCTGTCATGGGTTTACAAAATTAGTTTTTTGATAGGATTTCCAAAGTCTATTAAACTTTCGTGTATGGGTTTTAAAAACATGGTTTGGGGTTTGATTTTCTAAACTCAAATGAGGTCTTTTTTGGTTGTAAAGTTGAATAGTTTGAGCCAAAATAGCTTTAGCTTGAGCCATGTTTTTAGGGTTGTATTGGTAAAGGTATTCTTCTTTTAAAATTCCATTTACTCTTTCAGCGTAGGCATTGTCTGTGGGTTCGCCTGACTCGGTCATGCTTATTTTGATGTTGTTTTCTAGGAGCTTGGCTACATATTCGGCAGAGCAGTATTGAGAGCCTCTGTCTGAGTGATGGATGATGTGGGCGGTTTGATGGGGTTTGTAGCAGATAGCCATATTTAAGGCTTCCAGACTTGATTGAGCTTTTAGGTTATTATCCAGGCTGTATCCGATGATTTTACGTGAACGCACATCGGTTATCAAACTAATGTAAAAGGTGTGGTTGCCGGATTTCCAATAAGTGATGTCACTAACCCAAAGGTGGTTTATGGTGTCTGCCTCATAGTTTTTTACAAGGTTGGGCCACTTGCGCATCCAGTGTTTAGAAAAGGTTGTTTGTACCTGTCTTTTTCGTTTTTTAACAAGCATTTTGTGATGCCCCAGAAGGTCAAACAGAGCATCTCTGCCTAATGTAATTTGATGTTCATGGAGGAAAGGGTACAGCAAAACCATGAGTTTTCTGGTACCCAATCGTGGATGTTCTTCCCGAATCATTTTGACTTGTTGTAGAATCATTTCGTTGTGGAAACTTTTATGTTCTTTTGTTCTAAAATGCTGATAGAACGATTGCCTGGAAACACCAAATAACCGACAATAATCGCTTAGGCTATGTTGCGAATAGGTCATTTTCATCTCAAGGATTACTTGGTGTCTGACTTTTTTAAGATAGGGATATTCATTTCATTTTCAGCCTTTTCTATCACTCTGGCATACATTTCTGCACGCAGTTTTTCTTGTGTTAGTTTGGCTTCCAGGTCTCTGATTTTTTTCTGAAGCGCTTTGTTTTCAAGCTCCAATTTGCCCGGGTCTTTCTTTTTTAAATGATGTTCTTTCACGAAGCCAAGGTAAGGCGTTTTTGCAAAAGGATCTACAATTCCAAATTTTCGCATCCAACGGGTAATGGCACTGTCTGCTTTAATACCGTACTTTTTTTGAATTGATTCTTTGGAAGCGTTACCATCCAAATACTCTGCAATAACTTTTCTTTTGAATTCGTCATCGTGAAAAGTAAGCGTTCTTTTTTGCTTTTTAAACAACTGATTTTCTGTTTTTTTGTCTGTCATAGTTTACTTTTTTAAAGGTTAAAATGTGTAAACTTATTTCAGGACAAGACAGCGAGGTAGAATGTTCAATTAACCACTTCACCCGCCATTGAGCCAAACGCCTGTTAGCAGTAGTGATTATTGTCTCATTCTTTTTTTGCATTCACTTAATATTTTACGGTGTCTTGAAGACAAGATGTTTTTAGTATTTTGATAGTTTAGAGGTAAATAATTGGTCGTAATTTTTTCATGTTCAATTGAATCTAAGTTTTGCAAACTACAAGTTTCAAATTCAACTATGCAGTTGTTGTCCATAAATCTATTAATCTCAAATTTACTCGTTGACATTTGGAGTTGCAATAATCCGCAAAGTGTTTGTCTTAATGATGAAAGCCGTCCGTTTTGAACCCCAGTTGTGTGAAAATTTTGGCTGTCATGAATGTGGTATTTAACAAGTCTATCGTGTCCTTTTTTACCTTTACCTATGTATAAAAGTCCATAATCTTCTCCGTTAATTTCTCTAATGAGAATTCTTTCAAAGTCAGTTTCTGTGTTTAGTAAATTTAATAAGTTGTCAAAACAATTTATCTTGAACCACCAATAGTAAACAATCGGTTCATTTGTGATTCTAATATCTTGAATTCTAATATCTGAAACTGTCATCATATTTCAATTTCATTGTTTATTAGACGTTGTGCAAATTCATAATGCCAGTTTGTGCGTCTATTTGTCTGATAGTAATTGAATTGAAAGTTGTTGTTGTTCAGATACGGATTGTTATTTAACAGAGCTTGATTTTTATAAATAATTATTTTCTCATTAGGCAAATTTGCAGTGAGTTGACAGAAGGGTAAAACATAATCACTTCCTGCAATCAATAAAATTTGTTCATTTGCTTCAACTCCTTCTAAATGGTTAAAGTCATGAAAAATATCAATATTATTCCTAATTGCATAATTAGGAATGTTTCTGTTATTGGAAAATGTTATGTTGTATTTTGGAAGTCTGAAATCTGCTCTAATAATTCCCCAACCAGCAGAGAATATAAATAAGTCATTGCCATAGTTTTCAAATAGATCAGCATAAATATTAGGTCTATATAGATTATAAGCATGGAGTAAATTATAAGCTTCTTCTTGTTGAGCTATTAAGTCACGCCATGTATTATTTTCATTAGGTATTAAATCGTCAGGGTGAAAATACAGTTCATTATTCTGTAAAGCCGCATTCACATGTGAAACAAAATTTATTGTCTCTTGATTGTATGTGAATGGATTTCCATTTTTGCTGTCACAACAGCTTATTACTATTTTCATATTTTGTCAGATATCATTACTGCTAACGGCAGTTCGTCTAAAAACCTCTGTTTCGGTTTCAAAAATAGGACAAAAGGAATTTACGAGATGATTTTAGAGGCATTTAAATTTGAAGCTTTAAGAATTTGCCATTTTGAATTTGGAAAAATAAAACGGCTTAAATAGGTTTAAAATAGCTTTTAAAAGGAGATTAATGGCTAAAAACAAAAGCCCAAGCTCTTTTAAGTAGCTTTGGAGCAGTTTTTTGTCAATGATATTAAAGATTCTGCGTAGGTTGTAGGCTGTGAAGATGATTCCAACATCTGCTTGGGCATGTTTTATGGTCTTTTTAGTCATGATGTAGTAGAAGTCCCACTGCCGTTTAATGACTCCAAAAGGATGTTCCACAATAGCTTGTCGCCTTCGGTATAGTTCCATATTTTCATTGAGTCGATTTTTGTTTGCATCAATCAGGTTTTGGTGTTCAGAGCGTTCAATTAGTCTTCCTTTTTTGTTTGTTGTACAGCTTTGGAAAAGAGGACAGGTAAGGCAGACTTTGGTTTTGTAATGCTTCATTCGATTCATTGTTTTGCCGCTAGCTTTGTTGTACCATCGTCCGTTGGTGGTGAGCACTTGTCCTGCTGGGCAAGTGTATTGGTCTAGGTCTATGTTGTAATCAAAATGTTCCACATCAAAGGCTAAATCGGGAGCGTGAGAGGCCACATCGGGAAAAGCTACAATCACTTCAACCTGGTGTTTGTGAGCATAATCAAACTCTGTCCCTGTGTGGTAACCTTTGTCGTAAAGGGCGGTGAAATCAGTTTTCCCAAGAATGGTTTTGGCTCTTCGCACCATAGCTCCCATGGCTTTTGAATCGTTTTGGTTGGTTACTTTAAAATCAATGGGAATATTGTGTTTGGCATCTACTGTGGATTGAATGTTGTAGGCAACTTCTGTAATATTATTTCGGGTAATCATTTGGCGACTATCGGGGTCGGAAGTTGATATCTGTGTGTCGCCCGTTTCTGTTAATTCCTGCCTCATTTGCTCGTATTTGTCGCGTTGATTCAAGTGTTTTTGGATTTTGTCTTGTGCTTCTTTTTTCTGAGCAGGATCTCCATCCTCGGCAGCTAATATGCCTGAATATTCTTCTAGTTTGGCATCAATATAGGCAATGTGTCTTTCGATTTTCTTTGGGTTAAAATTGTTCTTTTTGGAATTTTGCGCTCTCATTTTTGTGCTGTCACCGGCAATGAGTTTGCCTCCAATCAGTTCGAAATGTTTTGCCAGTTGTACGGTTGCTCTAAATACTTTTTGGATTGCTTTTGGATTGTCTTTTCGGAAATTAGAAATGGTGTTGTGGTCGGGCGCAAGCCTTCTCATTAACCACATCAATTCAAGATTTCTTTTACACTCTTTTTCCAACTGCCTAGAAGAGCGAATACGGTTTAAATAGCCATAAATAAACAGCTTTAGCAGATCCGCAGGATGATAAGCAGGACGACCATTTTCATCAAATTCAGATTTGAATCCGAAGTCTTTTAGTAGTAATGCATTGACAAAGAGTTCAATAAGTCGAACTTCATTATCTCGGTCAACAGCCTGCTCCAAGCAAAAGAATTGCATTTGATCTCGGTTTTCTCCTTTAACAAACTTCATGCTGTAAAACTACTGATTATCAGCATGTAAGCATAATAATTAGGTGTTTAGTTGTTAACAATCAAATAGTTAAGTGTGGAAAAGGGGTTTTTAGACAGTTTGACGGTTTTCAGCTATACGCAGGCAGGGCATTTTACCATTGAACTTCCTACGAAGAACTGAACTTTAAATTTACCACTTTACTGTCCTAAGAAGCACGAAACCCCTGCTTGCGTATAGCTGATGTTACAAGCTGGGCTTCCTCTTTGTATTGTCATATAGTTTAATGTTCTTCAAAATAAAAATCCAATTTTTGGTTGGAAAATCAATATATTTCGAGATGGGGTATATTTATAATATTCAGGATTAGGTGGCGATAATTCTTCATACTTTCCTCTTTCAAAAATATAGGTATAATTAAAAGATGTACTAAATGAAAAATGTTTGTAAAAAATCAATCCTAATTCTGTTCCTATTCCTAAACCAAAACCTTTAGTTTCTACTCCAACCGATGCAAAATCAAAAGGGTTTGGAGCTGGATATGATGCAAGAAATATATGATCTGAACCATATCCATAAAGTAGTTCAATGCTTGGTTTAATATATCCTTGTAAATTTTTTGACAAAGATAATAGTTGTATTTGACCAAATTTTAGATTTAAATAGTAAGAGTATTTACGAAGTATTTCACCTTTATTTATATCTAAATGATTGCGTTGATTTCTAATTTGCATATAATTATTTCTACTGTATCGAAAATAAGATAAAGTTGCAAAATATTTATTTTCAAAGTGCCTAGTATAAGATAAACAAATGTCACCAAAACGAATCTCTTTATCATATATGCTTGAAGTTTTATAACCATATCCATCCATATAATTTATGCTGGATAAACTAAATTCAATTTGATTTTTAGGTAGTTTAAAAGATGGAATAGTATCGGCTTGTGCTGATACTATTCCAATCATTGAAATAACGATTGTCAGAAAAGTTTTCATTGCTTAACAAATTTTAATGACTGACTAAAACCACTATTATTTGATATTACAATTGAATATACTCCTGATGTTAAATGAGAAATCGATAATCCATTTTTAAAGTCATCACTTGAAAGTGTTTTTGAGATTTGGGCACGCCCTAGCATATCTAAAATAACTATGTTGAAAATTCCATTTTCCAATTCAAAATTAGTTAATTCATTGAATTTGATATTCAAAACATCTGTTGCAGGGTTAGGATAAAGTTCAATTTTGCTTATTCTGTTGCTTAAATCTTCTATACCCATCATTGGCATTTGAGAATTACCACAACCATAAGTCCAACAAGGATAAGCAATTGCACATGGCTCACAATATGGACCTATGTTACAAGCACTCCAAGCCCTACAAACTTGATTTTCAACATATGAACAACGACCATACAAAATTCTAGCAGCTGCAACTGCATGTTCTCTTGCTAGTGGATATGTTTCAGCAGAACCTGTTAAATTGGTTAAACTATAATATGAAACATTGGCTGCTATATCAACACCAACACCTTGTACCCATCTTCCTAATTGAGTACCGCCCAGACTTAATAAATAAAAATATCGATTTTGTACTCCTGCATTTGGATGAGGAGCACTACCTGTAGACCAAAAACCAGGTTGTTCAAACCATGCAGGATGCCCTAATGAATTAGGGTTTTGCATGTCTCTTATAGTGAAATTTGCATCTTCTCCCATTGTCCAATTAAATGAACCACCTTTTGCAAATCTTTCCGTCATTAGTCCAAAAATATCAGAAAAGGATTCGTTTAATGAGGCGGCATGTCCAAATCTATTAAAATTTGCAGTATGATGTGAAACTCCATGAGTAAATTCATGACCTCCAATATCATAAGTTGCTAGTAGATTCCCTTGTGAAGTGCTTCCAAATCCCATATAATCGAATTTAGAATTTGAAGGTTCAAAGAATGCATTTACATTTGCTCCAGACCAAAAAGCATCATTACCAATCACCCGTATTTCTTTATTTGAGTTATTGAAGCCGTGTCTAGAATATGTGTTTTGGAAAAAAGACCATGACTCCTGAACAACATGGTGACATGATGTTGCACCCCAATGCGAATTACCCCAGTTATCATCTTTATCATCAGGTAATTTTCTTAATGCGTAACTTCCATATTGATCATTATCATCCTTCGTAAGTATATTTCTTCCATTATCATTTGCTTGTAAGAAAAATTTACGTTTTAGTCCACCATACCACCGAGTATCAATAAATTTATTGCCATAATATACATGATTGAAATCCCCATTGCAAGTATTTTCAAACTCCTTTATTACATTTCCATTTAAGGCATCAATGTAAATATATTTATTAAATTTAGGTGTAATGGCTAATATCCTAAACTTCCATGCAAGTTTATAATTAGCAGGGATAATTGCCTGGTCGCCAATTAGCGCATAAACTAATTCACCTTTCGGATAGTAGGTTGACATTTCAGGCACTGAATCCAATTGCAAATAATACTCCAAGCTATCATCTTGCCAAGCATACAATTCTGCATTTGAGTGTGCTAAAGCATTAGAAAGGGCGGATTCTTCTGAAACTAATGGAATCTTTGATAATTCGAGATTTTCAACATACCTGCCATTAGATAAAACAACTTTGTTAACGACAGGGTCAAAATGTTCTCTAAACTCAGAACTTTCCACTAATATCCCTTTATAATAATGTTGATAAAGAACATGCTGTAAGCATACTTGTTGGTCGTCCCATTGTCTAACAATTGCCATACTATCGTTGATTGTTAATCCAGTATGTGCCTTGTATGTGGTAAATAACTGGAAAGGACTCATAGAGTCACATTTCCACCAAAGTAGTCCCATTGCATTATTTTCCTCAACTCTTGCGTTGATGAAAGTATTGTTGGGATTATGTAGAGTTGGAGTTTGTCCAAATATTGTTGAACTAATTCCGATTATTAGAGCCAATAAGCTCATTTTTAAATTTAAATGTTTCATTTTGTAATGTATTAATATATTTGATTTTACAAACAAGACTTCGTTTTTCCTCCAAGTCAGTTTGCTTTTCAAGAGGACAAAATATGGTCTGTCAGACAAACCTATGCTTGTCTTGGTGGCCTTCTGTCTCTCGTCAGCCTTCTGTTTTTCGTTGTTCGCATGGTTGTCATAGCCTTGCTTGTAACGTTTTGCCGCTTTGCGAAGGCGGGGATTTTTAGCACTAAATTTCATTAGATGCACAAAGCTTGAATCTAGCACTTCACTGTCATAGAAGCACGAAACCCCCGCTTTTGCAAAACGGCTGTTATAGGGCGTTTTTCTCGTCATTGTCGTATTGTTATTTGTCTAAAGTGGCTTCTGTAACGTCCACTTCCACCACCTGCAAGAATAAATATATTTCCGTCTCTTGCCCATTTATTGTCAATTACCAATTCCATTTGTTTAGTTAAGCCAATTCGTAGTCTTTTAATGTCACGAGTTCCATATATAATTGGAAAAAATGGAGGAATTTCTTTTCTATATTTTCTTATATATATTTCATAGTATCCCTTTTTTTTGAACTGTCCATTAAATGTTTCTGTCCTAACTCCTAAACTGTCTCTGAAAGTCAATACAAGATTGTTATTCGCGTCAAAATGCATTTGAATAGAGTCAGCATTTGATTTGTAAATTTCAAAAAAGTCCAAAATTGTTGTCTTTGAGTTGTAGTTATTTCGTCCCTTTGTTAATAGAGATTTGTTTTCATAAGTTCCTTTAAAACTATTGTCAATTGGAGAGAAATCACTTTTACTAATTTTCAGTCCTGTCCCGCAAGAACTAAAAACTACAATTATCAATATTGTTATTAATTTTCTTGTCAATTTTCTGTCGTCTTTTAAAATGCCCTATAACGTCCGACAGATTTGCGAAGGTTGCACAAACACAGCCTCCACTACCAGACAAACGCTTGTCAAAACTAAAACAAAACTTCTAAACCAACGCTATACTACGCAACTTTTGCAAATCTGGCAGTTGTACGAAGTTGCCAAACGGGCTACAC
Source organism: Bacteroidota bacterium (assembly GCA_023957335.1). Classification (NCBI taxonomy): domain Bacteria; kingdom Pseudomonadati; phylum Bacteroidota; species Bacteroidota bacterium. Next base: position 407,362 of record JAMLHC010000003.1, on the reverse strand, counting down.
CGATAAAGTACCTTAGAAATCATTTTGCAAATTGATGATTTGCGAAGTCATTTTAAGGTTGTTTCAGCGTAAAATCAATAAGCCTGTTTAAGGGAAATTATCCACAAAAATTGACTTTGTAAGTTTTTGTAGATAATTTCGCAAAGCTTTTTCAGCGATTAGCTACGAAAGCAAGTCTTTCAGCAAATCTCATTTGCAAAAGCTTTGAAAACAAATCCTTTGTTTTTTCCTTAAACGCCTACTGAAAACCTCTGAAACCTTTATCTGTAAACGGTTGCGCCAATTTTGGACAACACCTAAATATCTGCAATACTACGGCTTATATTTCAACCTACAATCTCTTATGATAAAAAGTTTAAAACGCATTTATATACAGTTGATTGAGGGTGAAAATGCAATCTTCGCATTTTGTATTATGATATATCAAAATCATTGCGTACGGTCTGTTTGTGTAATACAAAAAACGCAATAAGAATGGATGCAATTAAACACTTTGAGAGCCAATTATAGGTTTTTGAAAATGGTAAACATCAGACAAAGAATGAGATTTGGGTACAGCATTTTGTATGAAAATAGCAGCAGTTAAGTTGGTTTCAATGTACATTATGAAGAAGTTGGAGATGCTTAGTTCTATTTTTGTATGGGTCTTTTAATAGCTTTGCACAAACGCTTGTTGCTGAATGAAAATACAAATATTTACCTTTAATCCTTTTGCAGAAAACACCTATATAGTTTATGACGAAAGTAGAGATTGCGCCATCATTGACCCGGGTTGTTATATGCCGGAAGAAAAAGAAGAGTTATTGGATTTTATTGCCCGACAGCAACTCGAACCGGTTTTATTACTCAACACACATTGTCATCTCGATCATATTTTTGGCAACAAACTGATTGCGGATACATTCGGGCTTAAGCCGATGTATCATCAGCTTGAAACGCAATTAATTGAAGCAGCGGAATCCTATGGCAAACAATGGGGGATTTTTGCAGAACCTTCGCCTTTGGCAGAGCAATTTTTGAACGAAGGAGATAAAGTTTCTGTGGGTGGGCTCACTTTTGACATCATTTTTGCACCCGGACATAGCCCCGGCAGCCTTTGTTTTTATCAGCCGGAGTACAAGGTGTTGTTTGGTGGGGATGTTTTGTTTAAGCAAAGTATAGGTCGTTTTGATTTGCCGGGTGGCGATGAACAAACCTTGCTTAACAGCATCCGAGAAAAACTGTTTGTGTTGCCGGGTGATGTCCGCGTGTTGCCGGGACATGGCGCTGATACAAGCATTGATTTTGAGAAGAAACATAATCCTTATCTCAAGTAAGTGTAGCACTTGGCAACATGTGTAGTTTAGAAGTATATACAAGTAATGCAGCACAATTTTAATAAAAATGACGTAGATGAAGGATAGTGCTTTTTTCTACTTTTGCGAAGTTCAAGGAGGGGTTTATGTTTTTTATATTCAGTAAAATACTTAGTTTTTTGTTAAACCCTTTTTTCTGGGTAATGATTTTGCTGCTTTGGAGTTTGTCCACCAAAAATATAATTAAGCGCAAACGATTGATATTAATCTCTCTGGTATTGGTGTTCCTATTTGGAAACAGTGTTTTGGTCAACGAGGTAGGTATTTTGCAAGAAAAGAAATGGCGTAATGCAGCCAAAAACTCTCATACCTATCCCGATACTGCGGTTTTATTGGGTGGTTTTTGTTCCGAGGACAATGATTTGAACAGGGTTGAATTTGCTGAATCTGCAGATAGGCTGTTTCAGGTATTGAAACTGTATCAATCACATCAAATAGGGACACTTGTAATTTCGGGAGGAAGCGGCAGCTTACTATATCCTAATCAAAAAGAAGCTAAACTTGTTGAAGAATACCTGAAGGAAGGACATTTTAGGACAGATAGCCTTTTGATAGAATCGCAATCTCGGAATACATTTGAGAATGCTCAATTTACCAAAGAGTTGATAGGTTTGGACAATCCGCGTATTCTGTTGGTTACATCCGCCTTTCACATGAATCGAGCAATGAAAGTATTCAGCAAAGCGGGTTATGCACCTCAGCCTTTTCCGACACATTTTTTGTTTGAACCTATTCGCAAATACAGCTTGGAATCGTTTATTTTACCCAATGCCCGCAGTTTTCAGAAATGGGAATTGTTGAGCAAAGAATGGCTTGGTACAATGATTTACAAGGTCAAAGGCTATTTGTAAGAGAGTGTTTGTACCCCCCAAAAAAAAGAATAAATTTGCCCGCCCTTTAAAATTGGTATGTGATTTGAAATACAAACTATAAATAACTCAACCACAATGAAAATCATGAAAAAACTATTTTTAATTGCTTTTGCAGTCTTATTTGCCGGCACAGCATTTTCTCAAAAACAAAAATTCGGCTATGTAGATACCGAATATATTTTAGGTAAAATGCCCGAATACCGTTCAGCACAAAAACAGTTGGATGAACTATCCAAAGACTGGCAGACACAAGTGGACAAGAAGTATGCTGATTTGGATGCCAAGTTTAAAGAGTTCAAGGCAGAAGAACCCTTATTGACAAAAGACCAAAGAAAAGAAAGAGAGCAAACAATTGTGAACATGGAGACAGAGGCTAAGCGATTTGAGAATGAAAAGTTTGGTCCGGAAGGAGAATTGTTCAAAAAACGTCAAGAGTTGATCAAGCCCATACAAGACAAAGTGTTTAAAGCTATTCAAAGTGTGGCAAAAGATGGAGCTTATGATTTCGTGTTTGATATAGCCGGCAATATGGTGGTTTTAATTACTGACCCCAAATATGACTTGAGTGATAACGTATTGGAATTACTGGGTGTAACAACAAATTAAGAATAAAAATATTTATATAACAGAACATAATATGACAAGTAGAATTTTGAAAAGAGCGATGGTTTTTGTGTTAATGATGGCTTCGTTTTATGGAGTAAAAGCACAAACAATGAAGATTGGTTATCTGAACTATAGCAATGTAGTTTTGGATTTGCCCGAATACAAAACAATGAACGACAGTTTAATGTCCTTCTATCTCAAGTTACAAGAAGATTTGAAAAAAATAGAAGATGACTATATTGCCAAACAAACAGAGTTGAACAAGAAAATAGAAGCGGGCAACCAAAATAAACGATTGATTGAATTGGAACAATATGCACTAGACCAACTTCAACAGATTTATCAATTTCAACAAAAGGAAAATGAAGAAAAATTAGCTAATAAACAAGAAGAACTCTTACTTCCATTAAGAAAAAAGGTTGATGATGCCATAGATGCCGTTGCAAAAGACAAAGGTTTTTCCATGGTAATTGATGCTTCTGTGTTGCACTTCAAACGCGATGCAGATGATATTGAAAACTTAGTGAGAGCCAAACTCAAACTAATGACAAAAGAAGAATCCGAGAAAAAAAGAAAAGAAGGAGCAAACGATATTGACACTCCGCCTATTCCAAAAAATCCATTAGGAAATTAGAACATTTTGAAATCACGTCCGATTGGTATATTTGACTCAGGTATTGGCGGCTTAACGGTCGCCAATGCTATATCTGCACTCTTGCCAAACGAACAACTGATTTATTTTGGAGATACAGCTCACTTGCCCTATGGAGATAAGTCAGCTAAAGCAATCAGAGAATATTCTCGTGAAATCATGCAATTCTTGGTCAATCAAAATTGCAAACTGATTGTGATTGCTTGTAACTCCGCATCTGCAAGTATTGGCAACTCTTTTCAAAAATGGATGCCGAAGGAAATACCGGTTATCAATGTTATAGAACCGGTCGTTCAGCATATCGCAAAACAAAAACACAAAAAAATTGGACTTATAGGCACCAAACGAACCATTAAATCCGGTGTGTTTCCTAAACATTTAAAAAATACAGCCCCCTCCAAATCTATTCAAAGCCTTGCCACTCCGCTGCTGGCTCCTATGATAGAAGAAGGTTTTTACAACAATAATATCAGCAAAGCTGTAATCAATGCCTATTTAGAAAACTCACGACTCAAAGGCATTCAATCCCTTGTTCTCGCTTGCACTCACTATCCCTTGATTGAGAAGCAAATCATAGAACTTGTTGGAAAACAAACCACAATCGTCAATAGTGCCCATGTTGTAGCAACTAAGGTCAAAGAAGTAATTAACAAACTTCACTTAGAGAATAATCAGCACAAACCTTTGGCACACCAATTCTATATCTCTGACTATACACCTGCATTTGAACAAGCAGCTAATCGTTTTTTCGGCAAAAAAGTGAAGTTGACCGAACACAATCTATGGAAACGACAAAAAGTCTGATATTCACCTCTTGTTAAATAGATTCAGCCACTCATCAATTTTCATTTTAATATTGCACCGGTGTAATATAATTTTGTGATGAGAAATGAGAGAAAAGAAAATCAATCAGTTCTGATAGTCGATGATTTCCATCCTTCATTATTAGAAGGTTTATATAGATTGGGAATTCATTTTGATTATCAACCCGAAATAGAAAAAAAGGAGATTTTAGCAAAAATCGCTCAATACTCGGGATTGATTGTGAGGAGTAAGATAGAGTGCGACAAGGCGTTCTTTGAAAAGGCTAAACAACTGAAATGGATTGCAAAAGGCGGCTCAGGCATTGACAGCATTGATGAACAAGAAACTAAGCTGAGAAATATACAAATAATCAATGCCCCCGAAGGAAATCGCAATGCTGTAGCAGAACACACCATAGGACTCATGCTCAACTTGGCTGATAATATTAGTCATGCATATCAAAGTGTTCAAAAAAGACGCTGGAACAGAGAAGCAAACAGAGGTGTTGAATTGGAAGGAAAGGTATTGGGCATCATAGGCTTTGGAAATATTGGTTCCACTTTGGCAAAAAGAATTTCGGGTTTTGACATGCAAGTATTGGCTTATGACAAATATAAACCCGTTGATTCACCTTTTGCGATAGCTGCAACACTTGACAGAATCTTTGAGGAAGCAGATTGGGTTTCATTACACATTCCATTGACTGAAGAAACTCGGAGCATGGTGAATGCAGATTTTCTACAAAAATTCAAAAAACCAATCGGATTAATCAATGCGTCAAGAGGTAAAATTGTGGTAGCTGCCGATGTTTTGACATTATTACAAACAGGTCAAATGGCGGCTTTTGGTGCAGATGTGTTGGAAAACGAAAAACCTGCCAATTGGAATGAAGAAGAAAAGCAGACTTATGGTATGCTGATGTCCATGCCAAATGTTGTCATAACCCCGCACATTGCAGGTTGGACAAAAGAATCCTATCGAAAAATTGCAGAAGTAATTATAGCAAAACTTGAACAGTTGCTTAGCTTTTAGATGCTAGAAAAAGAAAAATTCTATTTTGATTTGTGGTTTATCAAATAAAAACAGAAATTGCACCGCCTAAATAGGCGCCCCTAAAAACAAAAAATATTTAGTTTATATAACAGAAAAAATATACTTATGAGACTGATTTATACTAACTTACGAACATCATTATTGCTATTGTTGATGGTTTTAGCAGGATTTGCACAAGCCCAAACAAACTATGGTCAGTTGCGTGGAACGGTTAAAGATGCGTTAACAGGAAAAATTCTTGATTATGCAACCGTGCGACTTGAACAAAATGGAATCTTTGTAGATGGTTCATATTCGGACATGGATGGAAATTTCACCTTTGCTGCCTTGAATCCCGGCAATTATGATGTAATTGTAACTTACATTGGTTATGACACAGCTGTTGTGTCAGTTACTATCACATCTGACTCTTATATCTTCAGGGATATAAAAATGAGCAAAGTCGGGGGTGCTTCTGATGGTGGAAAAGTGCTTGGAGCTGCTAGTGTTTCAGGACTCAAAGGCAAAAAACTGATCGAGACAGACGACCAGAAAAAAACCTTTACTGATAAAGATATTAAAGTGTTGCCAACCCGAAGTGTTGCATCTATTGCAGGTTTAACTGCCGGTGTGAACGTAACAAGAAGTGGCGTTAGTTTTAGAGGTTCTCGTACTGATGGAACAGCTTATTTTATTGATGGTGTGAGAGCTATCGGTGCTTTTGGACAAACTCAAGCTGCACAAAGTCAAATCACTATCTACCAAAATGGTATTCCTGCTCAGTTCGGAGACTTTACCGGAGGAGCTATTTCTATTACTACCAAAGGTGCTTCCAGATTCCATCAAGGCTCATTCGAAATCACCAGTTCTACACCCACCGAGTTTGTTAAATTTACAAAAGGTAAATTTGACAACGATAACCGTTTCAAAAGAGCCAACCGTTTTGATTGGAATCAAATGGAAGGATTTGCCCAAGGACCTCTTTATATTAAGAACAAAGGTCAAGGAGCCAAAGAGAGAGTGGTATTGGGTTATATGGTTGCCGGTAATTTAACCTATACCAGAGACCCCAGCCCTTCCTATATAGGAGTGTATAAAGTGAATGACGCCAAATTGTCCGAGATTGAACAACATCCATTGGTAACTAATGTTGACGGTGGATTAGTACATGCAGGTAACTTTTTGACCATGAACGATATGGAGAATGTAAGAGTTAGACCCAACAGTCATTCTGCAGAGGGCAACTTTCAAGGTAAAATTGATTATAGCCCAAATAGAAATATGGACTTGAGTTTCTTTACAAGTTTACAATATGCCGGTGGACCTGCTGTAAGTAATAATATTATGAACTACAAACTCAATGCAATTAGTAATAATATTACAGTTCGCTCTTATTTGAGATTTACACATAGGATTCCTTCTGATACAGCAAGAGCAAATGCCGGAAAGGTAACTTTTAATAACACCTATTATACCATCAGAGTTGATTACCAAAATACATTCAGCAGAGCCTATGACCCTGTTCATGGAGATAGAATTTTTGACTATGGTTATATCGGGAAGTTTGAACGTTACCAAACTCCAAACTATACATATAGACCAGACCCGTCAGGCACTAGCCCTAAAATGTATGTGAATCAAAACGGAGATACAGTATATATAAGCAACTATTATGAGCAAATCGGATTTATGGATACTGCCTATAAATTTATCAGAGCCGACCAATTTATTCCCGGTGACAGAGGCAAAAACATGAACCCGCTTAGAGCTAATTATACTACTAATCTTTATAATTACTATGATGAAAGAGGTGGAAACATCTCAAACGAACTACAAGTAATACAGGGCCAAGGTTTGATTAATGGCTACAATCCTCCAAACGTATATTCAATCTGGTCCACCCCCGGATTTATTACAGCAAACTGGAGCAAAGGACAGGCTGAAAGATATACCGCATTTGCCATGTTTGAAACCCAGATTAAAAACAACAAAAAATCTGAATCAGGCAATATCAAACCCCCTCATGACCTACAGTTCGGTTTTATGTATGAAAAGACGGTGAACAGAGGTTATGGATTGGGTGCAGCCGGTTTGTGGATGCTGATGCCTCAATTAATGAACACTCACCTCAAAGAACTTGATAAAGAACATCCTTTCCTCACTTATGATCAAAATGGTGTATTTACCGATACTGTTAAATATCAAAGATTTATTAATACAGAGCAACAAACCAATTTTGATAAAAACTTCCGTAACAAAGTTATTAAAGAAGGAATCAGAGATGTGAATGGTAATTTTTACAATGAACGAAGCTTCATTGAAATCAACTCCTTTACTCCCGATGATTTTGATTTAAGTCTATTCAGCGCTAATGACCTTCTAAATAATGGAAGCAGTTATGTTAGTTACTATGGATATGACCATTTAGGTAATATAGTGAGAGGTAAACCCAGCGTTGAAGCCTTTACCAATGACCCTGCTAAAAGGCTTATAGGTGCTTTCCAACCAGTTTATTCAGCAGCTTGGATTCAAGATAAATTTGCATATAAAGATATTATTTTCCGTCTGGGATTAAGGATGGAGAGATATGATGCTAATGAATTAGTGCTAAAAGACCCATATTCACTTTTCCCGATTAAAACAGTTGGAGAAGTAGGTAAATTAAATGGAATTGATGTAAACCATCCGTCTAATATGGGTCAGGACTATAAAGTTTATGTTAATGATGTGAAGAACCCTACCCGAATCTTAGGTTACAGAGATGGAGACCAATGGTATGATGCTTCTGGAAATGAAGTTAATAATCCTGAGATTATTGCCAACCAAACTAACTCCGGTCGAATAGCACCTTATCTTGTAGATCCTGCCAATCAAAAATTGACCGGTAATTCTTTTAGAGATTTTATACCCAAAATAAATGTATTGCCTCGTATTCTCTTCTCATTCCCTATCAAAGAAGATGCAAACTTTTATGCAAGTTTTGATGTATTAGCTCAAAAGCCAATTTCAACCTATTCTTTTTCAACCATAGATAACTACTATTTTATGGACACTCGTAATACAGGTGCTATGGCAAATCCTAATCTGAAGCCACGTATCAAAACTGAATATCAGATTGGATTTAAACAAATGATTGGTGATAATTCTTCTATTGAATTGGGCTCTTATTATGCAGAAATTAAAAATGACATTCAGTTATACCAATATAACCAAGCATATCCGGTAAACTATATAAGTTATCAAAATATTGACTTTAGTACAGTCAAAGGTTTTACAACTGAATATCAGTTAGAAGGAGAACACCTTTCATTCAGAGCTAACTACAACTTACAGTTTGCTGACGGAACCGGTTCAAATCCCAATGCTGCCAGTGCTTTGATTGCATCAGGACAACCTAATTTGAGAACTTTATTTCCTTTAGGAGATTTGGACATTCGCCACCAGATAAGAGTTATTTTCAATTATAATTTTGGAAGAAACCAAGGTAAATACACTTATCAAGGACCTACTTGGGGCAATTGGGGAGAGAAAGTGTTCAGAGATGTAAACGCAAACTTTGTGATTACTGCTAATTCCGGCTTGCCCTATACTCAAACTAATGTTCCTACTCAAATTGGTTCAGCCGACAGGGCTAATATCAAAGGAACACCATTTGGTGCTCGCTTACCATGGCAATTTAATGCGGATTTAAATATCCAAAAGAACTTCCTTATCAACCGTGGCAAAACCCGCGAAGGAAAAGAAAGAAAACCTATTACTGCAACTGCTTTCCTTTGGATAACCAATGTATTTAATTTTGAAAGAATATCAGGGGTATATCCCTACACAGGCTCACCGGTTGATGACGGATTTTTGAACTCTCCTCGTGGTCAACAGGCTGTTTCAGAACAATTGAGTGCTCAATCTTATTATGATTTGTATCGCATATTAACAACTAACCCCGGTAATTTCCTTGCACCACGTTTTTCAAGACTTGGCGTAAGATTTAATTTCTAATTTATTAACCATTTAAAACGTAAAGAGACATGAAAGTATCAACTAAAATTCTTTTCTGCTTAGCTCTTGTATCGACAATCTCCTTGAATGACTTGTCGGCAAGAGAAATACAAGGATTTTCAAAAAATCCACAAAGAAAACAAACCAACCCGAATGACTTGCCAAGCAACAACTTCAGACGTTTTGCCAATGATTGTAAAGCATCTAGTCAAAGTGCTGACTTGGATATCAATAACGTAAGAACCAAAATCTTAAATGGTGGTGACATGTGGTGGGATTTAAGTTTGCCAAAATATGAGATTCCTAAAGTAACCGATGCAAACTCAGTAAGAAGACATTCACTTTTTGCCGGTGCATTGTGGATTGGAGGAATTGGACGAGGTGATGGGAACCTGAGGGTTGCCGCAATGACATATCGTCAAAATGGCTCTGACTTTTGGCCAGGGCCGCTTGATACCGCCCTCGCATCTACATCAGCTGACCAATGTTTGGCTTATGATAAAGTTTGGAAAGTTACTCGTAACGAATTAATCCAAGCTGAAGAATCAGGCTGGAGTGATGTAAGCCCTAATTTGTTGGAATGGCCATCTGGTTCTAACAGACCTCAGAAATATAACCCCGGTGAACCCGATTATTTGGCACCTTATTTTGAAAGACCCGGATTTGGAGCACCCGGAGTGTATGAGCCTTTCAATGGCGAATATCCCGTTTTAAATCCCTTGAGACCGGCAGCTTTGAACAGACCTCAAGACCAACCGGATATGATGCTGTGGTTTGTTTATAACGATAGAGGAAACGTGCACACGGAAACCGGAGGATTGCCTATTGGTATTGAAATCAGAACAACTGCATTTGCCTTCGCAACCAATGATGAAGTTAACAATATGACATTCTACCGCTCTGAAATCATTAACAGAGGTAATGAGCCCTTAGATAATACTTATTTCGGACAGTGGGTGGATGCCGACCTTGGATTCGCGTTTGATGACTATGTAGGATGCGATGTTCCAAGAGATTTAGGATATTGCTATAATGGTGATGATTTTGATGAAGGTGTTTTGGGTTATGGTTTAAATCCTCCATCTATAGGTACCGATTTCTTTGAAGGTCCAAGAGACTCTGCAGGCAATCAATTAGGCTTATATGCATTCGTGTATTATAACAACGACTTTAACCCCGTAAATGGTAATCCAGAACAAGCTATACATTATTATAACTACTTAAGGGCATTGTGGAAAAATGGTAACAAAATGACCTTTGGTGGTAATGGAATTGGAGGGTCACAAGAGACAACTTATATGTACCCAGGTGATACAGACCCTAACTTTCCTGGACAAGTTTGGAGTGAACATTCAGTTGGAAATCCTCCCGGTGACAGAAGATATTTGCAATCTTCAGGTCCCTTTACATTATATCCCGGAGCCGTAAACTATGTTACTGTTGGTGTGGTATGGGCACGTACTAACAGTGGTGGTGCTACAGGTTCACTCGGATTATTACAAAGAGCCTCCGATGGTGCACAAAGATTGTTTAATAATAATTTCTTGTTGACACAAGGTCCTGATGCACCTGAAATTGAAATTCAAGAATTAGAAAATGAACTGGTATTTAAGTTTCTGAACACCCAAAAAACAAGAGATTATAGTGAAATTGTACTCAATGAAAACGGAGATTCTATTGAATATAGATTCCAAGGATATATTGTTTATCAATTAAAAGACGGAACCGTAAGTACAGGTGATATTAAAAATATTGATAAAGCCCGTATTGTTTACCAATGCGATATCAAAGACGGAATAGGACAAATGATTAATATGGAGTTTGACCCTATTGTACAACAAGATATACCCGTGCTGAAAGTGGATGGAGCAGATAAGGGACTTGTTGGAACTTTTAACCTTACTGAAGATGCATTTGCTACGACATCTAATAAAACCTTAGTTAACTTTAAAAAGTACTATTATATGATCTATGCTTATGCATACCCTGCTAATGATACATTAAAATTAGAACCCTTGCAATTTTTAGCGGGTAGAACAATACGAAGAATTGATGGAGTTCCTCATAAATCTGAACCCGAAAATGAAGGAACTGTATTGAACTCCAAATACGGCTCCGGTCCAAAGATTACTCGAATTGAAGGTAGAGGAAACGGTGGTAATGTATTGGAATTTACTAAAGAAACCATCGACCGAATATTGGCTTATAATTCAGTGCAAGAAGTTACCTATCTAAACGGTGCAGGACCTGTTAAGATTAAAGTTGTAGATCCGTTTAAAGTTCCTGATGCTGAGTTTGAATTGGTTTTCATAGAAGACCCCACTAAACCGCTAAAAGGAAGCCAAAATGGACAATACCCTTCTATGACCGATATTAGATATAAAGATAATATTGACAGTAGCAGCTATTGGTTTTTAGTTAATAAAACTACCGGAGATACTGTTTTCTCTGACACCACGTTGGCAATACCTTTTGAAACCGTTCAAGGTGTAACGTCCGACAAAAAACAATTGGTTAACAGACCTACTTTGGCTGATTGGGGACTTTCGATTACCATAGAACAAGTAAAAGTGCCCGGTTATAGCCCCAAAGAAGACCCAAGTAATGGTTTCTTAAGCTACGAAGTTGAGTTTGCTGATTTGAGCAAACAATGGTTGACTGCTGTACCCGACATGAATGGAAATCCATATTTTAACTGGATACGTTCAGGTGGTGTTACCAGCAACCCTGCCAGCGGTGTAACCGATGCAAACCGTGTTAAAGGTGAGTTAATGGACCCTAATGAAGTCTATGAAAAGATTTGGAATGGAAGAATTGCTCCCTATGCCCTATGTTCAAGAGCAGATGGAGTTTTTGGAATGGCTTGGGGTGCCAGCCAAACTGCAGATAATCCGATGGAAGAACTTGCCAGTGTGAACCTTGTGATTACGCCTGACAGATCCAAATGGACAAAATGTGTGGTATTTGAAATGGGTGAGAATAAAGATTTAAACGAAGGTAGAATGTCTAAGTTTAACTTAAGATGGGGTACTTCTCGAGATAAAAACTTGAAAACTGTACCCGGAGATACCGGAACTTCTTACTTCCCCGGTTATGCCATTAATGTTGAAACAGGAGAAAGATTAAATCTAGCATTTGGTGAAGACTCCTATCTGGTGGGTCAAAGAGGAAGAGATATGATTTGGAATCCTACTCCTAACTTTTTTGATGGTGATAATGGCAACAACCCTGTATCCGGTGGAAAACACTATGTTTACATCATGGGTAGCTACCCCGGAAAAGCACTTAGAAACTTTAAAGGTCCAATTTATGATGAAGGTCAATTCTATAAAAATATCTTGAAAGTAAATAATGAAGGCTCCATTCCGCTTGAAGCAAATAAACGTGGTGTGTTATCACAAGTAATGTGGGTGATACCGACTATGGTAAATCCCGGATTTGAGTTTGAAAATGGGGTTCCTCCTACAGAAGTAACCATTAAAATACGAGTTAGAAAACCCTATACTACTAATTTGAATAATGTTCCTCCTGTATATACCTTTAATACTAAGGATATTGCACCTGAAACCAACGCAGGAAAGAAAATTAATTCAATGGATTTGGTTAACATAGTTCCCAACCCTTACTATGCTTATTCAGAATACGAAACAAGCCCTGTTGACAGTAGGGTTAAGATTACTAATCTTCCTAAGACATGTACTGTTTCTATATACACACTCAGCGGAACTTTGGTGAGAAGAATTAAAAAAGACGATGAGGTGACATGGCTCGACTGGGATTTGAAAAATAATAAAGGAGTGCCTATCGCAACCGGATTATATATCATTCATGTTGATGGGAAAGATTTAGGAGAAAAGATACTTAAATGGTATGGTGTAATGAGAACTATAGATTTAGATTCATATTAATATTGGTAAAGCTAATAAATTTTTACAATGATAAAACTTGAAATGAAGAATTTTGTTAAAGGACTTATACTTGCGGGTACCGGAATATTGCTAACAGCAACAAGCAACGCTTCTGACGAAGCACGTTTCGGTTCAGCAGGTGCACCGCAACTAACAATTAATGGTTGGGCAAGAAGTTCAGGGTGGGGAAATGCCAATGTTGGTGGAATTAGGGGAGCTGAGGCTTTCTATTTCAATCCTGCCGGATTAGCAAAAACACCTCAAACCGAATTGATTTTTGCCCGCACTGCTTGGCTTGTCGGGACCGGTATTAGTATTAACAATGTGGCTTTTACACAAAATATAGGAAAAAGCGGCTCCGATGTAATTGGTATTAGTTTGATGTCCTATGAAATCGGCAATATTAATATCACAACTGTGCAACAACCTGACGGTGGATTAGGTACTTATAGACCTTCCTTTATGAATCTGGGATTTGGTTATGCAAAGAAATTTACAAAATCAATTTCCGGTGGTATTGTTACCCGAATTGTACAAGAACAAATCCCTGATGTAAGAATGGTAGGTGTATGCTTTGATGCCGGTGTACAATATGCAGCATCATCTAACCCTGACAGCAAAGTTAAAAAGGATGATTTAAAATTTGGGATTTCGCTTAGAAATATTGGACCTAATATGACTCCTTCAGGCGATGGTCTTACCAAAAAATCAACTATTCAGGGAGCAGGCTACGAAAGCTCAATGTTTTCCAGAGCCAATCAAGTGCAATTACCTTCGTTAATTAATATTGGTGGAAGCTACGATTTTAAATTAGACAAAGATGCAGATGTGTACTTTAACAGATTAACATTAGCAGCTAATTATAATTTTAATGCATTCTCGCCAAACATTACTACAGTTGGTTTAGAATGGGCTTATAAAGAGATTTTTATGATAAGAACCGGTTATAATTTCCAACAAGGTGGTTTTAACTATGAAACAAGAAATGATGCATTGACCGGTTTTTGTGCCGGTGCCACTGTTGAAATACCGCTTGGCTCAAAAGGTTCTGATAATAAATCTACGCTTGGAGTTGACTATTCTTATCGTTCAACAAACCCATTTAGCGGAACACATTCTTTTGGATTGAGAATTAATATAGACAGCAAAGGACACAAATAATAAGTAATAAATAAGTAAATTTGAATGTTGCACTTGCCTTTGGCAAGTGCAACATTTTTTTTAAAGAGGTATAAAAAAAATCATGAATACAGAATTGAATTATGTTACCAAGGAAGGGATGGATTCTCTTCGTAATGAATTGGAAAACTTAAAAAAGGTTGAAAGACCCAATATCAGCAAACAAATTGCCGAGGCAAGAGACAAAGGTGATTTATCCGAAAATGCCGAATATGATGCAGCAAAAGATGCACAAGGTTTGTTGGAAGCCAAAATTGCCAAACTTGAAAACATTCTGGCACACAGCAGAATCATTGATGAGTCAAAATTAGATATATCTAAGATTTCATTGTTGAGCAAAGTTACAGTCAAGAACTTAAAAATAAACAAGGAAATGACTTATACCATTGTTTCTGAAACTGAGGCAAATTTAAAAGAAGGAAAAATTTCTTCTAAATCAGCTATTGGAGCCGGATTGATTGGAAAATCCAAAGGTGAAATTGTAGAAATACAAGTGCCTGCCGGTTTGATCAAATTAGAAATCATGAATATCGAAAGATAAAGATATGGCAAATCCCGATAGTATTTTTTCAAAAATAATCAGAGGCGAGATCTCCTGTTACAAGATTGCCGAAGACAATAACCATTTGGCATTTTTGGATATTATGCCCATTACAAAGGGGCATATTTTAGTTATCCCAAAACAAGAAATAGATTATTATTTTGATTTGAATGAACAGCAGATGAGTGCTCTTCATTCATTTGCCAAAAAAGTTGCTGTTGCACTCAAAAAAGCTGTTCCATGCAAGAAAGTGGGTCTTTCAATTATTGGGCTGGAAGTGCCGCATGTACATATACATCTTATTCCCATGAATCATGTTGCTGATATGAACTTCTCAAATCCAAGACCTAAATTTACAGCTGAAGAATTTGAAGAAGTTGCCGCTCTCATTCGTTCGTTTATATAATTTTGCGTCTATGATTAATTCAAACCTTCCGGAGAGTTCAAAGGTGCATATTTACCCGGCTGACGCACCTCTTGATCAACAAATTCAAAACACAATCGTTGAGAAATTCAAAGCATTCCTTCACAATTGGAATTACCACGGAACTCCTTTGCAAACGGATGTGTTCTTTTTGAATAATCAATTTATGGTTTTGGTTGTGGATGACAATACTGTGCCCGGGGGATGTTCTTTGGATGTATTAAGCCGCTTTGTAACTAAATTAGAAAATGAAGTTGGGATTAAACTCAATAACAGACACAACATTTATATCCTACGCGATGATAAGATTATCTCTGTTCCTTTTAATAGGGCTTCTGATTTTGGGTTAGAACCCGAAGACAAGATTGTTAACCTGCTTTGTGCAAACCTCGCAGATATACAACATAATCTACTCAAATCACCCACGGAATCAGACTACGCAAGATTATTCTCTGCTTGAGTTCGAACTCCTGTTAAAGCTGCCTTATTTTTCAAAAAAACTTCTCTTGCCGATTGACAAGCAATCAAAAAACCCTCTCTGTTGTCTTTATACCCTGATTTGAAAAAGTAATCCCTGACAAAACGGAAAAGTGGGGAAAACAGCATTTTAACCAAAAGCAACACTTTGGGTTTAGTCCGTAGTGATTGTGCAGCCAACAATGCATACTTCTTAGTCTTTGAGCGTAGTTCACTGGCATTTTGATAACTATAATGCAACAAAAAGCCGTTCAATGGAACTGCTTTGATTTGATCTGAATCCGCCCATTCATGTACGTGTCCGCCCTTCCATATAACCTCTGATTTCTCGTACAAACGAATTTTATTATCAGGGAACCAAGCCCCATGTTTAATTGCTTTGTTGCCAATATGATTTAGTCGTTGTAGTGAGTACACTTTGGACGGAAATCCTTTGGATTTTTCAGTTAGGATGGATTGAATAAGTCCAGTAGAAAGTCTTTCATCAGCATCCATAAAAAGAATATGGTCGAACGAAATGTTCAGAATGGCTTCATTTCTGCTCACAACCCATCCTTTCCATTCTATGGATTTGACTATTGCATTTTTGTTTTGTGCAATTTGGACGGTCTTGTCAGTACTATGACTGTCAATTACGATTACTTCATCAGCTACCTTAAATGCGGAGTCAATGCATTCTGCAATATTATTTTCCTCGTTGAAAGTGAGAATGACAGCAGACAACATGGCTTAAAGTGAATCGTTAATGAAAAAGAAATACACCTCTTTGTCTTGTAAAATGCGAGGATGAATGGCACATTTTGTAAAATTTTCCAAAGGATTGAGCTGTAGCGAACTCTTGTCTTCATGATAGACAGAAAGTTGTTGTTCTGTCATGGCGATGATGAGTATGGGAGCAGCCAGAATTTTTTTTACAAATTGAAACCTATAGTCAAATAAAAGTACTGAGGGTTTGCTCAAAGCTTTGTGACAAGTCGTAATAAAAGGCTGTTTCTTAGATGGAGAATTAACATGAGTAATTATGCCGTTTTCATTCAGTAATTGAGAAAGAGCTGTTTCTTGGCAAACCGGTTCTTTCCAATTTCTTACTTCAATTAATTTTTGAAGTGTCGAAAGAAACTCAAATTTGTTATTACAAGAGAGAAAGAAAGCATTTTCATTTTGCAGAAATACCTGAATAATAGATTCTTCTTTTTTTACTTTTTCTTCCTTGTAGATGGGAGAATCCAGATTTATGTCTGCAAAGGGCTTTTCAGAAGGTACCACAAGCCCTTTGCGTATATTTTTAAGGATCTTTTCTTTAGAAAGAATTTCCAACATGATTTGCTATAAAATACAAACTTACCAAATAATTACTCTGTTATCATCATCAGCGTGCATTTTACTCCCAGGTTTGCATCCAAAAGCTTCTTGAAATTCCGGCATATTGCTCAAAGGTCCCAATACTCTGTATTTACCCGGTGAATGAGGGTCGGTTATTACGCGCTGACGCAATTCTTTGTCGGTAATATTGTTTGCCCATACCAAAGCCCAGCCCATAAAAAACCTTTGTTGCCATGTAAATCCGTCAGGGGAGCTTAGTTGTTTGCCTTGCTTTTCAATATGATTTTTCAAAGCATAATATGCAATAGTTAAACCGGCAAAATCGGCTATGTTTTCACCTTGCGTAAGTTCGCCATTGATGAAGACACTATCTAATACTTCAAACTTGTTGAACTGTTCTACGATTTTGTTTGTGCGTTGTCTGAAAAGCTCGTTGTCTTTGTCTGTCCACCAGTTTGACAGGTTTCCTTTTCCGTCATATTTACTTCCTTCGTCATCAAAACCATGAGAGAATTCGTGTCCTATAACAGCTCCAATTCCACCATAATTCAACGCATCATCCACATTCGGGTCAAAGAAAGGAGCTTGTAAGATACCTGCAGGAAATACAATCTCATTGCGGGTTGGTTCATAATATGCGTTGACAGTCTGAGGAGTCATTTCCCACTCTGTTTTGTCAATCTGTTGTCCAATCTTGGCAAGCATGATTTCTGTTTCTCTAAGATTGACATTGACCAGGTTTTGTACAAGATTAGTGGTTGAGATTTCAACCATGCTATAATCTTTCCATTTTTCAGGATAGCCAATTTTATATCCGAAAGATTTTAATTTTTCCATTGCTTTTACTTTGGTTTCTGCACTCATCCAATCCAGTTTTTGGATTCTCTCACCAAATGATGTTCTTAGTTCCTCCACCATTTCGCTCACTCTTTTCTTGGATTCGGGACTGAAATATGCCTTTACAAACATTTGCCCTAAAGGCTCTCCCAAATTTCCGTTTACCATATTCACAGATCTTTCCCAAAGTGGCTTCATTTCTTTGGTTCCGCGCAATGTTGTTTGATAAAAATTAAAACTTGCCTGCACCATATCATGATTCAGATAACCTGCAAATCCACGTGCAATATGCCATTTCAGATAGGATTGCCATTCCTCTAAGCTGTATTTTGCAAATACCTCTTTCAATTTAGCAAAGAAATCGGTTTGTGAGACTACAAGTTCGTTTATGCCTTTTGCGCCTGCATTTGCAAAAAATTGATCCCAATTAAAATAAGAATATAATTTAACAAATTTAGCATAAGTCTTCTTGTTGTATGTTTTATCAGGGTCTCTCATCTCAGTTTTTGTCATTGAAATTTGCGCAAGCTGTGTTTCCATAGACATGATTTTGTCGGCAGTAACTTCTGTTTTACTTTGCCCTGCCAAGTTCAGAATTTTAGCAATAAATGCTTTATAAGCTGTTCTGATCTCTTGGGAATGTGCATCTTCTTTCAAATAATAATCCCTGTCGGGCAAACCCAGCCCCCCTTGTCCCATATAGACTGCATAGTATTCGCTATTTTTGGCATCGGTTGAAATATAAAAACTAAAAAGTCCAAATAGACCTTTTTTGTTAAAGTCCCCCAGAAGTGACGAAATATCTTCCTTGGTTTTGAGTGCATCTATTTGTTGGAAAAAAGGATTCAATGGCGTAACACCTAATTTTTCTCTTGTTGAGGAGTCCATCGCAGATTGATAAAAATCACGCGTAAGTTGTTCCGGACTTCCTTTTGTAGGTTTTTCTTTCAAAGGATCCTCCAGCAGTTTTCTAATTTTAGAGTTATTTTGTTTGTCCAATACATTAAATGTTCCCCAGCGACTTTCGGTTGATGGAATCGGATTAGCTGCCAACCATCCTCCGGCAGCATACTGGTAAAAATTTTCGCAAGGGCTTGCGCTAGTATCCATCAGACTTTTGTCATAGCCTAATGGGCTTGTATTTTCTTTGTTTTTCATCGGTGTAGTACATGTAGTGTAAAGAAAAGCAGGGAATAAAATTATTCCGGTTTTAAGAATGCTGTTTTTCATAAAATTTCTTTGTGTTACAAGAAGCGAAATTACAATTAAAATCAAAACGAAAGAAAGTGTTGCAGTTGTTGGAAATAGCCTTATCTTTGTGCCCTCAAATCGCGGGGTGGAGCAGTGGTAGCTCGTTGGGCTCATAACCCAAAGGTCGCAGGTTCGAGTCCTGTCCCCGCTACTATGAATCAGCAAGTTACGAGAAGTTAATTTTGTATTGGCGTGCAAGATTAACTTCAATCCTTGCAATTCGTGATAATTATTGGTTTGTCATAGGAGCTAATTAATATGCCCTATGTACAATAACAAGTTACCGTTTTCCATGCCTGTTATTGATACGGCTGGAAACAAACCAGAGAAGCATTGGCAGATTAGATACCAATATTCTGACAAAGCTGGTAGAAGAATTACTAAAAGGTTCTCTAAAGGATTAAACGAACCTTTTCTAACTTTTGACGAGAAAATGCAACGTGCCGTTAAAATACGGGACGGCATTTTTAAACAACTTATTTTGGGACAAACCGAGGTCGGTAAGTTTGATTTGCCCAATAGATTCCAACCTATATTTTTTGCTTTAGATTCTATTGCTTCTTATAAAAAGCAAGTTGTTACTAAAAATACTTTTAAGCCTTATTTAAGCAACATCAAACATTTTAAAAATTACCTAGAGGAAAAGGATTTGTCTGTGAAATTTGTATCGGAGATTGAAAGCGGACATATATATAAGTTCCTCGAATGGGTAAGAGAGAAAAAAAGTGTTTCAAATAGAACGGTCAATAATATAATAGTTGATATACGTTCCACTTGGAGCATGTTTGTAAAAATGGATTATTGCAAGACAAATATTTGCCAGCATTTAGATAAACTGCCTGCAAGGAGTACAAGAAATAAAGTGTTTGGAAAAGAAGATGTGAAGCGGATTAAATATTGGTGTGAGCAGAACGATCCTTATTTATATCTGTTTTGCAAATTTGTGATGATGGGAGTTCGTCCGCAAGCTGCGGTTCAAATTAGGGTTAAGGATATTGATACCGAAGAGTTCAAAATTGTACTTCCTGCTGCTATTGAAAAGACTGCTAAAAGAACGGTGAAGGTTATTTTTGAAAGATTTAGAGAGGATTTTGAAAAAATGGAATTATGGAAATATCCAGCAAATTATTTCTTTTTTACCTGCGATGGTATTCCCGGGCCAAAAGGAACTACTCGAGATTGGTTTACCAGAAAATTCCACCGAATGAAAAAGGAGCTTGGATTAGGTAGAGAATACACTCTGTACGGTTGGAAACATACGATTGCAGTGGAATTGTTCAAAAATGGAACTAATATGAGAGATATTATGGCGATTACTGGGCACACTACTTTGAGCGGTTTTGAAGCTTACATTAGAGAATATTTGGATGAATGTCCAAAGGATCCTAGTGACAATATTTTTCTTCCAGTTTAGCAAAAATTCGATTTACGTTTTTGTGAGATAAAAGTTTTCAAAAAAACTGTGGAAACTGTGGCGACCGTCTTTTTTTCTCTGTAAAACGTTGGTAGAGTAGTAACTCCACCGCCACACTTTTTGCCACACATTACACAAATCGCCACAGATAAAGTGTGGCGATTGTGTTTTTGTTGCAAAAATTCGATTTATGTTTTTGTGAGATAAAAGTTTTCAAAAAAACTGTGGAAACTGTGGCAACCGTCTTTTTTTCTCTGTAAAACGTTGGTAGAGTAGTAACTCCACCGCCACACTTTTTGCCACACATTACACAAATCGCCACAGATAAAGTGTGGCGATTGTGTTTTTTGCTGAAAAAAAGGAGGAAAAGTCTATTTTAAATTAGGTTTTGGGAACTACAAACTTTCCCATAATTCATTAACGTCATTAAAGATAAGTCTTTTTTTACTAGCAGCACTTTTTTTGACCATAGCTACAAATTTGGGGTCGTATGGAGATTGCTCTTTTTGACCTTTAATAATCTGGACACTTTTGTATTGAGTAGAAAGTAGCTTAGCTAATTCTATTATTGTTTTACCAGCTTTTGTTTTAGTACTTACTTTGATGACCATTTTTTATAGCTTAATAGAAAGGTCCAGATGTCCTTTAAAACCCAACTCAACAATCCTTTGTAAAGTGGATATTCTGACTTCTTTTACATTGTTTTCAATTTTAGAAATATATGATTTAGTGGTTCCTACTTTTTTTGCTAATTCTTCTTGGGTTAATCCCTTTTTAATTCTAGCTTGTTGAAGTAAAGCACCAATTTGAAAACTCTCATATCCGGACTCTAATTCATCCCGTTTTTTGGAGCCTATTTTTCCATAGTGTTTTTCTTTAAAATCTTCTAGTGTACTTAGATTCTTACTCATGGAGTTTGTTTTATTAGAATCATTTTTTTTTAGCGGTTTCATATTCTAATTTAATTTTAAGTGCTTGTTCTATTTCTCTTTTTGGGGTCTTTTGTGTTTTCTTTTGAAATCCATTTGCCAAAACAATTAGTTTACCTTTGTCAAAGAAGCAAAAGATCCGATAGATATTTGTGCCTAACTGTACTCGTATTTCGTATAGACCATTTGTGCTTTCAATATGCTTTAAATACGTTTCTGGCACTTTCTGTATATTTTCAATGAATTGTAAAGTCCAAACGATTTTAGCTTTTACCTTTTTATTTTGCTTGGTAAAAAATACATCAAAATAATCTTTATAAAATACTACAGTTCGGTATTTCATATCTTTATTTTCACTCCACAAAGATACATAATATTTCACTATGTGGCAACTTTTTTTATACCTCTTCGCTCACTGGTTCAATACATGCTTTTTCATATATCATATAAATATATTGTTCTGCATTGTATCGGTTTTTGTCCCAGTACAGATAGTTTTCGGTGTAGTTGTCTCCTTTGTGAGCTTTGCAAATCATATCTGCATCAAATTGGCTGTCTGCTCCACCTCTCATAGTGCCTGCAACGGTTCTTTGATAGATGATAAACATAAATTTACCATTGTGGCTTTTGCGAAATTCGTCCATTTTGCCTTTGCCTCCAGCAACTTTGCCCCAGCTGTCAATAAAGATTGCATCGAAATAAGGAGTTAGTTTATTGAGTGTGTCATAGCCCTGCGGTAGTTCGCCAGTTACTTTGATGTTTGCAATCGCCTCCGGAGTTAAATATTCGTCTCTCTTGTTTTTGAACAATTCCGATTGAGGATGTTCCTCCAAGGAAACAAAAAGACATTTGTAGCCTGATTCTGCAATAGCATTCATAAACTGAAAAGCAGCACGAGTTTTTCCTGTGCCTTGGGGTGCGTCCAAGGTCATCACAACAGAGTGAACAGGCTTGCGTTCTATCTGTCCAAGAAACATTGCAACTTCTTTGTTTTGGACAACAAAATTTTCAGATGGCTCAGTGTTTTCCAATTCAGCCATGTCGAGCATCAGAGCTTCAATCCCGGAAGGAATTTCTACAGCTGGTTTTGTTGGTTGTTTTTGATTTTTGTCCAGTTCTGGTGCTTGGGACTGAGTTTTTTTCTCAACATAAATGCTTTCTGGTTCGGGTAGATTTAGTTCGGGTTCTGGTAGAGGATGTTCCTCTTCTTTTTTTTGCAAAATGGGTTCTGCAGAACTTTCCTTTTGGTTTTTGCATGGGTTTCCGAGTAGAGAAAGCTGTTTGGGTTTTGGCTTTATACTTGTTTTTACTAAAGCTTTGTCAATGTGTTGTTGCAAAGATTGTAGGGTTTTAGGTTTTAGAGTAATTCGCACCTTGGTAGCCTCTTTTTGTACTGCTTCCCAGAGGATTCCCTGAAGTACTCTCACCACATCTTGCACACCTGCAGCGTGGCGAATATTTCCCATTCTCACAATTTTTTGAGCATGGTTGAATAAGATTTGCAAATATTGCACTTTACGTATTTTGCCATTCAGCAAAATAACCTTTCTGATTAATTTTAATTCTGTATCCATAATATCTTGTTGTTTGTTTGGGGATTTCTACTTTTTGTTATTAATCATAACTCATCATTCACAATTCATAATTCCTCACGCTCCAATAAACTTCTCCAGCCTGCTGATTGCTAAATTGTAGTTCTCGGTTGACAAACTATCTTTCATATTGATCCAGGTAGTAGATGTTTTCTTTTTGGTAAACCAAATTCCATTCACGCGTTTGTAGTCCCAAGTTCCGTCATGGTTTGTGATAAGAATATCACCGTCATAACCGGTACCGGGTAGTTTGTTTGTTTTTTTGCCGTTGCTACTGGTTGCAGCCATGAGCGAACCGACAGAAACCAACAGTCCTAATAATGCCCAAAGTCCTTTTTTATTCATTTTCTTTTTTTGTTTTAGTAGAAAGTCCTCTTCTCTTAGGAGGCTTTTTTGGAGCTTCATTCTGAGAAGAGAACTTGTCTTTTTTTCTACTTGGTTTAGACATTATTTAGAAACAAGTTGAGCTTTTCCAACTAGAGAAGCATTGCCGAGTTTGTCGGCTGTTTTGTGCGCTCCGGATTGATTGCTTTTTGTGACGGTGGGCGACACGCTGTTTTTTAACTGTGTTGCTCTTTGTACTGCGCTTTGCCAGTCTTCACCTTCTTGTCTTATTTGCTTTGCAAGGGTGAATGTGTTTTGTGTTAAATCTAACTTTTCCATTTTTATATATATTAATTAATGATTTGTTTGTCATACGGTTACATATCCTTGGTTGGTTTTGCCAGTGTTATACATGCTCAAAAGCTGTCCTGTTGTCAATCCATAAGTTTTTTGAAAATGTGGTTTATCCAAAATGCTTTTGAAGTCTCCTCCCCATTCCAGCCCAAGTGATTTGCCAAGTTGCCCCAGTTTATTCCAATGATTATTATTATTCCACACAGCAATCCCATTTTCAATTGGAACCACGTCAAAAGCTAAAGCATAATTGTGATAGCTACTACCTCCCTGTGCGTTGGTTACAATACTTCCGGGAGTAGTGCGACCTTGCGCATAAAGTTTATTTTGCTCTTCGATGCTACGATAACCGTCAGTTATCCGCACTTTTATTCCGAGTTCTTTTTCAGCTCGGTTTACAAAAGTTCGTGCTATGCCTCTGATTTTAGGGTGTAAATTAGCAATCCTTGTTTCAGTCATAACATCCCAGACTTTCATTTTAGCATAATCCATAATCTTTTTTCTGTTTACAATTAAAGTAATACCAAACACAATCCCTATGCTTGTAAGCAAGTAGGTCAAAGCGTTATTTGTATTTTTAATTGTCATTTCAATTTCTTTTTTCTTTATCTTTGCACTCTCAAAAGGTTCTTAGTTTTCTGGAGGATTGTTCCAGTTGTAAAATCATCAATGCCAACTGTCCTGGTGATAACTAACTACCTTTTTTTCTTTTGATTCTATCATAAGAAGTTAATACCCATTTTTTATTATTTCCTTTATATCCGTTTGATATAATTATTTTATAAAGCTTATTTTCATAAGCTAACTTACTTTTAGGATTCACTTGTTTCTTTGCTTTTGGCAATACGCTGAACACAAAGGGAATAAAATCTTCTACTTTAAAACCGATTTCGGCTATTTCCTTGCCGTGCTTTTCAATGATGTGTTTGAGTCCAAAACCTATGTTTGTTTTTGGATTGTTGTATCCCCAAATAATATCCACAAAGCCTATATCTTCCCTGTACAATGCATCAGAACATCTTCCTTTTTTGACTTTCATCAAATGCAGGATAGCTTCCTTGGGTTTATTCTTAAACTGCTTATACTCGGGTTCATATTGCTCTTCGGGGTCAAACCCATCGAGTCCGGAAAGCGTTTTCCTTAAAAACACTCTCTGAAACATGGCGTTTACTTCAGCTCTTTGTCTATCGGTTACATTATTTACGTTCATCTCTCAATTCTTCTTTCTTGCTACACTGGAAAAAAACCCAAGAAACAACAAAAGTGCTAAGCAGAAACTCAGCAGTTTATATAAAAATAATTGCTCATTTTTAACCTCCACCGCCTTGCCCGGTACTTTTATTTCTTTTTCAATAAAAACTGTGGTATCGCGGTAAATGGTAGTGTCTCTATAAAAAGTGGTGTCGCGATAAAAAATCTGTGGTTTGACAAAAAAACCAATCGAATCGCCAATCTTCCAAAGCTTAAATTTCTCAGTGTCAATAATTGTGTCTTTTGGCAGCTTGTATTCCTGTCCGTAACCATGCACCACTAAGCTGTCTTTGATGCGGATGCTGTCTTGAATCCGCACACTGTCTTGAATCCTGATACTGTCTTTGTAAAGCAAGTTTACATCCAGATCTTGGACCAAGTGCGGATATTTCTTTATCAGCCTGCTCATTCGTTTTTGTGGCGAACAGCTCACTACTAAGACAAGGATTGAGATTAGGAGTAAAATTCTGTTTTTCATTTTCTTTTTTCTTTATCTTTGCACTCTCAAAAGGTTCTTAGTTTTCTGGGTCACAGTCTCAGATGTAAAACTATCAGCGTCAATCCTTATGATAGTAGCTAATTACCTTTTTCTTTTAATTCGATCATAAGCCGATAATATCCATTTCTTTTTATCTCCTGAATATCCATTTGCAATGATTATCCTATAATTTTTATTTTCGTAAGCTATTCTTGTTTTAGGCTTTTTCTGTTTCTTCGCTTTTGGCAATACGCTGAACACAAAGGGAATAAAATCTTCTACTTTAAAACCGATTTCGGCTATTTCCTTGCCGTGCTTTTCAATGATGTGTTTGAGCCCAAAACCTATATTTGTTTTTGGATTGTTGTATCCCCAAATAATATCCACAAAGCCTATATCTTCTCTGTACAATGCATCAGAGCATCTTCCTTTTTTGACTTTCATCAAATGCAGGATTACTTCTTGGGGTTTGTTCTTGAACTGCTTGTATTCGGGTTCATATTGCTCTTGCGGATCAAAACCATCGAGTCCGGAAAGCGTTTTCCCTAAAAACACTCTCTGAAACATGGCGTTTACTTCAGCTCTTTGGCTATCGGTTATATTATTTACGTTCATCTATACAGGGTGTCGTGCAGGGTGGTGTCTTTGTCAAGTGTGCGGACAAGGTGCGGAAACTTGCTCACAAGTCTGTTCATGCGCTTTTGCGGGGAGCATGAGTAGATCAGGAAGAACAGGGGCAATATGTACAGCAGCTTTTTCAATCTTTCAGTTTGTTAAGTATTTCCCTCACCTGACCACGAACCAAAGGCGATAGTTGCGGGGTATGCTCTACAAGGCTTTTAAACACTTCAAAATCGCTGCTGTCGAGCGATAGTTCTTTGTTTGTGTAAAGGGTTTTAGCCCACTCGTATATTTTTAGCGTTTCTACATTCACGCCTTGTTTTTTCAAGGCGTCTGTATTGGTAAAATTAGCAATAACGGAAGCAACGGTTTGTCCTATGCTTTCCGAAATTCCCTCTATTGGCTTGCCTGCAAGGTCAAGAATGGGTGTGTTTAGGTTTATTTTTTTCATGCTTCTGTGTTTAGTTTTGTGGATAGCTCTATTCGTTGCGCAAAAAGTTCCCATAGGTTTGTTGAGTTTGTTTTTGTGTACAAAACAAAAAAATCAAATTCGCCTATTCCTTCTTTTGCGGGTTCGCCCGTTTCAGGATTAACCGTCATGTTATTGCTTGCTGTGAGCAGTTCTTCATAAGGCTTTAAAGCCTTTGTGTTTATTAATTCTCCTTCGGAATCAATCTCGAAAACGCCCACATGGACGGATATTGTTTGTTGTAAAATATTGGCGTTCATGCCAAAAAAAGCGGCTTTGCGTTTATTTCCTGTGATTGGATTATCAGCAATATCCACAACCAAATAGTCGTTTGCGTATTGGTCTAATTCTTCTCTCGTTTGTATGCTGTTTATGTTCATTTTTCTGTTTTTTTATGGGAAGTTTTGTAGTGGTATTAATTTCCATTGTGTGTCTGTTCTCACGTACAGGTTGTTGTTATCCCATGCGAATGAGCCGATTTGACCGTTGGGGTCTAAACCGGATAGAACAGTGTACTTGTTTGCTATTTTTAGTGCTTCGTATCCGTTAGGTGCATTAATGGTTACGCCTCCGCCAAGTGTAAAATCATTCATCAAGTTCATGTTGCCAAAATCATCTAAAGACAATAACAAAAAAGACTGGTCTTTGCTTCCGATATTCAATACTGTACCTACGGCAGTCGCGTAATTGAAGGCATGTTCTCCATTGTTCCCTATTAGCAATCTTGGAGTAATGTTACTTGAAGAAGTTACGCGTAGAGCTTCTCCGGCTACCAATGATTCTCCTGCAATTTCAACAGTAGCAGTAGGCGCAGTGGCTATATCTCCCACCATTAGCCTGTGCGCTATGTTTATGTTACCGCTATTGGCTACATTAAGCAGAATATTGGTCAGAGATGTAACTTCTAACGAATTACCAACAACGTCTGAAAGACCTTGAACCAAGAGTCTTCTCGTCATTATTGCCGATATGTCCAGTCTCGTATCAAAATGATTCGTACTTATAGTTGCCCCATTATAGAACTCCATACGAACGTTATTAGGCGATGCTGATTGTACTTCTACACTCATCCATCTTAATGCAGTTCCAATTATAGTAGCCCTCGTTCTTAACGAATTAGAAGAGTACGTAAATTTCGAATCTTCCGCCCACTCTCCGCTTGCGTTAATAAACGGCACTACATTAGGCGAAAATTCAGAAGGTTGTCCCGGTGCAACCTGAGAGCCTCCGCCACTGCTTTCTATCCAGAAAATATAGCCTGTTCCGCTGAATGTAAAATCAATAATGAATTGCTCATCTTGTGCACCAGATAGTGTAATAGTCGATGCGGTTTTGTCTCCCAAAATTATGCTGCCGGCAGGCAGTGTAACAATCACATCTCCGGCAATGGTTTTTTTGACCAAAAGCTGATAAGTTCCACCATTGCGGGTTTGTTGTGGAATGAGGTTGAAATCATTTCCAGCCTGTATGGAATAATTCCTAAAAATATTGTTGTGTGCCCGGAATACAAAAATATCCGGTGGCCCGGTTAATATCTGGGCTGGTGTAAAATTAGGATATATGATGGGTGCACAATTGCTCATTATTCTTTCTTTTTATGGGTTAAAACAGTTTCAATATCTTTCCAAGTGATTACACCCCAAATCAACAAAATGCTACCGAGTATAGCCACAAAGGCGTATAGGTTGTAGCTGTCATTTATCTTGTCAGCATAAATATAATAACCGCAAAGCATGGTCAAAAACCAAGCTGTCAAACGACTTCCACTTGCTTTGCCGTCCTTTTCAGTAAAACTGTCTGCAAGCCATCGAATGGGAGCGGTTATCCCTTTTATGAATCCTGTTATTTGAGTCTGAATCTTCATTTTGTTTTCTTTAAGTTTTGGAAAAATAGGTGGTCATTCCGGATCTGGTCCCAGAATGACCGAGAGAGATTATTTCTTTTTTGCTTTTACAACTTTTCCGCCTTTTGCATAGCGAAAACCTTTTTTTAATTGTCCGTTTGCTTTTACTCCGGTTTTGGGAGTTGATTTGCTTTTTGTTACTTTTTTCTTTGCCATAATGTTTGTTTTTTTGGTATGTTTTTTGTTTATCTTTGTGGTGGAAGATTTGCTGGGTGGTATATGCCACGAGTGAGAGGTTTTATTACCCTCGCGTGGACTACCTAACAAATCTTCTTTTTTTTATCTTCTAATATTTTCATCCTTTTTTTCTTATCTTTGCGTCCATAATGTGAGGTCTATCTACGGTGAATTGCCTTGTACCAATCCGGTAACCTCCGACTTTCATAAAGCAATGTGGCTCAAAGTACAAGCGATTAAAGCACATTGCTTTTTTTCTTTTTAAGTTTCTTATCTTTGCACCCATAATGTGAGGTCTATCTACGGCTATGTGTGTTGTGTCAGAAACCGGTAACCTCCAATCAAAAGCAGTATGGCTTAAAACACAACCCTTATAAAGTGTATTGCTTTTTAAACCGCTCACTGAAGCGGTTTTTTTGTTGCTATTGCTTAATTTATAATTTGTATTTTTGCAGTTCAAAAAGTGTGAGGGTCTCTCTACGGAAAAACAAACTTGTGCTGTCCCGGTAACCCGAAACGCTCGAAGCAACAGAGGATATTCATCGGTATATCCTGCACAAGTGAATGCCTTTTGGCACTCTGTTGTTTCTAATTTTGATTTCCTATTTGATAAGTGCATGATCATTTCTTCAGCTGTGCTTTATTTCTAATTTGACCATAATTTTTCCAGAGCAGCCCGAGTGCGAGCAAGGCAATTCCAATTCCACTTGCTGTACTATATCCTCCTGAAGCTCTACCTCCGCGGAGGACTTTTTTTTTACTTCTGCCACTAATTCTTTGAGTGTAGAAGGGTTTGCCATCATGTTGTCTAACTCTTTGAGCCCATTGTCATTGATGATTTGAATGAGCGTGGAAGCATAGCTTGTGGCAGTTGCATAACCTGCGGTTTGCAGTGCCTGTGCCTGTGCTTCTGCTGTAGTGGCAGAAAATACTCCATTGTTGGTATAGCGTGAATTAACTTTCAAAAAATGAATGTGGTCTGCATGGCTTTCCATTGCAGTGCTATACACCCTAAAGAGCGTTACAGTACTTGCACCGTCTGCAATTGCTACATCTCTATTTTTGTATATTTTACCAGTTCCGGTAAAAGATTGTTTTTTCCCATTCACTACTTCAGATGTGTCGCTACTGACTACTTTTCCTTTCCATGAAGGATCTGCTTTGATTCCATAGTAATTGTTGATATTAGATTTTGCATGATCACTTTTTCCCCAACCGGTTTCCAAAATTGCCTGCGCCATTTTTACGCTCGGAAAAACTCCGGTATTCGCACTGGCAACTACCACGTCTGCAACATTATCTGCTAAAAATTTTCTGTCTGTCCTAAGAGTTGCCATGGTTTATTTAAGTTTATAAGTGTCTAAAAAAGATTGACTGGGAGCATATTGATTAAAATAGCGGGTATCCAACCAAAATGATTTTCCGTTTAGGTTTTGTTTAGAATTGATCCCTATTATGTTTTTGTTGAATTTGGTTAAAATAAATTGAGCCCCAAAAGTTAGTGCAGGGTTTGAGGTCAGGGTTATTGAGAAGGATTCTGTGTATGAGGATGGTCTGAATGCATCTACTCTTCTCTTTGTGTTGTAATCATATAGAAACATGTCCATTGTATTTCCTGCTATAGGATAGGCATAAGAAGAAAAGGATTGTCCGTTAGCTTTTCCGCTGGCATTAAGCCATGGTTGCCATCTTTTGGCATTCTCCTTATTTTGTTTTGCTCCAAAAAGAGAAAGCACAGGAAATTGTGGCATTTTCCATAGTTTGGTTGATGCAAAGATTATCTGCAGGGCATTGAGTTGGTCGCTATTGAAGAGTTTAACAAACCAATCAAAGATAGAACCTCCACCTCCATACTCAATTCCAAATACTAAAATGTTTGGTCTGGTTCCAAATTCAACGACTACTTGTTTAAGTTCCTCCGTTTTTAACCCTTTTAATTGTTCAACAATTTTTGCAAAAGTGGTGGAACGAAAAGTAAAAGAAATGGGGGCTGCAGCATCCACACAGGCGGAATAAATTGCATCTGCAATAGTTTTATAAGCAATAGGATTCAGAGGGATTTCCTCTTTTTTGATTTCAGTCTTTAAATTATCTATTTCTTTTTGTAGATCTTTTTCATTCTCATAAGAAGCACCTCCTTGTCCGAATCTGCCCGGTTCGCCAACGATTTTCTGCATCACTTTATAAGCACCAAAAACCCCAACCGCAGCTACTGCCATAATGCCAAGGCTGACAGCAGTCTGTGGGTTAATGATTAAGGGACTTTTGTTGCTATGTTGAATTTGGTTTTCGGGCATTTGTGGGTTTATATGAATTTAAGTCCGGTAGGGAGCTTCTTGTTTACTTTGTCTGCATTGTTTTTTAGCTTTTCTGCTACTGCAAAAAGGTTTTGGACAGTTAGGTTTGCTGCAATAGTTTCGATTGCTGCAATAGCCTGTGGACTGCCTTTGGCTGCCGGTACTTCGATTTCTATTTTCATGTTTCTATTCCTGATTAGTTTGTTGTCTGTAATGTTCAATTAATTGCCCCGGCATCTCCGGATGTTCTGCAAAAACATAGCACAGCTGAAGCATATTGTCTAAGGTGTCCGCATCTTGGTAGCGCGGGTTCAGGGAGTGTTTTCCGTTTGTTATTTGCAGAATTATCTCCTTGATTGCTGCCAGTGCTTCTTTAGCTTCAGTATTTATGTTTTCTGTGTTAGAAGGCAAAGCGTTTTGAGCAGGAGAACCAATTCCTTTTACTGCAGCAACCAAATCTGCAATGGCAGATATGGTCTCCGGTTTGGAAACATCTTCTACAATGCCTCCAAGAGTTTGCTTGTGTTGTAAATTAGAACCTAAGAGTTCAATTTCGTTTTTGGCTTTGAGAGTAGCAACATCCACGCGCAAGTCTCTGTTTTCGTCCTCGAGCTTTGTTTTTCTTTCGGTCAGAGAATCGTTTTCTCTGCGAAGTCTTTCAATCTCGGTGTCTTTGTGTGCAATTATGAACTGCAATAATTCGGTAGTTCCTTGGTTTCCGTTCATGTTTTTCTTTGGAATAATGGGAGTTTTCTCTTCAGAAGCATTGCCCAAGCTGATTGGAGCAGGTACATCTGACAGGCGTATTTCTATATCTGTTTTAGGCTCATATCGGTTTGCCAAACGTTGTAATAATTTGACATTTACACTATAACCATTTTCTGAGTATTCGGATAAATCGGATATTGTATTAAGTCCGGACACTTTGATAGGGTTGGTGGTGAGTCGCTGAGAATTTTGAGAATAAATATCTATATAGGCATTGGGATTCATTCCATGCCTCATAATAAACTCGTTGAATGTCAGTGATTCACTTGTCATATTGTACAACCGCTTTCTTTGTCTTGTAAACTGTATTTGGTTATGCGAATGAGTTTGTCTCCGGTGTCGGGTGCAAATCGCAAAACTGTGTCCTGCCCAAACTGTACATTTTCAATCCCTAAACAAACAGGAATACCCGGTTTAACTCTCACAGAGTTGTTGAATAACAGAGCATCTACATCACCTTCGTTTTCTATTTTGATATTGAAATATCCTTTTAGAGGCAAGGTAGTTCCTTCGTCAGACCCGGTGTAAGTTTGGCTTTGCAGCACCGCTTGATATTGCAGATTGACACACATTTTTTAACAGTTTTCCGCTAGGTTTTCTAATTTGTAAACAATGTCAAAAGAAAGTTCATCACTGGTTTCATCATAAGTTTCGACTGAGACAACTACTTTTCTGCCTTTGGCTTCGAGTGAGTTTCCGAGCGGGACATATCTGTCTGCAATGGCTATATTGGTTTGGGACTGATACGCTTCTTTTGGCATGATTTCGCGAATCTGCAGACCGCCTTCTTGTCTAACTCCAACCCTGTAGTCGGATGCATCTCCGCCATTGTTGCGTTCAATCATGTACATTTCTGTAGCATGGCTAAACTCGTTATCCAAGGTGAATGAAAAATCTCTTAATCCTGCAGCAGTACTGGTATCTATTGTAACTCTCTGGGTTACGTACTTAAATGTTAATTTGCTCATTTTTTTGTGTAATTCTAATTTTTGATTTTTAAGTAAAAAACAAAAAAGGGGCGGTAAGGAGTAATGGTTTAACTCCATACCGCCTTGCCCCTAATTTGTTGGCTAAAACAGAAACCTTTGTCTTAGATGTCTGCTACTTCAAATCCGTACCAACGAATTCTGAAGAAGTGGTCAGCGGTACCTGCAGCTCCATTCACTGGAAGCAAGATTTCAGCTTTCAAAGAAGCTTCATCATCAAAGATTATAGGAGAAGGAAGGAACGTTACGCCAGAAGCGTTGTTCAATCCGGTTCCAATCACTTGATCAATGCTGTTCTCTTTGCAGCAGTCTTGGAATAGACCAAAGAAATAAGTGTTGTTTCCTCTTTTCAGAGTAATTTCAGAGTTCAATACTTTGGTTGGAATTCTTTGCTTTGCAACTGAAAGGGCATACTCGGTACCACTAGTGGTTTCAGCTTCAACAAAATTTGTATCTTGTGGATTGTAGATTTTGTTGCTAAACAACACTTCGTCAGCATCCTTACCGGAGCTTGCACTTAGAGTTGCATATTCCAACATAAATCCAACAGCAACAAAGATAGAACCTGCAGGAACTTTTCCTTTGTCTATGGAGCGAACTCCTTCTTTCTTAACGTCCTCAGTTCTGATGAGGTTGATTGTGCTTCCTCCGCCCAAGTCGCTGTTTACAGCTACTTTTCTGCCGAAGTAATGCATTCCTTGTCTTACGGTTTTCACTCCTTGGTCAAGAGCTGATTTGATTGCACCGTACTTTTGTGGGTTTGATGCGATTGCGTTTCTTAAAACTTGTTCGCCTACTAATAAATTACTCATGTTTTTAACTTTTTATGTTTGAATTAAATTTTTTACTTTTTTGATTTTTGAATTGTGATTAATGATTAAGACATTGCCCAAGCACTTTGTTTCACATTCCCGATTCCCATCAGGGCGTAGCCACCTTGCGCTACACCGCCAACACTGTATGGCTCAATTGCCGGTGCAGGAAGTTGCCTAACCGGAGCGGATGGCTCTGGTGTGTCAACAGGAATTGCCATAGCTCTTGCCATAATTCTTTCGATTTCGGTTTGGTCGGCATTGTCGCCCGGAATTGGGTCAGAAACTGCTCCAAGTTGTGGCATCCAGTCGCGGAGTGCTTTCTTGAATTTGTTTTCTTCTTTTTTATCTTCACCCGGTTTTTCTTCTTTTTTATCTTCACCCGGTTCGTCATCTCCTAAACCTTTTACTTTGCTCTCTGCTGTGGCTAAGTTAATGGTTCTGATGATGAAGAAAGAAGCAATACCTCCAAGAAAAACAGAAAGCAGGTTGTTTTGAACCAGTGCAGCACCTGCTAATGAAGCTGCAGCGATTCCTGCGTTCACATAGATGTTGTCCGGAACTAGTCCTTTTTCTTTGTCTTTTGGTACATCTAACAGCAACTTTTTAACGATGTTTGCACTGATAATTGCTACCGTTACAACCCCTGCTGTTTTGAGGTTAGACACTGCTGTCTCTTTGTTAAACTTATAGTCCATAATTGATAATTTTGGTTAATTTTTTGTTTGGTCTGTATTGATTGATTTTTGTGTTTTGAGGTTTTTCTTCTACTCCTTTTAGCCCACTTTTAGGGTCGGGTGGTAGTGCTTTGTTATTGTTTACCGGTCTGAGCAAGAAGAAACCTGCAGCAAGTGCAGCAGCTCCGCCAACTATCAAACCTGTATAGCTTTTCTTCTCCGGTGGAGTTTCTGGGGCAAGTTCGCGAGAATTGCATCCGAATGCTTTTTTTACAACATCCCAGACTTTGTCTGTGATAGAAGCAAGACCTCCATATATGAAAGTTCCCAATTTCCCGAGCCATGTATGTGGTGGAAATACCTTGTGCCACATATCACGAAGCCACGTGAACCATTTTGCGAGTATGCTTTTACCGCTGTAACTTTCCAAGCCTTCGAGGTTGGTAACATCTTCTTTACCTTCGGCACCATCATAGGCATTTTGATGATCGTCTGTAATGAGATTCATATATTGCATGATGTCCCCAATGCCTATGTTGTATTTGTTCTGAATTTCATTGATTTTTTTATCAACGCTTTCGGATGTTTTATAATTATTAGGATCGTATTTTTTACCAAGCTCTTCTCCAACATCCTCCAGTTGGAGTGAAGATCCTGAAGTGGAAGGATTGCTCTTTTTTAATTCTTCTGCAAATCCCGGATTTTTGCTAAACAACAAATCCATTTTCTCTAATATAAATCCACTTGACATGAATCCTTCTTCTTCTGTTACTGCATCGTTTTGTCCAACCGGTGGCACAAAATCAGGATTGTTTGCTTTACATTTTTCTTGAAAATTTTGCAACAATCCCATTCCTGTTTTAGCAAGAATACTCAAAGTCATTGGGTCAATAAAACCTAATCCTTTTGTGTTGTTATTGCATCCACAGGCAGCTCTGACATAAGCAGGTGTATATAAGCCAGCCACACCGGAATTGTATGGATGCGGGTTTCTGGTACGAGATTGAGTGCCGTTTAATCCGCCAAAAGTGAAAACGCTCGATTGTCCACTGTAAGGGACTGTTTGAATATTCCCGCTATTTATTTGTGTAATAGGTCCAATTGTATTTGATGGTGTAGTTGTGATTACAATCGGACTTGATGTTGACGTTGATGATTGTCCACCGCTGCTCCCGTAATCGGTCTTAGAAGGACCAACTGATGCAGGGGTGTCAGGCAGCGGAGGTGTGGTATATTGATACCTGAATCTGAGGTGCTCGAAAACTTCTTTGGAGCTTGCTATGTAATAAAAGGCACCGTTAGGGGTTACTTCAATTTTGCCGGAATTCAAATATGCCATAAAATCTTTCATGGATATTTGTTTGAAATATTCAAATCTTGGAGTTTTGGTTCGTTGCAAATTTCGATTTACATCATTCATCTCAGGATGATCAGGGTTAGTCCCTGTTTTGGGTGAGTTCCAGTCGAAAGTAACATCGGGATATACAGCTTTGTCGTACATGTTTTTAAAATCTTCCGGTTTTTTGTTCATGCGGTAAATCATAGCCCACCCTCCGCCATCTGCCTTAGGTTTGCCTGTTTTCTGATCCCAACCATCATTTCTGGGCAGACAGAAAAAGGATTTGTCATTAATGTCCGGTTCGATGGCTCTGTCCCAATATCGCTGCATATTAGCATCCATTGCTACTTCTGCAATGGCATGGTCATTTGCTCCCTCTACCATAAAATTAGTGTTATACACGGCATTATTCCAATCTATATGTCCCTGTGCTATTTGTTTTTCCATGTCAAGGGCATCTTGCTCATTAGCCTTATAGCCACAAATTCCACCGGCAGCCATATATAAGGCTGCTTTTGTGATTTGTGAATTGTACAATGCTTGTCCTTTTGTAATGCTTTTGAAGTAGTTTAAAGACTTCTTTTTTAAATCTAACCAATACACGAAAACATATCCATCGTTGCGTTCTAAAGCTAGAAATGTACCTGCATTAGAAGGCGGAAATGTTAAAGAAATGATTCTCATTGACACATCCACTTCTTTTTTCTGATTTGCTTTGTTGGGATACTCCCCAGACAGAAAATTCCAACTTACCCCCTCAAACCAGGGATCATATCCATATAAGCTGCCCAGAACGCGATTGATTGCAAATCGAATATGCCCCTCTTCTGCTAACTCATAAAAAGTGTAGTTTCGGTTGGCATCAATAGGAAAGTTTGTTCCAACTACTCCCATAGCATAGTTTTTTTCAGTTAAAACCTCTTCCGGGAGCGGAGCAGCTGTCAAAATCGCAGAAACCAATTCGGCTCTGTGTTCGTCTAAATCACCTCCCCTTGGTTTGACTTTGTCCCAGGCTTTCATAACCCTGTTCATTCTAGCTTGGGATTCTTCTCTTGCTTTTGGAGGTAAGGAAGCTATTTCTAACTGATAGTCTGTTGCAAAAGCCCATCGGAGCTTTTCAGATATACGACCGGTATTGTTTCTGATTAATTTGAGAACAGCCTTGCGGACCAATGCGGATATAGGACTCAGAGATAAAATAAAATCTGCAATAGCAGCCACCTGTTCCCCGAGCCATTTAGCACCTTTTACGATTAGATCCTTGGTTTTATTTAACAAAGCTTCAACTTCATTTAAAAAGCCTTTAACTACTCCAACAGCCCAGTTGAATCCTTTTTTGAATATGTTTCCAAGGTTTTCTGGGTTTTCCAAATCTGCTTGGATTCTGTCGTGAATTTCTTTTCTTTTTACCGGGTCATGGATGTTGTCTGCAAACTCTTTTAGAGTTGAAATTGCATATTCTTTTCCATCAAAGTTCCTTTCTTCTAACCTTTGAATGGTATTCAATAGGTGGATTTTTACCCTTTCAAAAAGGTCATTGGTAATTGCAATATATGTTTTTGCAGTTTGTTCCGGAGTTTTGCACACGCCTGCAAGGGTTCGTGCAGATTGTCCAAATCCTAAAAATTCTTTTCCAAAATCGTAGTGTCTATCTGCACTGCCAATAGTGTTATAGCCACGAGTATATTCACGTTCTGTGAAATCTTTTAGAAACCTGTATGTTACATTCTTTGGTTCTTCCAAAGGCTGGTCAATCACTGGATCAATGGCATAGAAAGTAGAAGGATTATTCTTGTCTCTATCCGGATTAAAAGTTGCAGGATTTTTTGGAACAATTATGTAAACATGTTGGTAATTGGTCCTGCCATACATTTTCACCACACAGGCATAATGCTTGATTTTTAAATTCTGCAAAATGGTGGAGATAGTGAGTGCGTAGCAATCACAATCACCGGCTCTGTCTGCCCACAAACGAGCAGGAGTGCGCACCTTTTCGGTTGGGTGTATTTCATTGTCATCATCTCCTTCGTATTGGATATGATCGTAGATAAACTTCCAAATATTCTTACACAGATCTTTTTTCGTTGGAGAAATACTTTGAAGGTATTTAGCTAATTTTTCTGTTTGGTATTTGTATTTTTGGGAAACAGAAGCCATTGTTTGGACGGTCAAATACACGTCAGCTTGTTTGCTTACTGTTTTTGTAAAATTATCGGCAGCCGGAAACAAATAGTCAAACTCAAATCCGGGTTTGATATTCCTTTTTCCGCTTGCTGTATATCCTAATACTTGTAGTCTCATCGGTTGTTTCTTTGTTTTAATTTAACATCCAGTTGGGTGCGTCTGCATACGTTTTTGAATAGGCAATTTCCTTTGGTGCGCCACCGATTCCTTTAATTAGGTTTAGTGATTGCATTATACTGGTAACAGTAGAAGGAATAGAAATTTCACCTTCAAAATCTTCTTTGAAAGAAAATCCCATTGCCTTAAAAGTGTTTTCTAATTTGTATTTTACCGGTTTTCCGTTCAATAAATCCGGGATTCGAGCGAACGGAAGGGATAAAAGTTTGAGTGTAAAAGGTACTTCGATTGAAGTTTTTCCTTTTTTGATTGTAAAGTCTATTGGTGTGTCAACTTTTCCAGAGAAAACCCACTGAGTACCGTCCCAAATGTATAAGCTTGCAAGATATTTCTTGACTTTTATTTGTAAAGAACTGGGGTTAATCAGGGTAAAGCCTAATAGAAAATTAAGTCCGGAAACTCCGCTTATTCCTTTGATTTTTAGCCCACTTTTGCCGTTAAATTCAAAATCAAAATTGTCCAAAAAGCTTTTGATTTTGCGGTAAGCAAAAAATCCTGCAGTTGATAAAACTGCAATAATTCCACCTATAATATATGCATTTTTGCTCATTTTACTTTTTTTGGCTTTTATTTTTCAACCAGTTCTTTACGGTAACACTAATGAGAACTGAAAAGAGAACAGTAATCAGAGCAAAAAACATGTGCATCAGCTCGTTAATCACAAAGCCCATGCTTATACCGGCACCTGTCATAACTCCTACAATCTCTTCTGAATGTTCATATAAAACTGATTTAATCGAATCTTTACTCATTTATTTACGTGAAATGAAGAGCAAATTTCAGCGGCATTTTTTTAATGCTTGGAAGAAAATGGGATAAAACGGGAACTCTGGGTGAATTTTACCAAATAAAGTTTGATTTTGTGCTAAAAAAGGAGGGAAAAAAGATTAAAGAGGTTTGGTTAAACCAATTTAAAGTGAGTTAAATTGATACCTTAAAATTATCAGTTGATGAATTGATTTTAGATAAGAATTGTAAATTGCTCTGGGATTGGTTTAGATGTTCTGAAAAGGTACCCAATATTATTTAATCTAATTTTTTAGAAATTAAAATCTCCTTGTAGTGAGAGGGAATATTTAAATTGTCACTTTCTTCCACAATAGTAGAAGATACATGAAATCCATATTTAGAAAATTCATAATTAACTTTAGCCGCAGAAAGAATTAGTCCATCTTCAGTTTTTTCGTCATCATCATTAATTTCAGCCCAAATCAATACTTTCGAATTAGAGAGCTCCATTGCTAAGCGCTTTGGTACAGCTTTCATTGCAAGTATTTCAAGTAAGTAAGTTCCAACTAGTTTTTCTATAAAGAAAGCTGAACTGCTTTTTCTGGCATAATTATGCATAAAAGTTTGATCACCAGAAATAAGAGCATTATAAAGCTCCTTTTTCTGTTTTTCAAGTGCATCTGTCTCAATCAACAACTGATCTACCCTTAGCTCTGAAATCATCTTCTCAAACCATTCGTTTGTTTCAATATGATTTTCTTTATTTAGATTTGTTAATAGGTGCATGTCTTTTTTCTTAAATGAGAACGTTGCAAATGTATTATAATTATTCAAATGCAAAAAATAGTAGGCATAACTATATTGGTATTCTTTTTTCTTTAAGTCGCAGAAATGTATTTCTGCGAACAGTTGAACTATCGCCAGTACCTTCGCATAGCGTATATACATACTGATCGTTTTCCCAGTCAACTTGTATTTC
This sequence comes from Bacteroidota bacterium, assembly GCA_023957335.1. Lineage (NCBI taxonomy): Bacteria > Pseudomonadati > Bacteroidota > Bacteroidota bacterium. Next base: position 367,645 of record JAMLHC010000003.1, on the reverse strand, counting down.
CGCTCCTTCAATGATTTTTTCAAGTATTCGGTTTTGTTCCCTTGTCAGCTTCGGCACTCTGAAACTAAGCCCAGCCGCTAACATGGGTAACCGTTGCACAACCACCTCATTAAGCAAACCAGTATCAAAAACGCCTAAAAAACGGCTTTATTAGAAGCGATTTAAGCAAGGTTTAGTTGAGGAGCGGAGAAAAATAGCTGTGTTTTTGGGTGGCGCTAAAAAGACTTATTTCAATTTGGAGCAGCGTGTTTTCAATAAACCCGAATATTCCTTGCGGAACTGCTAATTCTTGGGCATTGCTCCGGACTTTTTTAGGCACAAATTTCAATAGTTTTTTCAGGTTGTAGGCTAAAGCTGCCATCAATACATGTTTATTGGCTGCTTTCATGCCCCGTGCATATACTTTTTTCATGCCCATAAAGTTGATGAGTGTGCCTAAAACGGGTTCTACCGTGCTACTTCTGCGTTTGGTGAGAAAACGGGTGTAGTTTTTGTCTTTGTTCAGCTTTGCATGCATCTTGTCGTAGAGCGGTTTATGAATGCTGTCATCGATTTTCTTGAACTTACTTACCTTGCCACAACAAGCTTCCCGCAAAGGACATTTCCCACAACTACTTTCGCTGCTGCGATATACTTTCTTTTGATATCCTTTGCTATCGGTTTTAATGCCTTTGAAGGTGAGTATGGCTTTGTTGCCGCCTGTTTTAATACATTCATATTGGTTCTGTTCTTTGTTGTAAATAAATCCTTCTCGTTCTGCTTTGTACTGACCAAAGTTTGGGATGTAGGCATTGATATTGTTTTCTTCTAAATACTGCAATGCTTCACCACTGCTGTAACCGGCATCAGCCAAAACTTCATCTAACTGCAAATGATTTTGTTCAAAGTTCTCTATGGTTTGGTCCATTACTTCTGAAAAAATTGCACTGTCTTTACTCCCTGCAGTGCTGGCACAAGCGCCTGTAATCACATGGTGGGCATCATCAACGGCTAATTGTCCTGCGTAATTCAGTTGCCTGGCTTTGCCCGGTTTTACACTGATTTTCGCATCCGGGTCGGTGGGTGAATAATGCGTGTGGTTGGAAAGGAATTTAGGGCGTATTTCTTCCCCGTCTTCATCTTTGCGCTCGCTCTTGGTGTTGCCGGGCATGCCTTTGTAGGCTTCTTCTTTCCATTTGTGATGCCGCTCTACCAACTTTTTCCTTTCTGTTGTTACCTTAAACTCACTGTTTTCTTCCAGTTCCTTTACAAAGGCGGAGGCATCTTCCAATACTTCTGATTCGACTTCGCTCACCACAAGCTTTTCTACCAAACTATCCATACTGGCATTGGCTTTAATGTAGGCGCTGTCCACTGCTTGGCGTTTGCCGCGTACCATCCCTTTTTCTACACATTTTGAAAGTATTTTACGAAACAATTCCAGAAATACTTCTTCGCCCAATAGCTGTCTTGTTCTTGATATAGTGGAATGCCAAGGCAACTCTTCATTCAAGTCGTAACCTAAAAACAATCGCACATCTAAGCAGTTGCTGCAATAGCGAAGCAAAGCCCTGTCGCTGTTGATATTGTTCAAATAGCCAACTAATAATATCTTAAAGAAAACTACCGGATCAATGCTCTGCTGACCTTCTGTACCATAGTATTTTTTGGTTTCGGAATATAAAAATCCAAACTCTAATTCACGGTTTACTTTGCGGTAGAAATTGTCTTGAGGAACCAAGCCGTCTAAGCTGAGTTCGTAAAAGAGTTGCGGATTGAATTTTTTATGTCCCTGCATAGTGCAAAAATATACATATTTAACTAATTATCAAATTGTTATGACATTTTTTGTATTCTAATTTTTATTTTACTTTTGAGTCGTGCAACAGGTACATGGGCTTGTTCTCACCACCGCTTGACGTGGTAGTATCGGCATTTGTATTTCTATTCATCTGTATCAAGTTTTGAAAGTTAGTAATTCTAAGCCCTGCCTGCGCAAAGCGGGCTGGACGTTACCGGTAATTTTAAAAGAGCGACAATTGTAGATTTTGGCCTCTAAATTCATACAAACACTGCTCCGCTATTCTAATAAGTAACGAACGGCTTATTTTCTCGTTAATAATTCTTTCTCCTTCTGACCGGCATAAACTTGCTTTGATTCCCGTAGAATATTCAAATAACCAATAACTACCTACATGTGGACGTAATGTGTGCCCACCACCCAAACGAATAGCTTTGTTAAGTGCATTCACAGCAGTATCAGAATTAATGCAAGGGTCTGTCAGCTTATCAGTATTGACATCATAATACTGGCGATAAAGCAAACCTTTCACAGATTGGTAAACGGCAGCATGAAAACTACCGGTAACATCACCTACCCGCAAAAGGGGGCTTTGTGCTTCGTCTGACAGTTTTTCGGTTAACTGATTATTCATTTATTCGTATTAAATTTAGTGGTTAAAATCCCCTTCTGCGGGTAGCTGCAAAACGTTAGCAAACATTTTCCAACGCACGCTCAATCTCTCCGGTAATAAGTTTTACCCACTCGAAGAAATCATTATCTAAATAAAGTCTTTGAGAACGCTCATTGAAGTATAAGTATTTACAAGTTCTACCTTCATCGTTTCGCTCCCAAGTCATTTCCCAACATAGCTTTGTCAGGCTGATAGTGTATTCCGGTTCTTTACACCAATCAGTAATTCGCTGCTTGAAGTGCTTTTTATCGGCTTCACTTTCTGCACCCCAAAGAAATACCCGTCTTTCCAACGCTCTTAAACGTTTGCTAACATCAGGTATAGTGCATGCCTGCTGTTCGGGTAATTCAAAAAGTTTAGGTTCTTTATTTTGTTCCTGCATAATTGATATTTTAGTTCATTTTACACGGCACGACACCATACCTGCGGCACGTAATCCCAGTAATATTTTTCGGACGGAATGGAATGGGCGTTCTTACTTCATTGCCTTTTCAATTTCGGCTTGAATTTCGGCTCTGTAATTGGATTTGATTTTAACCCACTCTGATTTGACTTTACTCATTTTTGTGATGCTGCGGTCAATGGTTTTAGTCAGTTCTTTCAGGTGTGGAATGGCTGATTCTTGACCTTGGTATTTATAGGTTTGTAAAATTGTTTCCAGCTCTACCCAAGAAGCCACCAGATTGGAATAATCTTCCTGTTTGTTAATTGTGATTTGTATCATTATATGAAGATGGTTTTAATTTCTGAAGATAAAGTTTGCGCAGGTCATATTCGGTTTTACCGGACATCAAATCGTCTGCTAGTTCTTGCCAGGTGATTTGTGGTTTAGTCCTTCTCACTTCGAGCGAATTGGCAATCGCGCTGACATTTCGCCAAGCTGTTTTGTAGTTTACATCAAAAAGCACCTGATAAACCTTGGTGGACACCCAGAATGGAGTTTTGCTTTCTATTTCGAGAGGATCCATTATTTTTAGTAACATTTAAAAGTACAAAGAAACAATAAAGTTTCCGCGATTACAAGCAATCTTTTCCCAGTTTTGGGAAAAATGTGGAATAAATTAGAAGAATAGTGAAGTGGTTATATTAAATACTTTGCCATAGGTTTTTGGAGCTTACCCGTGTTCTGTTTTTACTTAGCTCAGCCTTCTTAATCTTTGTCACAAACTTCGGGTCATAAGGTGATTTTTCTTTATCCCCCTCAATAATCTCAATATTTTTGTCTGTTGCAGAAAGCAATCGCACCAGTTCCAGTATTGTTTTTCCTGCTTTTGTTCTTGTGCTTAATCTGATTGTTATCATAACAGCTTTTATTTTTTAGATGTTTTAGTACCGCAAAATTAAACTAAAAGAAGTAAAAAACAGTTAAACTTCATCTTCCAAAAACTATTTTTAGGACCTGAAAACCCTGTTTTTAGCCTTTTTTTCTGCTAAACTGTGGCGAACTGTGGCGATTTGTGGCAAAACTGTGGCGATTTGTACGCCTTTAATGTCAAGGCTTTTGGAATTCCTTCCACAGTTGCACAGTTTTTTACTATCCTCTTTTTTATTTTAATATTAAAAAAAAAGAATATAAGAGAAACTGTTCCTCCTGTGCCGGAGTTTTTTTTAAAAAATTCCACAAACGCACTATTTCTCTTTTTTCTGGGGGTGTAGGAGGGGTAAAAAACGCAGGGTTTAAAAGGCAAAAGGGAGAAAAGGAAAACAGCCGGTCTTTTCTCCCTTTTAGTTAAATATGGTTACTACTGTGCCTTATTAGTTGTTTATTCTTATTTTTGTAAACATGAAAGCCACTTCCAAGACTAAGAAAAGCAAGAAATCCTCACTGCGTGGAGTTGAGCATCCGGCAATCCAAGAGGCAATGCGATATATTGAGAATGCCAGAGAAATTCTGAAAGACAAAGCCAAAAAACAAGGTAGATTTTACAACGATCCTAAATATGTGAAAATGGCAGGTAATACCGCATGGAATGGGGTTTTAGTGGCATTAGATGCTATTGTTCCACCCAAACCCAAAAAACAAAGAATGGATATTGACTGGTACAAAGAATATTTGGCTAAGCATAACAAAACAGTCCTGAAGGAGTTTGTTTCCGGGTATAATTACATGCATTTGTACATGGGCTACGATGGGGATTTGGGTTACGTAACAGCACAAAATGGGCTTGAAATGGCAGAAAACATCATCGAGTGGGTAGCCAAAAGAGTGGCTTAAAAATACTCCATTTCCTTATTTTGTAAACATGAAAACCACTTCTAAAACTAAGAAAAACAAGAAAATCTCACTGCATGGAGTTGAGCATCCGGCAATCAAAGAGGCAATGCGATATATTGAGAATGCCAGAGAAATTCTGAAAGACAAAGCCAAAAAACAAGGCAGATTTTACAACGATCCTAAATATGTAAAAATGGCAGGTAATACCGCATGGAATGGGGTTTTAGTTGCATTAGATGCTATTGTTCCACCCAAACCCAAAAAACAAAGAATGGATATTGACTGGTACAAAGAATATCTGGCTAAGCATAACAAAACAGTTCTGAAGGAATTTGTTTCTGGGTACAATCATTTGCATTTATTGATGGGATATGATGGTGAATTAGGATATCCAACCGCTCAGCTTGGACTTGAATATGCAGAAAACATCATCGAGTGGGTAGCCAAAAGAGTGGCTTAATTTCTCATTCATAACATTTTCAAAAAGGATCTTTTGTAAGCCCCAATCGGGTTTTGAACATTTCTAATGTTTCAAAGAAGAAATATTCCACCCCGCCACTTATAAGCCTTCCTCCCCAGTCATGTTTTAAGGAACGAACTCCATCGCGTTCCTCATAGCGCGGATACATAGGGTTTACCGCTATGCCTTTTAACTCACAAAACTTGAATAGCTTCTCTTTAAACTTTCTGCTGTCAATCCATTTTTTTTCCTTTGGAAAAGCATCCAAAAAATTATCAAATAAATCCTTCCGGGCAATCTTTTTGTCTGGTCCAAAAGGAGTAGCATCGTTGCCAATAAAATAACCTGTTGCCCAATCCCAAAACGCAGCTCCAAGCTCTGTTTTGTACTGATTTAGCTTGATTCTTTCATCTTGAATAGTGATTAACCCATGCTCGATATAGGCTTGCAAACAGGCTCCAGCGAAGTTTGCAGACATGTTCCACTGCTTGCCATCCCATTCGTCAAAGAAACGCCTTCCAAAATCATCTGAAGGGCGAAATTCTGCATTATAATAATCTGAGAAACCCACAAAATGCAATCTGTCTTGGGCAGACGGACTGTCCACAACTCCACGCAAGCTGTGATTGGAGCTTATCAATATTTTGGGTGCATCTTCTCGTTTGATTTCTGCTGTGTCTTTGTACATTTCACGCACTTTGAAAACTCCGGTGATGGGTGTGAAAAGTCGCTCTATCGGGAAATTCTGCTTCATGTCGTCAAAATAAACTATGTCCGTTTGTTCGCTCACACCTGCAAAGAGGTTTTTGTCTTTGTCCACGTCCGATGCCTGACCATCAATCACAAAAACTTCTTTGTATGTGCGTAAAAACTCGGATGTAAGCGATTTTCCGCTTCTACCGTGGCTTTGTCCTATCTCTCTGTCTTCTTTGTTGTCTGTCAGAAAAATTGCCTTGGCAACGCTCGGGTTAAAATGTTTGTGCATCAGATAGCCGATAGAGGTCATTTTGTGCAACATTTCGGTGTAGAGCTTTGTCATGTCGCCTTCTGTCCATTCGGAATAGGGAATAGTTCTGTCTTTGTAATTTCCGGTATTTCTCAAAAAAGCTGCAAAGTCAAATTCTTGGATAAATTGTTCTCCTTCTTTTTTGTTCCGGAGCGAATAAACATCCGGTCTGATTTGTTGAAACCTCGGAATATTGCCAAGCAATGTTGGGCTTTGAGCTATTAATTGTTCGCGATAAATAAATCCGGGGGCGGATTGTCGGTCATAACCTTTGATTCCGTCCTTGGTAATCTCCCAAAAACCATTTTCAAAAAACATATAGCCGTTGCTCTTGGTTGGCTTCAAAAAATTTACTCGATCATCCAAGTTTTTTAAACGTTCCAGATTCTTATCCGAGAGCACTCGGTCGTTCCCTTGAAGATAATTTGTAATTTCATATTCACCGGCTGCGTTCAGGAAGTCAATTATCCAATCAAATATTTCTAATGTAGCAATTTTGTTTACAATCTTTTGGTCATAAAAGGCTCTCACAAGCTGGTGTTGATATGGATATTCCTGTGTGGTAATTCTGCCGATTCCGTTGTTTTGCATGAAAATTCGAAATCTGTTAAAATCAATGTGGAAGCGGTCATGATTGTTTTTGTTTTCTTTGGTAATATGTTTTTGCCAGAATTTTTCTTCCGGAGAAAGGGGCTGGGCAAGTTCGTATCCGGGATCATCTTCAATGAGCTTGTATTTTGTTCCGGAATAGAAAAATTCTTCACCGTTTGCTTTGATTCTATCTTTGTGAAAATCTACAAATCGCTCAATGCTCTCTAAGTGGAAAAGCTCCTTTAGCTTTTGTTCTGAATATCCGGTTATGTCGATGCAGTCCACAAATTCGCCAGTGCCATTTGGATCTGTCATTGCTTTTTCGGTGTCGATTTTCAGTTGCTCTTCTTTGCCTTTGAGCCTGCCCATCAGCAAATCATCTACTCCTTTTTCTCCTGTAGTATTTTCTTTGATATAGGAAAAATAGATTTTGAGTTCGATTCCGTTATTATAAAAAGCGTAGAAATGGTTTTTGTAAGTACGGATTGCAGCCAAGAACTGTCGGGAACGGTAGTCCACAGAGTTTTCTGCATTGTTGCCTTTGCCTATTTTAGTTTGCCAGTCTGCATCCATGCGAAAAACCACGTTCTTAGTTCCGCAGGTAGTGATAATCCTGCTAAAATCGGGGTGCAGATTGCCGTTTTCTACAAGGTTGCTAATGCCCATTATACCCACGCTAAACTGTCCGTGCTTGGTGGATTTGTCTGCCTTTTTTTCGCCTTCATCAATGAATAATGTCTCAATGCTTTGGCGGTTTTCAAACCTTTGGATTAGTTGGTCCGGCAACCACACTTGTACACCGCTACCAAGGGGAGATTCATATTTTTTGGGAGCACCTTTTTTGTCCAAATGCTGGTCAGGGAACTGGTGTCTAACTCTGTATAGAGGAATAGGTTTGCCGTAGGCTTCTTTGGTTCTGTATTTCTTTTTGTAGTAGGTAGTTCGGGTTCTGTCCAAGGTGATGTAGTGCAAGATCATGTCATCGCCTGGCACTATACTCCCTGTGTGAATGTCGTAGAATCCGGAAGAATAGCGGTTGATTATTTGCGTAGTGCTGTCATCAATTTTGAGTTTGCTCTGAACGTCCTCTAATGTCAGACCGCTGTTTTGTAGCTGTGTTTCATAAAAATCCACTTTGGCATTTTGTTTTCTGCCGGTAGAAGGTGCATCCGGTTCGGACTTGCTTGTTTCAATAGGAATATTGAGTAGTTCTGCAGCTTTTTTGAGAGCTTCCACAAAGTCCAATTGGTGCAGATTCATCAAATAGTTGATAGGATTGCTGGCTGTAAAATCACAGCTGAAGCATTTTGCAATTTCCTTTTTGGGGCTATAATTCAAGCCCTTGCCTTTGCCCTCACGGTCGCAGTTTGGGCATTTCATGTAGAGGCTGGCTCCTTGTTTCGAAAAACTTTGATTTGTATCTTTTTCGATTAATTCGGCAAATCTCATCTCAGCTTCCGACTTAATTTGGTCGGAATTAAGGATAAATTCTTTCTTCATTCGGTTTCTGTTTTTTTTAGTCTTTTATTCTTCAGTCCAGTTGTTTTCTTCTCTTACCTTTTTGGTTGCTATAGCAAGGAGTTTTCCGAGTTCCACATAAACAGCAAGTTTGTTATTAGACTTTTGTTCAAACTCTTCAGCGAGCTCCTGCTCAATTTCTCCAGATTGTTCTAACTTTTGTTCCATAGATTGGTGGATTTTGTCCTTAGCAGACAAATACATATTGACCAAATGAGTATATTCCTTAAAATTTATCATACTTAATTAAAATACAGCGGATTTCTCACATACTTAACAAACTCTACAGTAGAGCTGATGATGTCATTCCACTTAGTGGGTTTGTGTTTACTCAAAATACTGAGCAAAAAGTCCATTTCGCGGTTGATTATATCCCAGTTTCTGAAAGCAAAGCTTTGAGTGAGCCATATTTCGGAGAAAGCATTATAGATTTTGTTGCAACGAACCACAATCAGCCTCCACTCAGAAGCTCTGGGGTTGTTTGGTTCTTTTTTGAGCAAATGCTGATAGCACAGCATACGATGTTTAGCATATCGCCTAAACAGTCTTGAAGTTTCGTTGATAACAGCCAGTTCCAATCTGGAGTGGAGTTCTTTTTTAGACTTACTTTCCAGCTCGATGCGTTTGTTTGCATCCGGATACTGCACCACCAAAAGGGCAATGTGGTCATTGATTCTTTGTAGTTCCATTGTTCTTTCTGTTTTTAATTATTTGATATATTTTCTCCAGTTCCACCCAGTCGGCAACAGAGCCGTTGTCTAGGATATACTGAATTTTTTCTTGTACTAATTTTTGTCTTTTTTGTGCTTCCAGTTTCAGCCCATTGATTTTTTCGTCCAGCCTTGACTGCGCAAAATCCTCATTGATGCTGCTTGCAGCATCCACAATAGTTTTGAGTCCTTTGAGTAAATTAGCCAGATTATTGCTCATTGTCGTTGATTTTTAGTTCTATTATTTTGGCAAGCTGAATGTATTCGTGGAGTTGTTCGGTATATACACAAATCAAATCAGAATCATTGGTTCTGGTTTTGTGCAGCTTCAGTTTTTCGATTGCATTTTTGACTTTTATCAAATCAGAGTTGAAAGGTTTGTATTTAGCCCCGGACTCGGTCCAGCTTTCAATCACAGGGTTAGCAGAAATGTTGGTTAGTAGTTTGGCTTGGCGTGCGGTGATAATTATTGGTTTTGTCATTGGATTGGTTTATTTTTAATGGTTAGCAAAAATTTTCAGGACGATCTACTTGTTTAAAATGAATCACCCAAACGAAAGGATTTTCATCCCAACTCTGAGCTCCGTTAATTGAACACCAAAGAGAATTGAATGACCAAAATGGAGGCAAACCATCTATAAATAATTGCTTTGGTTTTGAATAATCAAAATATAGTTGTTCATTTTGAGAAGATGACTTTTCTAAAGGCAAGATTCCTTCGTCAATAGATTCATTAAATGTTATATCTTGAAGGCGTTCGCAGCGAATTTTCGTTATTTTGAGAAACAAGCGACAAGCTTTTTTAGGCATAAACATAGGCGGTTTCCATTTGAATTTCCATCCTAATTTTTCTACGTCAGCCTTATAAAAATATTCATTTAGTCCTTTAACAGTAGTTTTATAAAAACTTTCTCTAACCCAAAGCACGTCACCAACTTGACCATAAGGAAATTTCCATTCTTTGCTTTCGCCAGTTTCTAAAACTGTTCCGTTCCAACCTTTTAAAGTGCTTTGAACTGATCGAGGAAAATCAGTATCATTCCAAAGTCCATCATCATCAGGTTGTGGTTTGACTATTCTGCGTGTTTGTGTTTTTCTTCCGGATAAAATAGCTTGCACCATTTCAGTTGAAAATGGAATTGGATGGCAAACTATATTTGAGCGATTAGTTATATTTGTTTTTGTCATTGGATTGTTTTTTTAGTGGTTAGGTATTATCTGAAATAAATCGTAATGCTTCTATTGCATCAGATTGTCTAATGAATTCGACTTCCAAATGACCTGTTATGTCATATTTTATGAGTCGAGGTATTATTTCGGAAAAAGCAAGATATTCGAGCATCATTCCTTTAGCAAATATTTCACTCTCATCTTTTGTTCCTAATATAATTGTGCTGCCTTGAAGTTTCATAATTCCTTAATCTTCCACAGTCATATCATCTTTGAGTAATTCTTTCATTCTGCGTTCGACAGCGGCTTTGCTTGCAAAACCTTTTTCCAAAATTCGATAGTCTTGCATACCGCTTTTAATCTTGATTTGGAGTCTGAACATGTCCGCGCGGATTATTGAAAATCCGGACTTCATTAATTTGAGATGATCCTTTGCATTCATAACTTTTATTTTTTAGTGATTAATTTTATATTGATTTTCAATTCCTGACATAATTCGTCAAAGCTTGGCGGAGTGATTGCAAATAGTTTGAGAATACCACAGCACTCAAAATAGTTCAACCCCTTGCGGTCAATCCAACTACGAGAAACTCCATATCTATCTATATACTTGATTGCATAAATCCCCAAAATCGGGAAGTTTATCTTAAGTAAAAATGCATCATAATTATTATCAGGATTCATAATTAAAACCCTATCCTCAGACACTGTTAAATCAAAAATTGGTTTCTGTTTCATTTCGCTGTTTTTTTAATTAGTGATTAATTTTTTTTGTTTTCATCACTCCTTTGTCGTCTCGATAGTGGATGATTTGGATGTTTTTTCTGCCTCGAGTTAGTTTGCGGTTATTTCCAAATTTCATTCTTCTTGGAAAATCCTTCATAAATAGTTTCTCATTCATTTCGTATGTATTTTTTATATAGTAATTTTTTTCACAATTCATAATTCAAAATTCTCTCTCACCGCATTTTCTTCAGCTTTGATTATTTCATCAATTTGAGATTCTATCTCATGGTATTCGTCTGCGATTTTTTTGGGGATTAATCCGGTTCGGTCTCCTCGGATGCAAGCACGGATATAATTCATCCCAAATCCATACTTGCGGTGCAAGAAGTCAATAGTCTTGGGGCTGTAGTTGTTTTTATTATTTTTTGACATACTTTCGTTTTTTAAATCTGTACCTTGAACGGTGCAAACTAAATAAGATATTTTCTATTAACCAAGAAATAAATAGAATATTTTCTAAATTCAAAATTTATGACACTAGAAAGAATAAAAGAATTCATTGACTACAAAGGGATTAGCATTAAAAAATTTGAAGAAATAATTGGTTATTCAAATGGAGCTTTTGCATCTCAATTAAAAAGAAAAAGAAGTATTGGAGTAGATAAGTTAGAAAATATCTTATCATTTTTTCCCGAAATAAACCCCAACTGGTTAATCACCGGAGAAGGAAATATGCTTTTGTCTGAGTCCGAAAACGGACTTGGCGGAGCAACCCGGACAGGTATTCCTCTGGTGGGAGTGGAGGCAGTGGCAGGCTTTGGCAACGAGAGTTTTGCCATCAGCCAAAGCGATGTGCTGGGCAACTACGCTGTGCCAGAGTTTGCATCAGCCGACTTTATGCTCCCGATCACAGGAGACAGCATGGAACCACTCTACAAAAAAGGGGATATAATAGCCTGCAAAATCCTCCATGATGCAACTTTCCTGCAGTGGAACAAACCACATATCCTCGCTACTAAGGAGCAAGGTCTGCTGTGCAAAAGACTCAAACCATCCGCCAAACCACAACACTACCTCGCTGTGAGCGAAAACAAGGAATATGACCCATTTGATATTCCTAAAAACCAAATCACCGGAATCGCACTCATTATTGGACTTATTAGATTAGAATAACTAAATGAATACAGAAGAAAAAATATTGCAAGTAACCCAAATCATCTACGATAGGTTGCACGTGGCTCTATACCACCACGGAGTGAGCAATACTCAGCTTGCCCAAATCCTGCAAGTACACCCCAAGAGCATTACCCGAATGCTCCGTAACCAAACCCTTACCCTTGCACAGTTCCTTCAGCTGGAAATCAGCCTCGACACTAAACTGCTGTCTAGTGCACTCTCCACGCCCAATATTGACGAGGTTGTTACTTTTTCAGAATTGCAAAAAAACGTTGAAAACCTACAAAAAAACATTTTAAAACTCCTTGACAACCAACATGATAAAACACAATCCGAACCCTCATAACCCAAAGGTCGCAGGTTCGAGTCCTGTCCCCGCTACTGAACGAGACAGGTCATCAATTTTGGTGACCTGTTCTGGTAATGTTTCAGATGTGTTGATTTTACATTTTAACAATCGCAAGTAATTGAAAATTAACATTATTTAAGTCTTGACCCCCAGGGCCCACCACTCAAGCGGGTAAAATTAGTTGGTTGCGCGACCCCTTGAACGGTATCAGTACTTCTACTTTAGCAAATGCCATTGTGTCTAATTTCGGCAATCCGATGGATATTGATGCAGTACTTGCAGTATTGGGTCAGAGTTTGATTGAAGGTGCGTTTAGTTTTGGGGAGTTAATTGGTTTTATGGAATGTATGAATGTGCCAGGACTTAGCAACACTTTGGCAAACAATTTTAGCAATCAGGGTTTGTTGCATCAATTGATAGTGAGCAATGCAAGTCAGGAGTATTTGTTGGTGTTGGCAATGCTCAATGATACGGACTTTGTGAAGTATGTGGCAGAGAATTATAGCTATTTGGTGGCGGAGGCGGTGCGCAAGTTGGAGGGGATAAGTGTGGAGCAGTATTTGGCATTGGTTAAGAAGCACTATGGCGATGGGGTGATGGGGGATTTGTTGACTGCATTGGGTGCGGATTTGCAGTTCACTAAGAAGTTTGTGCTCAATGAACATCATTTGTATGGTAGTAGCCGTTTGGGTGTTAAAACCCATAAGAGGGTGCTGTTGCAGAAGGAGTTTAGCATTAGTGGGTTTGAAGAAACAGGCGAAATTATTGTGGATGAGGTGACAGATTCGCTTGTTTATGTGCGAAGTGAGGTTTATTTTTGTCGTGTGTTGGCGCAAAAACAATATGAGATGAGTAATCATTTGGGCAATGTTCTTGCTACGGTGCTTGACCGAAGAACAGGTGTTTTTGATGAAACCGAAGATACGGTGATGTATTATGAGGCGGATGTGGTGAGTGCAAAAGCTTATTATCCCTTTGGCAAAGCAATGATGTCCTACAGTAATCCCGAATTTTCGTTCGCTTATGCTTTCAATGGAATGGAGCGAGACGATGAAACAGATTTAACAAATTTTGGGGCAAGGTTTTATAACGGAGATTATGGAAAATTTTTGAGTGTTGACCCACTTGTACATAGTTTCCCTTTTCAAACTCCATATTGTTATGCAGCAAATCAACCTATTTGGGCAATAGATAAAAATGGAGAAGTTAAAGTAATAGTAGTTACACGGGAGTTGCAGCCAGACGGGTCATATGCAAATTACAAGGCAGAATTTGAAGTTCTGACATTAGAAGATATTAAAGGTATTTCAAGGACACCCGTAATTGTTCATAGAAATGCAGTTAATGAAGCATATCAAATAAATGCAAATATGACTGGTTACAAAACTAAAGTTACCAGTTATAGTATAGACCAAGAATCAGGTTTAACAGTTGGCGAAAAATTAAGAAAAGACCATTTGTACATTTATTATTTAACACAAATAATGATAAACAATCCTTTAGGTACAGGAAAAATGGCAAGTGCAACCCAAGATAGAGATTTTTATACTGGAGAATACAAGTCTGATTTAACGAAGATTACTGAATTTGCGACAGGAGTTGTTACGATGTTTTTTACAGGAAAAGCCGCTACAAAAGGCACAGAAGAGTTATTAAAAAAGATGATAAGTTCATTCTTAATTAATGCAATTGACCCTGGCACAATGATGAAGGAAATTTATAAAACATTAAATTTAACTGAAAAGCAAATTCAGGTCACAAACGCTTATACTGACAAATTTATTAGAGAGGGAAATACAAAATCATTAGAAACATTGCAAAAGATACTTGTTGATGCAAGCAATAGCGAGAACTATGATTTAAAGACAGAGTTAAAAAATCAGTTAGGTATAGACATAGATATGCCAACAGATTCAAATGAAGCTGTTAATCAGGTGGTAAATTATGACGGAGCTACCAATTAAAGTTAAGGGCTAATGCGCAAAATCATATTCAATAACATAATATCAATAATAGATACTGTTTTGTTTTACTTGGGCGGATTCTATTTTTTTTTAACAACAGGGCATATATTACTTCTCTTTAATGTTGACTTTTTAGGATTGTTAAAAGATTGTTCTTTTAATTTAGAAGTAGGTGCTAAATATGTATCTTATGAAAAGTTTTTAATTTGTGAAATATATACAAGTGGCTATAAGAAGCTGGTATTAAGTTTTATTATGTTGGTTATTTGGGCATTGTTTATACTCGCTTACAAGTGGAATAACAAGTATTACAAGAATGTAGGAAATGAAAAATAAAGATAATGTTCCGAATTGATATTTAGAAAATAACTAAAGAGCGGATATAAAGTCCGCTCTCTTGTTTGAGAGCGGTAATGTTTCAGATGTGTTGATTTTACACTTTGCAAACTGCAAGTAATTGAAAATTAGCATTATTTAAGTCTTGACCCCAAGGGCCCACCACTCAAGCAGGAAAAATTAGTTGGTTGCGCGACCCATTAAACGGTATCAGTACTTCTACTTTAGCAAATGCCATTGTGTCTAATTTCGGCAATCCGATGGATATTGATGCAGTACTTGCAGTATTGGGTCAGAGTTTGATTGAAGGTGCGTTTAGTTTTGGGGAGTTAATTGATTTTATGGAGTGTATGGATCCGATTGCTTTGAGCAGCACTTTGGTAAATAATTTTAGTAATCAAACTTTGCTATTGCAATTGATTTTGGACAATGCAAATCAAGAATACATACTGTCATTGGTGATGAGCCGTGACCCTGATTTTGTGAAAGAGGTAGCGGAGAGTTACCCCTATTTGGTGGCGGAGGCGGTGCGCAAGTTGGAGGGGATGAGTGTGGAGCAGTATTTGGCATTGGTTAAGAAGCACTATGGAGATGGGGTGATGGGAGATTTGTTGTCTGCTTTGAGCGGGGATTTGTTGTTTACTAAGAAGTTTGTGCTCAATGAACATCATTTGTATGGAAGCTCGCGCCTTGGGGTTAAAACCCACAAGCGGGTGCTGCTGCGCAAGGAGTTTAGCATTAGTGGGTTTGAGGAAGACGGGACTTATATTGTGGATGAGGTGACGGATTCGCTTGTTTATGTGGCTTCGAGTGAATACTTTTGTAGGGTGTTGGCACAAAAACAATATGAATTGAGTAATCATTTGGGCAATGTTCTTGCTACTGTGCTTGACCGTAGAACGGGTGTTTTTGATGAAGGGGCAGATACGCTGATGTATTACACCGCAGATGTAGTGACAGCAACGTTATTCTACCCGTTCGGTATGAGTATGATGGGGTATAAAAATGAGGAGTTTTCCTACTCCTTTGACTTTAATGGTAAGGAGACGGACAGCGAAACTGGTTTGCAGGATTATGGAGAAAGGATTTACAATAAAGCTATTGCCAGATTTCTTAGTGCAGACCCCTTAATAGTTAAGGGACAACAATATCCTTGGTATTCTCCATACCAATTTGCTGGGAATATGCCAATAATTGCTATAGATTTAGATGGTCTAGAAGAATTTGTAGTTCAAAGAACAGTTGTAAGAAATTCAAGAGGTCAGACTATAGTATTAAGAGTTGATTGGGTTTATATTGAGGAATCAAATAGGTTAGTTAAAAACAAAGGAGTTGGTTTTGTATTTGATGATGCATCTCCAAGACGAGGTAATTTGAATATAAGAGGAAATAGGAGGTTTTTCAATCGGAAATATTTTAAAGATAGGAGAGATAAGGAAGTAAGTGAAGGACTCCAAACAAGATTTATGGATATAAAATCCGAAACACATTATAAGCTTTTAAGTGATAGGGATTTTAGCCAAATGTCAGAAAGAGAAAAAAATGGTTCCATTTCTTATAACTTTAATTTTCAAATCACTTTTAACTATGATGGCGGAAGAAATATTTCTCAGTTTAGAGAAAGAGTGAATAGAGATGCTACTTTATTTAATAACCTGGATAATTTATCAGCTATATTAGTTGGAGACAATCTATCTACTATTACAATTACAGGAATGGCAAGCAATGTTCCAACAAATATTGGTGGAGAAGAGCCTAATACCACTTATGAAAATAATAAAAAACTTGCAGAGCAAAGAGCACAAGCTGCTAAAGAATGGATAATTGCACATATAAAAGATGCATATGGTGTAGATATTGACCCTGCAAGAATTATAATAAAAACGGAGGTTGAAGCGGAAGATTCTACAGATAATAATGTCGATAGGCAAAATCAAGGCACTAAATTTGAAATTACACATTCATCACAATAAACAACCTGATTATGAAAATACAGTTATTGGTTCTAGTTATTTTAGTAACTCAAACAATAGGCATAAAAGCGAATTCGGAATCTTATAATTTATGGACAATTCATCATTATGATTCAATATCTTACGATTATCAAGGAGTGGCTAAATCAGAGTTGGACAATAAACTACTTAAAGACAAGAATAGCCTAAATATTAAAATTCTTTATATCCCTAATAATGATAAAAAACCTATAAGTAATCAAAAATTCAATCCTACTGTTTTGTATGATAAAATAAAATACTATATTGCGGGTAACGTAGGCATAGTTCATTATGGTAATTTAGTTGATAGTACTGAAGAAGCAAGAAAAAAAGACATTCTTTACATGGCAAAAGAATTGTCAATTAATTTTGCAGACTGTGGCGCAAGAAACTTTAATGCCTTAATATTTTCTTTTGGTCAAATATGTGATTGCAATCATAATGAGGAACTACCTGATGGAAAATGGCTATTAGTTCTAAATCGTTATGGAGATACTGTAAATTTAGGAACTAAAAGTTTAATTAACGGTAAATTAAATGGATTTTTAATTGAAAGAACTATTGAAAATAAAATTGTAAGAATAGTAAAGTTTAGACTAGGACGTATAATAGACACTTCTTATTACTATGGTTATCAAAGAGATTCGGGAACAGATTTTTTTTTAGAACTGAATGAAAACGCAGCGTTAGCAACTTTTAAAATAATTAGTGTCTTTGACTCGTCTACTGATAATAACAATATTCCGAACGAAGTCATATATTTTAACCAAAATAACCAATTAATTGGTTATTATAATAAAGGGCTAAATGAAGAAGTTTATTATTTTTATTACCCATCAGGATTAGTACGTAATATGTACTTTGTCTGCAAAGACACTCACAACTATTGTGGATATTCGTATGAATATAATAGTGAAGGATTACTTTGTTCTAAAACTCTTTTCGAAAATGGAATTATAGTAGAAGTTGAAGAGTTTAATAGATGTGATTAAGTGGATAGGGTAGTGTTTCAGATTTGGTGTTTTGGCAAAAACAAGGAATTAACCTGCTGAAAACCAAAGAAAAGTATCTTTCAGCAATAACAAAAAAGCGGATATAAAGTCCGGTGCAACCTCCCTCATTTTCTTAGAAAACCAGTCCGAAATTTCGGATGGGTGTTGATGGCAAAGGGCTTTGGAGGTTTTTAAGAAAATACTCCTTCGATTATATAGGTTAGAAATGTTTACTCAGAAAATGCAAGTCAGGAGTATTTGTTGGTGTTGGCAATGCTCAATGATACGGACTTTGTGAAGTATGTGGCAGAGAATTATAGCTATTTGGTGGCAGAGGCTGTGCGCAAATTGGAGGCAATGAGTGTAGATGCATACCTTGCATTGGTTAGAGACCACTATGGTGATGAGGTGTTAGGAGATTTGTTGGCTGCTTTGAGTGAGGACTTATTGTTTGCTCAAAAGTTTGTGTTAAATGAACATCATTTATATGGTAGTAGCCGATTGGGTGTTAAAACCCATAAGAGGGTATTGCTTCGCAAGGAGTTTAGTATTAGTGGGTTTGAGGAGGATGGAACTTATATTGTGGATGAGGTGACAGATTCGCTTGTTTATGTGCGAAGTGAAGTTTATTTTTGTCGTGTGTTGGCGCAAAAACAATATGAATTGAGTAATCATTTGGGCAATGTGCTTGCTACTGTGCTAGACCGCAGAACGGGTGTTTTTGACGAAGGGGAAGATACGCTGATGTATTATGTGGCGGATGTTGTGAGTGCTACTTTGTATTACCCATTTGGGCAAGCGATGTTGAGTTATTCAAATGAGGAATTTAACTACTCATTTGGTATGAATACACAGGAAAAGGAAGACGATGTTTTTGAAGGGGCTTATAGTGCGGAATACTGGATGTATGACAGCAGACTTGGGAGGCGTTGGAACAATGACCCAAGACCAAATCCAAGCATTAGTGTTTATGCTTGTTTTAGGAATAATCCGATATGGTTTAGTGATATTTATGGTGATAGCATTGATGTTAAATTCAATCAAGTTTTAGATGATGACGGCAACCCAACGGGTGTTATTAATGTCGAAGTAACATATACCGGTAAAGTGCTAAATAATAGTAGTGAAGAAGTTGATATGAGTAAAGTTATTTCTGGTATTGAAAGTGAGTTTAAGAGAATAATAGAAAATAAAAATATTGAATTCGGCAATGGAATTACATGGAATATTACAAGTGTAAATGTAAATATGGAATTAGTTACAAGTATGGACGAAGTGAACCCATCAGATCATTTACTTGTCTTTGTTGATGAAGTTCATTCATCAAAACAAGGAAATGCTATTGGTATAGCATCTTTAAAGGGGAAAATAGCCTATACTGAAATGTCAGGTTTTACACCTTTGAACTGTAACTCTAAATTCCAACCAAACTATGACCAACTTATAAAAGTTTCTGTACATGAAATATTGCATAATTTTGGATTAGATGATATGTATAACGACCCTATTGACAAGCAAATCCCTGGAAACTATATGTTAAAATATGGTACGGGTAAAAGTGGTATGGGGGACAAGCCTACCTTAACAAATAACCAAATTCTAACATTATTAAGAGCTACTCATAATCAAGGTTCAAATTCCCAAAGCGAGAAAAAGCAAAGGCGAAAAAAATGGTTTGGAACATCTAATTACGACCCTCAAACGAAAAAAAGTACTGGAAAAAATGGAAAAATACCCAAAGCAATTAATTAATTATCTGATTGGTATATCATTTTTCTTGTGTCTTACTCTGAGTTCATGTACGAAAAACACAGAAATATTTATAAAAAACTCTTTGGGTTTTATGTGTGAGAGTGTGTTTATTGCAGAAATCATATATCCAAATGCTCAAATTGATACCATATTCAATGGAAATCCTGATTGCGACCACATGGAAACATTTTCTCTGTACTTTACACCGAAAAGAACTAAAATAAAACATAATGACAGCACTGTAGCGTTAAAAATAACAGTACCGAGTAGAGGGCAAAGTTTTGAGGCTAAAATTAACCCCTATAAAAAAATATATGTCTATTTTAACTATTCTTTTGATGAAGAAGTCGTTTCAAGGAAGGTTGTCTGGGATTCAATTATGAAATATTCAGATACAATTTATTTGGATGTACAGATTCAAAATTATTAGTATCTATGGGTTAAGTCCACTCTTTTGGTAATGTTTCAGATGTGTTGATTTTACACTTTGCAAACTGCAAGTAATTGAAAATTAGCATTATTTAAGTCTTGACAAAAAATAAAAGAACAACCTTATGGGTTGTTCTTTTATTTTTACGCACCTTAAAACGTTTAAAAATGGTAAATAATACTACCTCGTGTATCAAATGTGTTGATGGCGAAAATTCAATGGTAAAAAACGGGAAAAGTAAAACAGGTAAGCAAAGATATATTTGTAAAACCTGTGGTAAAACTCAAGTAGAAAACTACACCTACAACGCTTACACTCCTAATCTCAACAAGCAAATTATTATCCTTACCAAAGAAGGCTTAGGCATTCGTAGTACAGCAAGGGTACTTCAAATATCTACAACCACCCTGCTTAGTCGCATTATAACAATCGCCCAAGGCATCAAACAACCACCTGTTTCCATTAACAAAGTGTATGAAGTAGATGAGATTTGCACTTTTATTAAATCTAAAAGCAAACAAATATGGATAGTTTATACGTTGGAAAGAAAAAGCAGCAATGTAGTTAGCTTTTCAGTTGGGTCGAGAAGCAACAAAACATTGTCAATAGTTCTGAAATCCTTGCATTACTCTACCCCAAAAGCAATTTATACAGATGGTTTGAAGAATTACAGATATCTTGTTTCAGAACAGATACACCGAGTAAAACTATATGGCACAAACCACATAGAAAGAAAAAATCTAACACTACGAACACACCTGAAAAGGCTTAATCGCAGAAGTATTTGTTTTACAAAAAGCTTGTTGGTGTTGTTGTCTGTTTTGAAGATGTATTTTTGGGGGTAAGTAAACTAAACCCTCTCCTATTTTATTTATCTATTTTGACTAAAAATCAGCATCATAGAGTTCGATAATGCGTTCATTCGGGCTACTAATAAAAAAGGTCATCGCAATAGATGACCTTTTTTATTTTATCAATCTGTAATTCTCAGAATCTGGCTTTATATAGTTTTCAATACCTCACACTTACATTGTCATTGAAGTGTCATTTTTACACAAACTCTTTTGTTGTAATTCCTATGATTATTTGTTATTTATAGCTTTGCAGTGAAATGCAATAACGCTTAAAATTCAACTCTTAAATTACTCAAAAGAAAGATTATTAATAATGAATACCCGCCCTATCTACTCCATTTTGAAACAGACGTCCGGCTTTTTTATTCTTTTCACAATGAGTCTGTTTTTAATTTCTTCATGTAAAAAAGAAGACAAAGAAGAACAAAAACCGGATATTAAACAATCGGACTCCTTGAAAATAGAAGGACAATGGCAATTTGATGAGATTCAATTTCCGGATAAAGAATTAAAATGGAAAAAGGATGTAGAATTCTCATTTGCTAACTATTTCGGTTATGCCCCGGCAATGTTTGCAGATATGATTGGATTTGATTTTATGGAAAAGAAGTATGACAATGGTATAGGTAGCAAATTTCTATTTATAAACGTTGGTGGATATAATCAAAATGATGATAAGGACAACTGGTATTGGAACTATACCAATTATAGCAAAGGGTTTGAAATCATGCAAATCAACCCTTCAATGCCACCTTATAATTTTTCTATTTTAAACATTTCAGATATTGTACTCAGTGATAATAACAACACCCTCATTTTTAAGGCAGAGGTTAAAACGAGATTATCGGGAGGAGAGTTTACCAATATGATTAACACACCGGTAATAATTACCCTCAAACGTGAATTATCAAACAAGAAAGTTAGGGTGTTAATTGACAACACGCCTTTTACATTGCTCCAAACATTAGAAGAACAAATTTTAGGGTTGTCATGGAAATTAGAACCGGGTAGCAATGTTTATGACCCCGGAGCAAATCCCAATCCCGATGAGTCATTGGAGTATTCAAAGCTTATCGCCTTTCAATTAAATAGCGACAACAAACTTTTATATAGAACCTTGGTATCCTCAGAAATCTCTGTTCCAATGGAGTTTAATCAAGACCAATTGAACAAAAAAATTATTAAGACCAAGCATGGAGGTTCTAATGGAGTTCCTGAAAAAATAATTTCATGGCAAGTTACCAATATTGATTTGGAACAAGGTAAGCTAACTCTCAAAGAAAGCAAGTCCGGTGCGATAAGAAATTTTATCAAATGCGAAAGTATTGATGAAGGAATCAACAAAAGTGATTATGTGATAATGCAATAACCCCTCATACAGCTTGTTTTATTGACTTATAGAATTCTTTTACATCTTTTTACAAAGTGTTTAATTTTGAGGTATTTTGTACTTCTATTCTGTTTTGGGATTATCCTTACGCCTGCATATAGTCAATATTCGCTTTGCGGGACTGTATTGCTTGAAGGGAAGATTCAGGATAGTGTAAAGGTGGTAATTGTTAATACGAACGACTCTATTTTTACAAATAAAAGAGGTGAATTTTGTTTTGAAAAGTTAGCAAAAGGAGACTACTTTCTATTATCGTCTTATTTCGGAATTACTTCGCCAATCGTAAAGGTGTCAATCAACAACAAGAATGTAAATACTCGCATTGAAATGCTTCCTATTTCATTAAATGACATCAATATTAAAGGTCAAAAAGACAATAAGTCATTAGAAAATCACTCCATCAAAATTGATGTTATCGATTTAAATGAAAAGTCAAAGTCCTCCGAATCAATAGAGAATATAATGAACCGTTCATCGGGCATAAGGGTCAGAAACAGTGGGGGTTTAGGTGACAAGACCGAGATTGTGGTGGGTGGTTTTACCGGAAAATCTGTAAAATTCTTAATAGATGGGATTCCTGTAGATTATTTGGGCTCCAGTGTTGGATTGAGTAAGATTAGCTCTAATATGGCAGAAAGAATTGAAGTGTACAAAGGTGTTATGCCTACAGAAATTGGGATTGACGCACTCGGTGCCGTTATAAACATTGTTACCCTTAAGCCTTCCACTACCAAACATATTGCAACCTATGAAGCAGGCTCATTTAATACACACAGATTGTCTTTCAGTTCTTACATGAAATTGTCAGACAAATTTGCGTTTGGAGGAAATCTTTTCTCAACGTATGCAACCAATAATTTCAGAGTGGACAAACTGCCTATAGTGGACTACGCTACAGGGCAAACACGATACATCACGGCAAAACTCTTTAACAATTCCTACCAACAATATTCAGGAGATATCTTTATCAATTTAATGGGACGAAAGTGGGCAGACTTGTTTACTTTCAAGGTAAACAGCTATTACTTGACAAGAGATATTCAAAATGATTTTGCTTCAAGGGCATTAGCCTATGGGAATACGTTTAGAAGAGAGTTTGCAAGATTAGTTCCATCCATAAAATTTGAAAAAAGACTCCTAAACGACAAAATTCAACTGTCTCAATTTTTAGTTTACAGTAAGATAAATTTTCAATTGATAGATTCTCTCAAAAATACTTATTACGACTGGCTTGGCAACAAACATACAACTGTATCAGGCTCTGAAACAGGAATAGATTTTTCTAAGCTCAAGAAACAAATTATTGACTCAGATGTTAAGAATTTGACCTACAGAGGAGTGAGTTCCTTTAAAATAAATGAAAATCATAAAATCATCTTAAATGTAGTAAACATGTACTTGATTAGAACATCGGACGATCTTACTGCTTATCAAATTAAGACTCGTATCGACTACAATAGATTCATTGCAGGATTAGGATATCAATACAATATAATTCGCAAGAAAAATCAAATCATAGAAGGTCTAACACAGATAAAAGCCTTGCACTCTCTTACTCATGGAAATATTAAAGACAATCAAAATAAGCAATCAATTGTCAACTCCGGAATCAGCTATGCACAATCTTTCAAATATCAAATAAATACTCAATGGCTCATACGCGCCTCTGCTGAAAACACATATAGACTGCCCGATCAAATGGAAATATTTGGTGACAATGTTTTTATTTTATCAAACCCCTTTCTACGTCCCGAAAAGAGTTTGAATCTTAATTTTGGAACTAAATTCTCTTATGATAAAACAGTAAATGTAGAGATAAGCACATACTACCGAAGTGTTACAGACCTTATTCGCCTGCAAGAAATCACACAATTTCAATCTAAATTTCTAAATTTGGACAAGGTGAAAGGCTATGGAATTGAGATAGAAAGTTCTGTCAAGATATGGGAAAATTTAAACATTACTGGAAATTTAACCTATAATGACTTTAGACTCAAAGGGTTTACCGACAATTTCAATTCCAATAATACGCACTTTATGAATGCACGAGTAAACAATATGCCTT
This sequence comes from Bacteroidota bacterium, assembly GCA_023957335.1. Lineage (NCBI taxonomy): Bacteria > Pseudomonadati > Bacteroidota > Bacteroidota bacterium. Next base: position 343,494 of record JAMLHC010000003.1, on the reverse strand, counting down.
TCTATTTCGGGAATGTTCAACTATCCTATCGCATAGACTCACTTTTTACCACAAAAGATAAGTTGGGATTCTATTGGAGTTATACGTATGTACATCAATTTTACCTTGATTTTATTGAGAAACAATACGAGCCTGAAGGATTTCTTGGATTATTTGGCAAAAGTAAAATTTATACCGAAAGGGTTATTCCTATCCAGCAAGTTCACTCCGTAGGGTTTGTTTGGACTTTTGACTTGACTAATAATAAAAAACTTAGCGTATCCTCCGAACTTAACAATCTGTTTAACACCCCTATATACAATGATTTTAAAATGCAGAGCGCAGGCAGAAGCATCATGGGAAAAATTAGTTTTGAATTTTAATGAAAAGACAACATAAGCTAATAGTAGCACTCATACTTATCTCAGCAACTTTGCTTATCTCATGCAAAGTAGAAAACATGGACAAAGCTGTATCCATACCAAAATCTGATTTCAGCTATAACAATTATGTCTTGGCAACAGAGGATGCATCAAATGTAGATATCACTACTTTTTTCTCTTTTCATCCTGCCAACATTAATACCGGTCATACTTATGACCTGATAAACGAGAACACTATTTTTACTAATGCCAACCCTTCTACTTCCTCGGGTTTCCATACTTTCAACCAATATATATTTTCACTTGCTAAGGATAAAAACGGATATTCATCTACTCCCGGATTGTTCCGACTTACGCAAGACACTAAAGACAGGCTTTATATTGACAAAGAATTACATATCTCCAAAAACAACCTTTTCCCATCAAGGTTACTTTGCATTGTAAATGAGCATCTCGGATATTTTTATGATGAAGGAAATGGGGCGCAAGAACTCAGAATTTTTGATCCGACTACAATGGTTATAAAAGGGAAAATTGATTTAAAACCTCATATAGCTGCTCTCAGACCCAATGCAAAATGGGTGGACGATGCAAACAACAATCTTATTAGGATTGGGACTCAAGTTTTAGAATCAAAGCAAGGTAAACTGTATGCAAGTATTGTTTTTTTGGAAGCAGCCAGCTTCAATTTGATTGCAGAAAGTGAGAACAATCTATACATTGCAGTGATTGACATTCAAACCCAAGAAGTAGAAAAAATCATTCAAACAGATAAAGCAATTACAGTCGGATTTTTTGTGTCTGAAAACAAAGCAACATCGGTAGCTGAAGACGGTTCAATGTATTTGTGTTCATGGGGTTGGAACCAATTTAACAAACACAGACCTTCCAAGGTATTTAGAATAAAGACAGGAGAAACAGAAATAGATTCTGCGTGGGAGATAGACATTGAGCAGCTTTTTGGTGTGGAGCATATAGCCCAATCCATGATTGTATTTAATAATAAAATTTACCTGCATGTGTCTGACGGTACTTACACTTTCACAGAAGACGCACCGGATATTACCAGCTTAAGCTACTATGAGTTTGATCCAAAATATCCAAACTCTCCCAAAAAACTTGCTATTCCTTCATCCAACACATCATCGCGAATGAACGTGTTTAGTATTATTGATGACAAGCTATTTATTGCAGTCCCTAATTTTATAAAAGGAAACTTCAATGGTTTTTATTCAATTGACAAGCAAGGAAATGTGCAAAAAGAGATTAGTATAGAAAACAAATTCAGACCTACGCGTCTTTATAAACTGCATAAATAGAAGCGGTAAGGCTATATCATTTAGAGCTTTTTAAAAAATTTGACAGACTTATTAATTAAGTAATGTCTTGAAGAATGATAAAGTTTCTATCAAAATAAGCACTTAATTTTTCCTCAAATTGGGTAACCACCATGTTACCAATCCCATCAATAGCATAAAAGAGCACAAGTGATACACAAAATAAATGTCTTTATAATCAGCCAGCAACCCGAGAAAAGCAGATGCAACTCCGCCTATTCCGAAAGCAAACCCATAAAACAAACCTGACACCATGCCAATTTTCCCCGGCAATAATTCTTGAGCATAAACAATAATAGCAGGAAAGGCAGACGAGAGTACAAGCCCTATGACAATGCTGAGTGCACATGTCCAAAACAAATTTACATAAGGCAGCATCAAGGCAAACGGTGCAGCTCCCAATATAGAAAACCAGATTACGTATTTTCTTCCGTATCTGTCACCTAATGGACCTCCAAGATAGGTTCCCACTGCAGAAGCAAGTAAATATGCAAATAGAAACAACTGCGAATGTTGAATGCTTACATGGAATTTTTCAATCAAGAAAAATGTATAGTAACTGCTGATACTGGCTGTATAAATGTATTTTGAGAATATCAGAATAAGCAGGATTGTAATACTTTGATATACCTTCTTCTTGGTCAAATGGGGATGGTGTTCAGCAAAGTCAACCTTTTTATGAGCTCGAATTCGGTTTTCGTATTGAATTTTAGCCCATTTACCCACATGAAGCAAAACAAATATTGCGATGAGAGCAAGAATGCCAAAATAAACCGCATGACTTCTGCCATACTCTACCACTATGACAGCAGCAAGCAAAGGACCTATGGCAGAACCGGTATTTCCGCCTACTTGAAAAATTGATTGTGCCCAACCGCGTCTACCACCCGAAGCCATATAAGCTATCTTGGAAGATTCAGGATGAAAGATTGAAGAACCTGTTCCGATGAGTGCAACCGCCATCAATATTAAAGCAAAACTATTGGCAAAAGATATCAAAATAAGCCCCAAAAGTGTGATACTCATGCCGGCAGCGAGTGAAAAGGGTTTGGGATGTTTGTCTGTATATGCCCCAACCAAAGGTTGTAGTAAACTGGCAGTTACCTGAAAAGTAAAAGTGATTAATCCGATTTGGGTAAAACTCAGATTAAATGAACCTTTGAGAAGTGGGTAAATAGAGGGAATCAGTGACTGGATGGAGTCATTGAGAAGATGAGCAAAACTCACACTCATGATGATTCCGAAAGCTGTTGTCTGTGCTACTTTTTGTGAATGTTCCTTGTTTGCCGGTTGCGAATTCATTTTGCCCCTGCAAAAGTAGGGTGGAACCCCGAACAATATTTTAATAGATTTTGACTTTGATATAAAGCAAATCGGTACATTTGTCTTGTTTTTAATAAATAGTAAAATATGAAATATTATTCCTACAAAACTAAGTCTATCAGCAGTCTTGCCATTGGGGTTCTCTTTATTACTCTTCTCTTCAATTCATGCAGTATTGACAAAAGAGTATATAACAGAGGCTATCACATTGATAATGTTTTTAGCGGAAATCGCACGTCATACGCTCAACATGAACTAAAACCCAATATTCAAAAAAGAATAATTTTGAATATTACACCAAAATTGCCGACAGCATTACCCAGCAATCAAATGAGCCAACAGCCTATACTATATGCCGGCAATGCTTCTTTAAATCCAAATCAATTAATACAAGCTTCCACTCCATTGGCACAGCCCGTTTCTAATCCGGATAGTTGTGATGTGATTATTTTCAAAAATGGAGAACAAATAAATGCAATTGTACTTGAGGTTACTGACAAAGAGGTTAAATTTAGAGAGTGCGACAAACCCAATGGTCCTATTTTTTCAAAACAGAAATCTACCATTGTCAGAATTAATTATCCTAATGGGACAAGTACAATCATAGGAGGAGACCGTTATGTTTCTTTCGGAAAAAAAGATGGAAGCGATAATCAAAATGATAGGAGTTTTATCATAACAGTCCTTCTATGGCTTTTAGCAGGAACGCTTGGTGCGCATAGATTTTACTTAGGTCATTACGGTATAGGAATTTTATATTTGTTAACCGGTGCTTTGTGTGGGATTGGATGGTTGATTGATGGAATTCTTTTGCTGACGGGAGAGTTACAGCCCAAAAATGGGAAATATACAGATAATTAAACCGATAGTCTAAGGCTGATACGACTATCTTTTTATTCTTCCATTCACTTACTTTTGCCGTATCGAACTTTATCTTCAATACAGTAAGTGGTGGATAGTGGCAATGCTTGTTATTGCGGGTGTTGCAGCTTGGTGGCTTTATCCCAATCCCAAAGGAAATACACTTACTGACAAATCCCTATTCTGGGTCAAACGTGTGTGCAGATTTGCCGGACTTTTTTTTATTTTACTTTTATTGTTATCGCCTATTTTGAAGTTTTTGAGTCATGAAACAGAAAAACCCATACTTGTATTTTATCTCGATGATTCACAAAGTATGAAAGCGAGTGATTCTGTGGGTGCTATGCAGTTTTATAAAAACTGGACTCAATTGGCAGACAAACTTTCCGGAGATTTTGATGTGCGCAAATTCTATTTTGCAAGCGATGTCAATGACAGTTTTTCAGGATTTGAGGGTAAGAAAACAAGGCTGGATGCGCCTTCAAACTATACTAAATCTGTAATGAAAAGGCAAAATATTGGTGCCATCATTATTGCTTCAGACGGTATTATGAATACCGGCAATAACCCTCTATATGAGCCTTTAGGAGCCGATATTGCAGTTTTTACAATGGGCTTGGGTGATACAACCCAAAAGAGAGATGTGCTCGTTAAGGAAATTAATCATAACAACTTGGTATTTCTCAATAATTCATTCAACATTTTGGCACATATTCAGTCCTTTGGATTTGAAGGTAAATCGGTGGTAGTGCGCCTGAAGCAGGGGGGCAAGGACTTAGGTTCTCAAAATCTGACCTTTAGTTCTGCTAACGATTACAAGACGGTTGAATTTGTTACCGATGCAAGCAAAGTTGGTTATCAGCGGTATTCAATTAGTGTCAGCGCATTGGATGGGGAACAAACTTTAACCAATAACCAAAAAGATTTTTATGTAGAAGTAATAGATGGCAGAGAGAAAATTCTTCTCATGTATCAATCGCCTCATCCTGATGTGAACGCCATTGCAAGCGCTTTGTCAGAAAACAAGAACTTTGAAGTTGTTATCAAATCCGCACAGAATACAGAAGAGTCTGATTTCAAAGATGTAAGCCTCATTATTGGACATCAATTTCCGGGTATCAGCAGCAAAGATGCTCGGTTAATGAATGAAATCCGCAAAAAGAAAATTGCGTTTTGGACTATTCTGGGTGGTCAAAGCCCGATTGACCAACTGTCAGGAGTGTTGCCTGAAATTAAAATCCAACGTAGGGGCGACTCATGGTCAGATGCACAATTCAGCCTCAACCCACAATTTAAAGCATTTTCTTTTTCTGCCAAACTTATAGAGCAAAGTTCAGAATGGGCACCCTTGACTTCGCCCTTCGGACAATATATTACCCGTAGTCAATTTGAAATTTTGGGTTATCAAACACTTAATAAAATCAGGACCGAATTTCCACTGATAGCTTTCTCAGAAAGTGACGGAGTCAAAATAGGATGGACTTTTGGTGAAGGTATGTGGAGATGGCGAATAGGAGACTTTGCACGCAATAATAGTCCTGAATTGTTTGATGAATTGGTAAACAAAATTGCACGCAATCTGGTGGTTAAAGAAGACAAACGCAGGTTTAGAGTATATCCGGTCAAAAACGAGTTTGAGGAAGACGAATCTGTGCGTTTGCAAGGGGAGCTTTTTGACCAAAATTATGAACCCATATCAGATGCAGAAATCTCTGTTACGCTGACCAATGAACAAGGGAAAGAGTTTAATTTCAGGATGAGTAATGTTGGAACCGGTTATGAATTGGATGCGGGAAATTTTCTGTCCGGCTATTACACTTTTAAAGCAGAAGTAAATAACAGACCTGAATTTGAAAAAATCAAAGGAGGGTTCTTAATCAAGCCTGTACAAGTAGAACTTACGCGACTCAAAGCGGATTTCAGTTTATTACAGGAGTGGGCAGCAGCCACAGAAAGCAAGTTTTTTTACAAAAATCAATTTGATGAATTGGAAAAAGCCATACGCCATGATGCCCGTATCAAACCTCTTATTAAAACCAAAACTAAGATTGAAGAATTAATCAAGGTCGAGTATATACTTATGTTGATAGCGTTCTTCTTCAGCTTGGAATGGTTTGTCAGAAAGTGGGAGGGAGGCTATTAAATGAATTATAATCATGGTTCTGAGACAAGTTATAATCTTTTTACTCTGTTCAGTAGTTAAAAGACTTTCTCGCTAAACTCAAAAATAGTCAGCGTATATCAATCACTCGGATTGATAAAAATTTTGAAAATATATTCCAGCAGTTGTTCATTATAAAGTAAATCACTCATATTCGCCCCCGAATATTTTTATGAAGATTACAGTATTAAGGCAATTTGGTTTAGTGTGGTTTTGTTTGAGTTTAGGCACATCAGTTTTTGGACAGTCAGATAGTGGTTCGCATGTTTTTGATGATGTAATTATTCAAAGTGAAAGAATACAAATCCCATTCTCTAAACAAAACAGAGATATCACGGTGCTGGATGCGCAAACCATCAAGAATCTGCCTGTCCAATCGCTTAATGAGTTGTTGGGTTATATCTCGGGAGTGGACATAAGACAACGCGGTCCTTGGGGTGGACAAACAGACATCAGCATTAACGGTGGAACCTTTGACCAAACATTGATTCTGCTCAACGGTGTCAGAATTATTGACCCTCAGACCGGACACAATATGATGAATCTGCCCATCAATCCCGATATGATTGAAAGAATCGAAATCATGAAAGGCGCTGCTGCAAGCGCCTACGGAATCAATGCGCTCAGTGGGGTAATCAATATTGTTACCAAAAAACCTACTGAAACCAATATTTGGGCTAATCTAAGTACAGGAACATCATTTGAGTCAGACTCGAGCAATAACAAACTCTATAATGGCAATAATATCAACTTAACAGTTACCCATGCCGGCAAACGAATGAATCAAATGCTTTCTTTGAATTCTCAAAATAGTTCAGGATATCGCTACAATACCGCCATGTCCAACCAGAAAGCCTATTATCAAAACCAAATTACTCTTAAAAACGATAATGAACTCTTGTTGATGGGTGGATTTGTGTACAATGATTTTGGAGCCAATGCTTTCTATGCAGCACCCGGAGACATTGAATCTAAAGAAACTGTTCAAACCGGAATTGCGGCTTTAAAAGGAGTTTTTAATGCGAACAAAAACTGGCAAATTCGTCCTACTTTGAACTATCGCTATGGGTTTGATGATTATATTTATATCCGACAAAAACCTTCTGTGTATCGCAACAAACATTTTACACATGTCGCGGAAGGGTCTTTGAACAATACACTCAAGACCGGTATCGGAGTGTTTGGATTTGGCGCAGAGTATCGCTTTGAGCACCTCAGCAGCAACAGTTTGGGTAAACGCAATCGAGATAATCTGGGTTTTTATGCCAATTACAATTTTGCTGCCATCAAAAATCTGACTGCCAACGCAGGGGTCTATCTTAACTACAGCACTCATTTTGGCTGGAAACTATTACCATCATTAGATGCAGGGTATAAAATCAATGACCAATGGCGTATTTTCTCTAATATTGGAACAGGAACCAGAATTCCAACCTATACCGATTGGTATTACAAAGGACCGCAGAATATAGGTAATAGCAACTTGATGCCCGAAAATGCAGTTCATTCCGAACTCGGCATTAGATTTAATAGCAAGCGCAATTTTCAAGCCTCCGCTATTGCATTTTATCAAGTAACAACGGATTTCATAGACTGGGTAAAAGACAGTATAGCGGCTCCTTGGCAACCCGAGAATTTCCAAACCATCTCTATGCCAGGTGCTGCCATTTCTGCTGATTATATTTCAGATAAAGCTTGTTTGCACCCGGATAATCAAATGAAAATAGGGTTATCCTATACCCGACTTAACCCCAAAATCACAACGCATAATTCTGCTTTGATTTCTCGTTATGCATTGGAAAATTTGACAGACCAGCTTGTGTTGCGCGTACAAAGCACTTTCAGAAAAAAATATTCTGCTATGATTGCAGGTAGATATGAACAGCGCGTAGGAAAAGCAGATTATGTACTAATGGATGCAAGATTGGATGCTGCTTTTGGCAACTTCAATGTATATATAAGTTTCAATAATCTATTAAATGTTACCTATATTGAAGCCGGTGCGGTGCCTTTACCCGGTAGGTGGGCAAGTATAGGATTGCAATGGAAAATGAAATAAAAATTTGATGTTAAGGAAATAACCTACCCTTGACCCAAATGCCTTCTTTCAAATCATAACAAATTCGGTCGTGCAATCGGTTACTTCTTCCTTGCCAGAATTCAAAGTGATTGGGTATTAACCTAAACCCGCCCCAATTTGACGGACGTTCTACCTCTTTGGGGTGGTTTTGGTGGAGTTTTTCAAAAATAGATTCTAATTGCTGCCTATTTTGTAAAGGCTGACTTTGCTTTGATGCAACAGCACCCAACTGACTTTCAAATGGACGCGAATGAAAGTATTCATCACTTTCTGCTGCATTCACTTTTTCTACCTTTCCGCGAATCCTGATTTGCCTTGCTATGTCTAACCATAATAGACTCATGGCAGCATAAGGCGTATGGATGAGTTCTCTTCCTTTGGCAGACTCATAATTAGTATAAAAAACAAAACCTGTGTCAACCCCTTTGAGTAGCACTGTGCGCAGGTTAGGATGCCCTGATTCATCAACTGTTGCGATATTCAAAGCATTAGGTTCCAAAATATGACACTCCAATGCATGGTTAAACCATTGGTCGAATTGAACAAAAGGATTGTTGTCTGCATCAGATTCGTTGAATGCAGCCTGCATGTAGTTTTGCCTGAGGTTTTGCAGTGTTTCTTTGTCTAACATTACTGCAAAGTTAGGCAAGAACGACTTACTTTTGCACCTTGTTTCATGTGATGGAGAATCCGACAAAAAAAACAGTAGTGGTGGGACTTTCGGGAGGGGTGGACTCTTCTGTATCTGCGCTTTTGCTCAAAGAACAAGGCTATAATGTGATTGGAATTTTTATGCGTAATTGGAATGACAGTTCCGTTTTGATTGATGATGAATGTCCGTGGATAGAAGATAGCAATGATGCTATGTTGGTAGCTGACAAGATAGGCATTCCCTTTCAGACACTGGATTTGAGCGAGCAATACAAGGCGCGTATTGTAGATTATATGTTTGCGGAATATGAAGCCGGTAGAACACCAAACCCTGACGTACTGTGCAACCGTGAAATCAAATTTGATGTTTTTCTAAATGCTGCTTTACAACTGGGTGCCGATTATGTGGCTACGGGTCACTACTGCCAAAAACGGGAGCAAATTATCAATGGAAAAACCATGTATTCGCTCATTGCAGGTGCAGACCTCAATAAAGACCAAAGCTATTTTTTATGTCAAATCACACAAGAACAGTTATCTAAAATCCTGTTTCCGATAGGTCATTTACAAAAAGCGGAGGTTAGAGAATTAGCTCATAAAGCGGATTTAATAACAGCCGACAAAAAAGACTCGCAAGGTTTATGTTTTATTGGCAAAGTCAGTTTGCCCGATTTTTTGCAAAGAAGATTGGCAACTCGCAAGGGAGCGGTTATTGAAATTAATGAAGATTCACCTGTATTTGAACGGTATAAGCTATCTAAGCCGGCTGATGAAAACTCTGAAGCGTACCTGCAATGGCAATGTGCTCGATGGCATTTTACCAAAGAAGACGGGAAAGTCATTGGCGAACACAATGGAGCACATTTCTATACCGTAGGACAGCGCAGAGGCTTAAGAATAGGAGGAAAAGAGTTGCCTTTATTTGTGCTTGCCATTGATGTCAACGAAAATATTATTTATGTAGGTCAGGGTGAAAACAATCCCGGACTTGCGGGCAAAGGACTTTTTATGGCGAATTCAAGCATTTCATTTGTGCGCGAAGATCTAAAGCCTGCTATCAACCAATCAATGCACCTTCACACTCGGATTCGCTACAGACAACCTCTTTTTGCGGCAAAACTGATTCGTAAAGAAAGCGGTTATTATCTTGTATTTGATACTGAACACAATGCGGTTGCACCCGGACAGTTTGCTGCTTTTTATCGAGACGGTGAGGTGTTGGGAAGTGGGGCAATTTCATCGTAATTTTATAACTCTTTTAGTTTATGTTTGTCCAAATGAAAAGAGCAAGCTTATTTCTTTTATTTTCTTTTGGGTTTTGGCTGACAAGTCAATCACAAACAATACCGGACAATGAGCGTTATTTTGGAAGAAATAACACATCCGATAGTACGACTAACACCGAAATTAATGTAAAATTAAACCTCTTGAATATGCCTTTTGGTAATGGCTGGCCCTCTTTGCATTGCGAAGTTCAAGCAGCAAAGCGTATGGCAGTACATTTTTCTTTTAATTATCTTGAATTTTTTCAAATTTTTACGGAAGACTATTTAAAATCTTATGGAGGAGCCGCCACAGCAAGATTTTACTCAAATCAGAAAAAAAGCATAAGAGGGCTTTATGCAGGAATTGGGGGGGCAGCAATGCAGGTAAGATTTTTTGTTCGTAATAACCACACACTTCCTTTTCGAGCAAAACAATATTATGGTTTAAGAACAGAATTGGGTTATAAGCTCAGTGCCAAAGCATGGGTATTTGATTTTGGAGCGGGATTAAACTTTTTTACTAATAATGAAATTCTACCTACTTTGATGTTTGGTGTAGGATATAAGATTCGAAAATAGTTAAGAGATCGAATCTTCCCATTTTTAATTTTCATCTCTTTTGTTTTCTTTATAATCATTACTGCCTCCGGAAATATTAGCATAAAAGATTATTCAATTATGATTAACCCAGATTAAGACAAGAATCATCGTATTGAGTTTCACTTACAGGTTCAACAAAGGCTCAAAATCGGGCTATAATCATTAACTTTGCACCCGTTAAGACAATATCATTCCCATGATCGCTTCTCAATTACTGAATCTCAATCTTAAACCCCTTACAATATCCGTGTCTGTGGAAGAGGCAGAATGTTTGTTTGAACAAGCACAGGTGTATTATCTGCCGGTTTTGTCGGATGAGTCTAAGGTGCTTGGATTAATTTGTCATGATCATATTTTGTCTTTGGTCAATACCCATCAGCATGATTTACATGCTGTCATGGATGAGATTATTATTACTCCGGTGCTCCCATCCAGTTGCCATTATTTTGAAATTATCCATGTATTGCACCGTTCCGAAGCGGATATTGTACCTGTGGTAGATGAACATGACAAGTATGTGGGATGTGTGTCTTTGCATGAAATCATTGACCAGTCGGGTTCTTTATTGTCAGTTTCATACCCCGGTGCAATTGTGGTTCTTGAAACCGATATTAAAGATTATAACTTGTCAGAAATTATCCGATTGATAGAGAGTAATGATATCAAGGTGTTGGGTCTTGAGACTGTAGAAGTGCCTCAGACGAGTAAATTACACATTCATATTAAACTCAATACCGGTGTCCTAAGGGCACTATTGGCAAGTTTTGAAAGATTCGGATACGATGTCTATGCGCACTTTATGCGTCAAGATACAGCTGACGATACCGAAGATCGCTATCGTCAACTGATGAATTATTTGGATTTGGATTAAGCCTTTTTATTAGGCTTTGCAATAGAGTCTCTCATTTCGGTATCCGCCATGATATTTTTCATCTTGTAATAATCCATGATACCTAAGTTACCGTTTCTGAATGCCTCTGCCATTGCCTTTGGCACTTCTGCTTCCGCCTGAATCACATTAGCGCGTGCTTCTTGTGCTTTGGCTTTCATTTCTTGTTCACTTGCTACAGCCATTGCCCTTCTTTCTTCGGCTTTTGCTTGTGCAATATTCTTATCGGCTTCTGCTTGGTCCATTTGTAGTTTTGCTCCAATGTTTTCACCAATATTGATATCGGCAATATCAATTGAAAGGATTTCAAAAGCAGTACCTGCATCTAATCCTTTGGCAAGAACTGTCTTGGAAATTCGGTCGGGTTGTGCCAATACTTCTTTATGAGATTGAGATGAACCGATTGTGGTAACAATACCTTCTCCTACACGTGCTAACACAGTTTCCTCGCCCGCACCACCAACTAATTGGCGGATGTTGGCTCTAACAGTTACTCTTGCTGTTGCAATCAATTGAATACCGTCTTTTGCTACTGCTACAACTGGAGGAGTTGTGATTACTTTTGGATTAACGGACATTTGAACTGCTTCAAACACGTCACGGCCTGCCAAGTCTATGGCGGTTGCAGAGTTAAAATCAAGCGGAATATTAGCTTTGTCAGCTGAAATTAAAGCGTTTACAACGTTTATTACATTTCCACCTGCCAAATAGTGAGCTTCAAGTTGGTCGCGTGTTAATTTAATTCCGGCTTTGGTAGAATTAATCATGGCTTTAACAATAGTAGAAGGTGGAACTTTTCTCCATCTCATAAAGATGAGTTGAACCAATGAAATTCTCACTCCGGATAAGAGGGCGGAGAACCAAAGTCCGATTGGTACAAAATAGAAGAAAATGAAAAGGGCTATTATAGTTCCTATAAAACCGCCCATGTAGATAATTGGATTAAATGCTCCCATATTTATTTTTATTATATTTTATTTTACATAAATTTTACCGTGTGAGATTTCAATAATCTCAATGTCTGCATTTTGCTCGATCATGTCTCCTCTTGTGGTTACTTCAACAACAACATCGCCAAATCTGGCAGAACCCATAGGTCTGAGCGTGCTGAGCGTGCGCCCGTGCATCCCTATCTGAGGATCAAAACCTTCTGTTTCGTTTGTCCTTCCTGTAATATTGGTGTGAACCGTAACCTTATTCCATAAATTTGTTTTGAGTCCCCAGAAAATCATCAATGCAAGTAATGCAACCATGCCAACGGTGCTCCAATTGCCGGCTGTGACACCATATAATTCATACACTTGCCAAATGGCAGCGCCCCAACACATGATACCAATCACCCCCACAATCAGCCCAGGAGTAATAAACAATTCCATTAACACCAATAATAACCCTAAACCCAAAAGGAAGACTATCCAGCCCATTTGCTTTTTAAATTTTGAAGGGGTAAAATTAGTGATTTTTCCCGCTACTTTTCCATTATTCGATTCTTATTTTTTAAACTATTTTCGCGGCACTAAGAATCATGAGCAACAATTTGCAAGACATTAATTATAAGCACGAAGAGGTTGAAAGTAAGTGGCAGAAATTTTGGGTGGAAAACCAAAGTTTCAAAGCTGAAAACTTGTATTCAGGTGGCAAACAATCCTACTATGTTTTGGACATGTTTCCCTATCCCAGCGGGGCAGGACTGCATGTGGGGCATCCTTTGGGGTATATAGCTTCTGACATTGTTGCAAGATACAAAAGGCATTGCGGATTCAACGTGTTGCATCCCATGGGTTATGACTCATTCGGACTTCCTGCGGAACAATATGCCATTCAAACAGGTCAACATCCTTCCAAAACTACCGAAGAAAATATTGCACGCTATAGAGAACAGCTTGACAAGATTGGTTTTTCTTTTGATTGGAGCCGTGAAGTTAGAACTTCTGACCCCGAATATTATCAATGGACTCAGTGGATTTTTTTGCAGTTGTTCAACGCTTGGTATAACCCCGCCAAAAACAAAGCTGAACACATTCAAACTTTGGTTTCTTTATTTGAAGCAAACGGCAGTGCAAATTTGAATTTGGAAGTGATTGAGCCCTTCTCTGCCGAGCAATGGAAAAATTTTACAGAAAAACAACAGCAGGATATACTAATGAGTTTCCGACTTGCATACTTGAGTGAGGCTTATGTGAATTGGTGTCCTGCGTTAGGAACTGTTTTGGCTAATGATGAAGTGGTAGGCGGACTGTCAGAAAGAGGAGGACATCCTGTTGAACGCAAAAAAATGAAACAGTGGAGTATGCGTATTACAGCTTATGCAGAAAGATTGTTGCATGATTTGGAGGGATTGGACTGGAGTCAAAACATAAAAGAAATTCAAAGAAATTGGATAGGAAAAAGTGAAGGTACGAGCATCAGGTTTTCTCTTATAAACTCAGAAGCGGAAAAAACGATTGTGGACGAAGTAGAAGTGTTCACAACCCGCCCAGACACACTCTTTGGCGTTTCCTATATCACGCTTGCTCCCGAACATGATTTAGCTTTACAATTAACCACCCCCGAACAGAAATCTCAAGTAGAAGCCTATATCGAATACGCCAAGAACAGAAGCGAACGTGACCGCCAATCAGAAGTTAAGAAAATTACGGGTGTGTTTACGGGTGCTTATGCTATCCACCCTTTTAGCGGTGAAAAGATACCGGTTTGGGTGGGCGAATACGTGCTGGCAGGATATGGTACAGGCGCTGTAATGGCTGTCCCTGCACATGATGAAAGAGATTTTGCTTTTGCTAAATATTTTGGCTTGTCAATAAAACAGGTTGTTGAAGCTCCGGATGGATGGGATATTGGCAATCTTCCTTGGTGTGAAAAAAATGGCAAAGTTTTTAATTCCGATTTCTTGAACGGGCTTGAAGTTAAAGATGCAATCAGCAGAATGATTGAAACTGTGGAAGTCCGGAGTTTAGGAAAGGGCAAAACCAATTACAGACTTAGAGATGCTGTTTTTGGCAGACAAAGATATTGGGGAGAGCCAATACCGATTTATTACAAAGACGAAATCGCTTATGCCATTGAAGAAAAACACCTCCCATTGATACTGCCGGAAGTTGATAAATTTCTTCCGACAGAAAGTGGCGAACCACCTTTAGGGCGTGCCGACAAATGGAATTATACCCCGGAAAAAGGGGTAGTTGCAAACGGAGAAGGCTATCCTGTCGAACTGACCACAATGCCCGGATGGTCCGGGAGTTCTTGGTATTTCTTCAGGTATATGGATGCCCAAAACACTGCTGCATTTGCCGGCAAACAAGCATTGGATTATTGGAAACATGTGGACTTCTACGTAGGGGGTGCAGAACACGCAACAGGTCATTTGCTCTATGCCAGATTCTGGACAAAATTTTTGTATGATATGGATTTTGTCAAAACGAACGAACCTTTTCGGAAAATGCTTAATCAAGGAATGATTTTAGGAGAAAGTGCCTTTGTCTTAAATATGGATGGAGCAAATAAGTTAGTCTCAAAATATCAGGCAACTAACATGAAGGTTCATAGGATGCGCGTAGATTTGGCTGTGATTGATGATGCACATAATGAACTTGCTATAGAGAAATTTAGAAATCACCCTCTTTATCAAGATTATAAAGATTATGAATTTATAAGTGAACCCAATGGTAAATTCATTGTAGAACGTGAAGTAGAAAAGATGTCCAAGTCCAAATACAATGTAGTGAATCCGGATGATATTGCTCACGAATATGGTGCAGATACGCTCCGCATGTACGAAATGTTTCTGGGTCCGATTGAAGACGCAAAACCATGGAGTACCAAAGGAATTGAGGGCGTTTATAAATTTCTAAAAAAACTCTGGCGCCTTTTCTATAACGAACAAGGTATGTTTCATATCAGCGATGATGCACCCAATGAAAAAGAACTAAAAACACTGCATAAAACAATCAAAAAAGTGACAAGCGACATAGAGTCCTTGTCTTTTAATACTTCGGTGAGTGCGTTTATGATTTGTGTAAATGAATTACAGGAGCAGAAATGTAACAAAAGACAAATATTAGAACCCTTGTTGATTCTTTTGTCCCCTTTTGCACCACACATTGCAGAAGAGCTTTGGGAGCAAATGGGACACAAGGGTGGTCTTTCTAAAATTAATTGGCCCGAATTCAAAGAAGCCTATTTGACAGAAAGCAGTATAAGCTATCCGGTTTCTGTTAATGGAAAAACAAGAGCGCAAATTACCGTGTCTGCAACGGCTGCCAAAGATGAAGTAGAAAAATTAGTTCTTGCTGATGAAACTGTCCAAAAATGGATGGAAGGTAAGCCGGTAAAGAAGTTCATTTTTGTACCGGGCAAAATTGTGAATGTGGTAGTATAACGGTTTTGCGCTTGGCGTTCGTGCGGGATTTCGGAGCACAAAACTGTCAACCCAGCACTAAAGTTGATTTGAACAACCGAACTTGAATTTAAGCACTTCACCCGCCATTGAGCCAAACGCCTGTTACCAGTAGGCCTTCTGTCTGTCCACCGTCACAAACCATTGTCTTTATTGAGTTTCTGAGTCATTGATTCTGTCGTGTTGGTCTGTGCGGTTGCGTATTTTTTATTTTACTGACTCTTTTACACCCAACTCCCCCCTAAACGCCTTCTGGCTCAAACTCCCATACAAATTCTCTAACTCCTGCAAGCTTTGCTGGTATTGGGTTTTAAGGGCTTCCGTTTTTTCTACGATTTGGGCAAATTGGGTTTGGAGGACGAGTGGGGGAACAGGAAATTTTAGATTTCTTAAATCACTTAAACTTAAGTTTGCTCTTGCGGCTTCTACAACATTTCCCAATAACAATCTCTGAAAAGATTGATTAATAAAAAGATGCATTACATAAACTGCATTAATTAATTCGGGATTCAATGTAATGGCAGCAACAGCTTGATTGATATTTGCGGGCAATGCTTCTTTAGGACAAAGAGATGAACGTCCCACTGATGCACCAACAAGATTGACAAGTAAATCATTTTCTTTCAACTGTGATCTTTTCAATTTATTATGAAAATCTTCATGAATAAATTTAGCTTTTTGCAAGTCAACTGAGCCCCACAAAACATTTTCGCTTGTAATGAATCGAACACCAGAATCTAAGTAATCAAACCCTTGCCATTTTGGAGATTCACCTTTTGTTATTCTTTCAACAAATTCTCCAAATATTTTTACATCCCATCCCTTGTCATTCCTCACCGGATCCCCAAACATCTCCAAAAACGTGCTTTTCAAAAATTCATCCAACAGGCGGATGCTTTCTTTGCGTTGGGCTATCAGGTTTTCGGCTTTGCTTAAGAGATTGGCGATGTGGAGTTGGTCGGGAAGTGGGGGGAGTGGAATTTCAATATCCTTTAAATTTGAGATATTGAAACTTGCTTGATTAACTGACTTCTTTGTTATTCGCTTTATCTTACTTCTGAATATCGGGCTTTTAAAATAGTAGAATGAATACATCGGATTTATTATACTCACATCAGCTTTCAAGCATAATAAATTCATTCCGTGTATAACTTTCTCATAAATTTGATTTACCAAAGCAACTTTTCCAAGATGAGAAACACTATTAATGTGTGACATCAATATATCATTCTCCTGCAAATAAAATTCAGAGAAGCTTTCATCGTGTATTGAAGCATATCCAACTCTATTTAAATCAACTGTTCCGTCAGCTATCGTTTCGATACGAGTAATAGGATAGCCATCGGTTACTTTATCCTGTTTTATATTTGCTCCATTTCTAATTACTAGAAAAACGTTTCCTATTTTTTCAAACTTCATCACACAAACTCTTTTAACTCAGCCAATTCTTTTTGAATATCGGCTTTAACATCCATATTTAATAAACCCGAAGGGTTGGCATGATTGTAACGAACCAATCTAACCCAACTACCTAACCCCGAAGGGGTGATATATTTACATAAATTCAAACACATATTCTTCTTTAAATTCTATGTCAAACTTTTTCAATAATTCCAGGTATTCATCTTTAAAGGTTTTTTTACGGTGGTGTTCTTCCTGATTCAGTATGTAGTTATATACCCTATCAATATGCGAATGGGAATAGGAAAACACACCATAGCCTTCCTGCCAGGAAAACTTGCCCCTTACAAAGCCTTTTTCGTTAATGAATTTAGAAGAATTGTTTTTTATGTCACGAACCAAATCCGAAATTCTCATAGATGGTTTTAAACCAATGAATGCATGAATGTGGTCGGGCATTCCGTTTATGATGATTGGCTTTTGTTCCTTTTCTTTGATAATGCCGGCCATGTATTTGTGCAACTCATCTTTCCATGATTGGGCAATGAGGTTTTCTCTGCCCTTTACCGCAAAAACAACTTGTAAATATATTTGTGAATAGGTTCCTGCCATTTTATATCACCCCTTCGGGGTTTTTGCTTATTGATTGATTCATTTTCTATAATAATTTCATCCCTTCGGGATTTCATTTCATAATATTTTCATCTCTTCGGGATTTCATTTTATCAACTCTTTTAATTCTGCCAATCCATTTTGAATATCGGCTTCAATGCTTTCCAACTTTCCGAAAATCACATTTGGTTTTTCATACACCACTTCTTCATACACTTCTTCTTTGTAGGTGCTCAGGTTCAGGTCGTAGTTGTTATCTACAATTTCCTTTTTCGGCACCATAAAATATTTCAACCTCCTGTCTGAACTGTGATTTTTTTGATTTTCTGATGGGCTATGATTTGTGTTGGCTTCGTAGCTTGTTTCACTTTCTGCCGCCATCATGGTAATCCCTAAATCATGTGAATCATGGTTCAGACGGTTTTTGTAGCGTTGCACAATATCGGGCAAATCACTTTCGGCAATTTTGTTTCGCTTATCGTCTAAGGTGTAGCCGTCTGCCTGCATGTCGTAAAACCAAACGTTGTTGGTTTCACCTCCTTTGGTAAAAATCAAAATAGCAGTGCTTACCCCTGCATAGGGTTTAAATGCACCGCTTGGCACAGCGATCACGGCTTTCAGTTCGGCTTTTTCAATTATCAGTTTTCGCACTGCTTCAAAGGCTTTACCGCTGTTTTGTATCACACCACTGGGCACAATTACAGCAGCGGTTCCGCCCATTTTAAGCATGTTAAAAATGCGTTCTACAAACAGCAGTTCAGTTTTGGTGGTGGGGAGTTTCAGCCCTTCGTTAATATCGCCTTTGTCAATGTTTCCAGTAAAGGGCGGATTGGCTAATACAATATCAAACTGGCTGTCTTCATTGTAGCTTTTGCTGAGGGTGTCTTTGTAGTCAATTTTAGGTTCGTCAATGCCGTGCATCATCATGTTCATCAAACCCAAACGCACCATCGTGGTGTCAATGTCATACCCCACAAAGCTTTTATCCAAAATGCTTTTTACCTCTTGGGTAAGCACGGCACTAATGGCAGCACGTTCAAAACCGTCTTCGTCTTTCTGCAACTTGCCAGGGTCTTTCTTTCTTACTAAATCAGTAAGGATGTATTGATAAGCACCCAACAAGAAACCGCCTGTGCCGCAAGCAGGGTCGGCAATGCGTTGTCCCAATTGCGGAGCAACCAATTCAGCCATCAGTTTAATAATGTGTCTTGGAGTGCGGAACTGTCCGTTTTTACCTGCCGTGGCAATTTCACTCAACAGCATTTCATATACATCACCTTGTATGTCCTGAAACGCATGTCCGCCTTCGGTGGCATCTTTTTCAATTTCTTTGAAAATTTCCTCTACAATGTTGATGGCCGAAACCAGCAAACTGGCTTTGGGCATAATGAACACAGCGTTTGCCATGTGTTTCGTAAAAGGCGAAGTTTCTCCGTTCAGGTCTTTCAAAAACGGAAACACTTTCATTTGCACATGCATCAGCATTTCGTCTGCGGGCTTGTGTTTAAAAACACTCCAACGCAATTCGTTTTTGTCAATGCTTTCATTACTGCCCGGAATATTGAATTTGCCCGAAAAACGGGAAACATATTTTTCGCCTGTCCATTCGGCATCCCGTTCACGTTTGGCTTCCAAATCGTCCAAACGTTTCATGAAGATGAGGTAGGTAATTTGCTCAATGGCTGTTAAAGGGTTGGCAATGCCGCCTTCCCAAAAGTTTTGCCAGAGCTTGTCTATAAGCGATTTTAATTGTGCGTTGTTTTGTAACATCTACTTCTTTTTGTTTTTCGGTTTTTTCTTGTCTCCCTCATTCAATTGCAATGCTGTTTTGGCATTAAGAGAAGTAACTACATTTTTACCTGTTTTAGCTTCCAGTTCCTTGCGAGCAACCTTTGCTACATTACCACCTTGCTTTGCCACTTTTTTGCTTTCTTCAAAATCTTTCGGGTTGGTGGCGGCTGAAATATCTTTTGTAGATGCTTCGGCAAGCATGTTCAGAATGAGTTCCGTATTGGTCATGTTATCCCGCAGATTTTCTTTTTTCAAACCTTTCAGTATTTTGTATTCTTTGGTAGTTTTATCACTCCATGCTTTGGTAATAATATCAGTAAGCGTGGCAAACTGAACGCCTTCTTTCAAGCCTCTCTTTTTCCATTCATCCGTTAGTTCTTTTCGTATCTCAATACTTTTGAGGCGTTGGTTAATCCAGTTTTCTGAATAACCCAACTTCATGTATTGCTCCAGTGCCCTGTCAATGCTTAGTTCAGGGTCTTGCATTTCATCCAATCGTTCCGATGCTACCTGTGCCAGCCAGAGTTTAAAAGGTTCTGCTTTGGGTGATGGAATGGATTGAATTAGACGAAAAAGCTGCTCGGTATCCGCTACATCGGTTATGTATTTTTTCCCGTCTGAAGCTTCCATTTTCAGTTGTCCGATTTTTTCGGACAACTGACTTCCTTCTTTTTTCAGTTTGGTTTTCAGGTCGCTCCAATATTTTCTTGGCCTGTCAGTTCCGGTTAGAATTTTAATGACATCAACAATTGACAAATACCATTTTTCCTGTTCAGCATCCCAAATTGTTCTAACTTTCTTATCTTCAAATATTTTTATTTCATTTTTCTTTTCCATTGTCTGAATCAGAATTTACTGAATTTTTGAATTTGCTGAATTGTGTTTTGGATAATACTTAGGATTAAATAAAAGTTTATGCTGCAAACTTTGGCTTCCAAAATTTATCAATAGTCCAAGGGGGAAATCATAAGCCACCGTATAGTTTTTTGCTTGTGCGATATGAACATCTTCAAGATTCACCAACGCTTTAAGTTCAACTACTACTTTGCCTTCTACAATGAAATCCGCCCTTCTTGTTCCTACTTCAATGTTTTCATAAAACAAAGTTTGCTCTTGCTCTCTTTTGAAACCTAATCCTACCCTCTCTAATTCTATCGCAAGGCATCTTTGGTAAATCACTTCCTGAAAGCCGGGACCCATCGTATTGTGAACCTTCATTGCACAACCAATTATCTTATACGTCAACTCGTCCTTTTCCATATCCTATTTTTATTCTGTTAATTTTTTCATTTTGTAAATTCTGATTCAGACCATCTAGGCTGCTAATACTTGTTCGGTTAAACTTAAAATTTCGTCAATCTCTTTTTGATTAAAAATTCCTCTAATGCCTTCGGGGTGAAGCATGGTAAAGGGAGATTCAATCAGGTTGCGTTTGCTTACATCACCTTTTTCCAACACAAAATTCTTGAGCAAATCAAGAAATTGAAGTTGTCTGCTTGTGAGGTAACTGTGTTTGGAAACAAAATCATCAAATGCTTTGGTAACAGTTTCGGCAAAGGTTTCTAATTGCTCAATGCCTAAAATATGTTTGATGAATTGCACCAATGCTGCTTTGCGGTGGTTATAAACCTTGCGAAGCAAATCAATGGTAATATGTGGATGCTCATTATGTAGTTCTTCTGCCAATTGCTCGGCTTCATCTGTGGTGATTTCCTGTCCTTGTTTTAGTTTTTGTAAAATCGGACTGCTTGATACCAGTTCATTGATTTTCTTTTCCACCAGTTCACGGTATTTGGCTACACTCAACGCTTCGTGTTGCGGACCAAACTCAATAAATTCCTTTTCGGCAACAATGTCTTTTAGGTTGAATTTGGCAGGAGCTAACGGAATAACTGCTTCACGGAATTTCATCAAAGGCGAAAGTTTTTGAATCAGTTCTTCAAACTTGTCTTCATTGATGGTTGCCCAATAATGATTGCTTTGTGCCTGACGAATCAATTCCTGCTCTCTTGCCACAATGTTGATGCTCAAAGGCAGTTCGCCAATTTCTTCAATAATGCTTTCTTTCAGGGTTTCAAACTTTTCGGTTTCACCTGCCAGATGAGCCAAAGAAACTTCCACAATATCTTTTTCAAATCGCATGGCTTTGAAATCAACATTTGAAACCGTGCGAAGCAATGGTTTTACAACCGCTTCTAAAAATTCCATTTTATCAGAAGTCAGGTTGCTCCAGAAGTTTTCATCTTCTAAGCGTTGAAGTTCATGTTTGGCCTCCATAATCACTACCGAGTTTTTCGGAAGTACTTCAACTTGCTTTCTGATTTTTTGAACTTCTTTGTCCACAATTTCAGCTTTGCTTTGTGTTTGGGCTTCTTCAATCTTTTCTAATCGAACACCAAACAAGCGAACTGGCAAAGGAATTTGTCCTTTTAGTTCTTTGCCTCTCGGATTGAGTTTGAAATATTCAAAGTTGTCCCAACAATCGAGAATCAGGAAATTATCTTTTTCAGTGCACCAAGGTTTTATTTTTTCAGGTTCGAGTAAACGAGTTCCTCTACCTATCATCTGCCAAAACTTGGTATAGCTGTAAACTGGTTTTGCAAAAACCAAATTCACCAATTCACGAACATCAATTCCCGTGTCGAGCATGTCAACACTAATGGCAATGCGTGGCATATCGTTGCTCACAAACTGGTCGAGCAAACCGCCTTTTCCGTAAACCCGTGGGTCTTCGCTTACCAATACTTTGGCTAATTCGCCTTTGTATTCGGGATAAAGTGAATCGAATATTTCTTCAACTCGTCTTGCATGTGCTTTGCTGATGCAAAAGAAAATCGTTTTCCCTGGCAAAACTCCGTTGGCATCTTTAATGCTTTCTTCCATGAACTCACGGACAATCAAAGCATTCGTTCCCCGATTGATTACTTTCTTTTCAATCTCTGTTCCTTCGAAATTGATTTCTTCAATTTCTTTTCCTTCCAACATCAGTTTTTGTTGGTCTTCCAATGAAATTGTC
Source organism: Bacteroidota bacterium (assembly GCA_023957335.1). NCBI lineage: Bacteria > Pseudomonadati > Bacteroidota > Bacteroidota bacterium. Next base: position 320,749 of record JAMLHC010000003.1, on the reverse strand, counting down.
CGCTTGTTTATTCCTTCATCCTGAAATTTGGTTTTGATTTTCATTACCTGAAAATTGCTCAGGAATGGCGGAATGTGATTTACTGCTTCTTCGTAGGAATAAGCAAAAGTTGGAACGCCATCTTCGCACTCAAATAATTGAAAAGTATTGTGGTCAATTACATCCGTTGGTGTGGCTGTCAAGCCAAGTGTAATGGTATTGAAGTAATCAAGAATTTCCTGATAGGTATTGTAAATACTACGGTGGCTTTCGTCCACCACAATCAAATCAAAGAAATGCGGACTTAAACTTTTCTCTTCGTTGCGAATGACGTTCAACATGGTCGGATAAGTCGAAACATAAATTCGTCTGTCGGTGGCAATTTCTTTTTCGCCTTGCTTTGGCCAGCGTGGTTCGTTGGGCAAATGTTCTTTGAATGCTTCCAGAGTTTGGTCACGCAATGCAATTCTGTCAACAAGGAATAAAACTCTCTCTGCCCAACCTGCTCTCATTAATGCGTCAACCAAGGCAATGCAAGTTCTTGTCTTGCCTGTGCCTGTCGCCATTACCAACAAGAATTTACGTTTTCGTTTTTCAACGGCTTCCATTACAGCACGGATTGAAGCAACCTGATAATTTCGTCCTGCAATTTTGGTATTGATAAGTTCACCTGCTAATTGTTTTCTTGCTTTGCGAATGTATGCGTAGCGTTCAAGGTCGTCACGAGTTGGAAAGCCATATACTTTCTTTGGCGGGTAATTGTCTAAGTCCCAAAAGTAAATGTCGTGTCCGTTGGTGTAAAAGCAGAAAGGCAAGTCAACGCCTTGTGTTGATTGAATGTTGTAGCAATATTGTTTGGCTTGTTCTCGTCCGAGTGCAGCGTCTACCGAAGTCTTTTTAGCTTCAATCACTGCAAGCGGTTTGCCGTCCTTGCCTAATAAAACGTAGTCGCTGTATTGGTGTCCAGCGTATGGCGTTGTCGGTTCTTCAACAACTGTCAACTGAATATCAAATTCCTCAATCACCTGAGTTCGGTCAGTCACATTCCAACCCGCTTGTTTTAAGCGGTTGTCAATGATTTCTTTCCTTGTCAGTTTTTCGTTTTTCACTTTTATAATCTAAAATTTATAGTTGGTCAAAATACGCAAAAAATCCGTTTTGTTGTCCGTATGCTCTGTCGGTGCGTTGGCAGAAACGGCTCTTTTGGTTTTGCTCACGGATTGTTTGTTTTTCAGCGGTGTTCGCGAATGCTTCGCATTTGCTGATGGGTTGGCTTGTGCGGTTGGGGCAAAAGCCAATGAGCCGTTTGCGGGCAGGCATAAAATTGAATTAAAAAAAATGTGCGGTTGGGAAAATAAAAAATACAGAAGGGTAGGCAATGAGTGCCTGCCTGTTCGGCAGACAGGTCGGATTACTCGTTGTCCGTTTGAAATATGGTATGTATGTTGGTCACCTGTCAAAATGGTTTGTCCTTGTTAATTCGTTTATGTTTTTGTCGTCTGTTTATTGTTGCACTGTCGTCTTTTAGGCTTACTGGTAACGTTTTGCCGCTTTGCGAAAGCGGGGATTTTCAGCACTAAACTTCATTAGATGCACAAAGCTTGAATTTAGCACTTCACTGTCATAGAAGCACGAAACCCCCGCTTTTGCAAAACGGCTGTTAGCAGAGGTTATTCTTTCGTCATTAATTCTGTGTTCGTTGTCCATAGTCCAAAATATGGGTTTTTAGCGTCTATTCGTTTTATTAAAATTAAGAATGGCTTGTCGAAAACCATTTTTTTAGGTTTTGGCTTTTCGTATTCTTCTTCAATTTCTTCAACTGCAACAGCGATTTCTGCTTCACTTTCAATTTCTGCACCGCTTTCGTCTAAAATAAAAGCAGTTCTCTGCAAAGCAGTTTCTATTTGAAAATTCTGTTTATTTGAGCTAAATCTATTACCTTCTAAATTAGTATAATTTGTCTCAATGTTAAAATTGAACTTTGGAATAATTACTATGTCTTCTTCATTGTAATAATACTTCCAACTTATTTTTTCGTTCTTCTTTTCAGTCTTTCCGATTTCGGTCAGCTTTTCGATTTCACTGGTCATTTCGGCTATTGAATTGAAAGTTTGGTCTGTCTTGAACAAAATGATTTCGTGTTCCTTGTCTTTTGGAAGCAGTTTAATTATAAAATTGTTGTCGTTTTTATAGTAAATGATTTTTACAATTTTTAGTTGTTCGTAACTGTCATAACCATTAACGCCAAATGAAGAAACTTTTTGTCCGTCAAAAGTCAACTTGTTTTTGAAACTTTGAAGTTTGAGTTCAAAGGGTAATGATTTATTAAATTCGGCTCGTGCAGTTATTAAATCTCCGTCAACTTCTCCGCTAACTTCATACTCATTACTTTTCAAAACATTTTCGAAAGAAGTCGATTTGTTGAGCAGTTTCAAGTCAAAATACTCGTCAGAAATTGTCAAAGGTGAGTTAATCTGTTTTCTTATTTCGTCCCAAGCGAATAGTAATGTTGCACAATAAACCGAATTTTTCTCATTTGAAATTTTATGTTCCAAAGTCGGAATGAATTGCGTGTTTTTATATTCAGATAGTTTTTTTACTTCTGGAAAATTCCTGTCATTCTTGCAACTAAATAATGTTGTCAAGATAAGTGTCAATATGATTGCTGTCTGTCTTTTCATAATCTCTGCTAACGGTCTCACGCTTGGCGCAGTGGCTGCTATAGAAGTATTAACTGTCAGTTTTAAATAGATTTTGTTAGAAATTTATAACTATAACTTACCATAAACCCAGCCATTGCGCCAAACGCTGTGTTATGCCTTCGCCCTTCCTTTTTGTCCTTTGTTGTTTTCATTCAGTGTCTTTTTTGATGCATTTGCTTGTTGGCTCTTTTGCAACTTTTATTTTTAGCATGGGCTTCTCGTAGGTTCGGGACCAGTCGCGCGAAATTGCAAATGTGCCAACTTTTATGATTGGTTTTTTAACAATGGAATGTCTTTTACATTAAGAATTCGTCTTGTAAAATACAGGCCGTTTGCTTACGCAACAGCCTGTATTCAATTAGGTTATTACTTCATTACGACAATTTTATAACTTCGAATTTCCTGACCTGAATTTATTTTCACAATGTACAAGCCGTTTGGAATACTGTTCAAGTTAATTGTTTGTAGACCATTTTGCAAATTCCCTGACATAATTTTATTGCCAACTAAATTATATATCTCAAATTCAGACTTCAAACCCTCTGAAAGAATATTAATGTTTAATTCGTTTTGAGCAGGGTTTGGCCATACTTGAATGGATTCCTTTTTTGGTACAATTTCCTGATGAGAACTGATTTTTAATTCCCCTGATGTTGAATCAAAGTATGGGTCATCAAAATACAGGTCTAAACATTCTCCAAAAACCATTAGTAAGCTATCCGGGGAATAGTTGCCAAGAAACAATTCATTTTCTGCTTGTGTAATACATTCAACTTTAGTGAGTACAAAATTCTTTGCAGGGTCTGAAAATACAAGAGGTTTCAGATTGTCTATTAAATTCAGCGCTATGCCATAGTTGGATGCAGCGCGCATTAATTCAATCTTCTCAATTTGCAAATTAAATTCACTATCAAATAAAAAGTGCATGGAATCCGAGGCGCTTTGCTCAATTAAATCATCAATCAAATCGGCTATTTGTTGAAATACATTATCCTCCTGTAAAGTATCATTTACTCTTGTGTTTACCGTGCCACTGTTTATCCAATAACTCAAATTACCGTGCATTTGGCTGTATAATTCGTAGAAGATTTCGCGTGTAGAATCAATAGGAGTATATGAATTTTCGAAAATATCAATATAAGATGCAATGATATCAGAAGGGGTTTCACCATCCAATTCAGTTGCTCTTAAATATAAATCAGCCAACACATCCTTTATCGGTACATTCCAATAGTCATTGGTAACTATTATATAACTACCACCAGGGAAATTATCCATGTCAACAATATCATGATAAGTAACAGGTAAAGCAGGAGGTACGCCATTTGTTAAAACAGGCACAGTTTCCCAATCTGTCTTGCCACACTCAGCAGTAATCATGTTTCCAATAAGACTAGGGTTAAAAATGTTTACGTTGCTAAAATTTCGCAATCCGCTTGGCGAGTATTCATATTTAAAATAACCGTTTTTACCTGAATTTACTACATCGCTCCATGTATGAACGGGTGGGCTTAAAAACGGGTCAACGGTTACATTGAAAACATTATTATTTGCAATATAGGAAATGGGGTCATAAGGTACAAGATTGCCAAATAGCGCAAATTGAACACCTGTACCCATGTCAAAATAATTTACACCCCCGTTTAATGATGTTCTGCCCCAATACCGGCTTAAAATGTTGCTATTGTTATTGTTTAGCGTATTGTAGCCGCCAAAATTGAAAACATTGTTCATGAACAAATCGGCCCTGCCTTCCATAGTAATGCCAATTTGGTTGTTGTTTTCTATTGTATTGCATCCCGGAATTACTCTTGTCTGAAACCCATAAAGACCAATTCTATTGCCTGAAACAGTATTTTTTCTAAACAGCAGATTTGTCATGGGAATGCCACCCCAAAAACTTACACCTGTGTCTAAAGTAGAAGAGCCTGAACCTGAATTGTCTACTAAATTATTAACCATATAAACATCTCTGGAGAGCGTGCCATAAGTCCTTACCCCGTGGGTATGATATCCGTCAATTTCATTGTCAATTAACCAAACTGGTACTCTGATAGCTTTAATACCCGTTATATTATCTTCAAACCTGCTGTTTTTAACTACATGGGTTTTAAGAACTTTTCGTGAATTTAAATAGGCATCTGAAAATTGTTCGTCTCTATGAATGGGGTAATACAATAAACCTTGAATTCCTCCTTTTATTGTAACATTTTCAATTTCGGAATACATACCCCAGCCCCAAACATAAATTCCTTTATGGCGTGATTGTAGTGATGTAATTTTATCTACATCCACATTGTTCAAGCGAAACCTGTTGTTGTTTTCCAAGTTTAGTCTGCTTCCTCCTCCAAGTGTAATTTTACAATCAGAAATATCCACATTGGTAATACTGGGCGGAATCTGCCAACCTTCATTACCTGTAATTTCAATCAACCTGTGCGTAGTTCCGGTACCTGTTAATATGATGTTGTTGTTTCCCAAACCTTCAAGCAGCTTGGGGTTGTTGTTCATGTTTTTGTGAAACTTAATGTATCCGAATCCCTGCGCTCCTCCTTCAACCGTGAAGTCCGCGTTTTGCATCAGCCTGATTTGACCTTTTACTTCTAATACCGCATTAGGTCCATTCAAAACAATTCTTGCTCCGGGGTGGATGTCTAAACGACCTCCTACATCTATGATAAAAGTGGAGTTGTTGTTGATGACTAAATCGCCTCCTGTTTCTAAAACAACAACACTCTCTGGTTTGATATAAAAATCTGCATCTCTTGCAGGTGAAATACTCCCGATCTCTAAAATTCCATCTTCTCCTATTTCAAGTCTTGTTCCACTGCATAGAGAAACTTGCATATCACCATTAAATTGGTCGAATGTAGTGTTCACAGGTGTATTGTTGAAAAACCTTGGTGGTTCATTCCCGTGAATTTGTAATCTGGCATTGTTTACTACCCTGTGATTGTCTGACAACCCAACATCACCGTGTGATCTAATCCAAACGGGCGCAGAACTTATGAATTGTACAAAACGTGTAACATTATACGAATTAGCAGATCCTGACATAACCTGCATATTGATTTTCTGGTCAAAATCACGATTTTTCTCTTCGGTTTCATCGTTGCTTTTAATATCGTAACCTATAGCTGTTATCTCTCTTTCTGTAAATATTTCATCGGAACTAAAAACTGGAAAATCTCCTGCATTTGTTATTGTCCCGTCAATATTCTCCGAATTAAACTGAAAAATTCGCCTTATGGCTGGGCGTTGATTGCATGAAGCATTCTTAATCAGAAAATGAAAATATTCCTCAATACTATTTACATCCCCCGTGTTTTCCCAAAAAGGACGGCAAATATCTTTGAACGACATCTCGAAATTGTCCATGTTTATACCTCCAATAACATCATTTCTATCTGGCCCCAATTGTGGTCCGGTTTGAGTGTTTCCATAGGCTGCATAATTTTGCGTTCCATCCCAAAGGTCGAGCATAACAGAAGCAAGGTAATTTTCGCTTAAATAGGGGTGGTTTAGTCTTGCATTATTCGGATTTCTATCTGCAATAGCGTCTCCTGTATTTCTAAAAAAGGGTCTTTGGTGATAAAGTCTTTGATTAGAAATTTGCCCTAATCTACTCCATGTCATTTCATTCATAATACCTGCAAAACCGTTTGCAACCCCCTCGCTCATAGTAAGTTTACTGTTTTCATTATTAAACCTTCCAGAATGATTGCCATTGGTCCAAAACCAATTCCAATGACCATGAAAATGATAAAAAACATAATGTCCAAATTCATGAAAAATAGTACGCTCCCTAATATAAGCTGGTTCATTTGTTTGCATGCCCAATGTTATTGATTTAGGAACATTAAGAGGTACATACCTTGCGGCAGAACTATTTGATGAAACTCTTATTTTCAAATTTGGACCTAATTCTTGTCCTGTTCCTTGCAATTCCCTATTGGTGTAATCAAAAGCCCAAGCAAAAAAAGTGTAGGTAAGTCCTAAATCCTCTAGTGGTATTTCATTTTCCCACCATGTGCCTGCATTGTTTCCAAATGTTCCACTCACAACAGGATAAGATGCGCTGTATCCAACACCTCGCTTTTCTAATTCATAAACATAAGATCTTTTTCGGCTGTCATTCATTCTTACCCTAAGTTGATTTTTGTCATCCGGGTCGTTCATGTGCACTTCAAACCACATGTCAATAGATCCTCTATTTTTTCCTGCACAATATTCTAAATCAACGGTTCTATTTCCTTCATCATTCACAATATACCCTTCATCATCTGTTCGCAAATCAGCGACCTTAGATGATGGCCACCTATCTACATATACTTTTACTGTAGCATTTTTTAACCAAACCTGTGTTGCTGTTCCTCCCGGTGGGGTGTACCAACTAAAAAATCTGAAATTTTGAATGCGTGCAGTAAAATCTCTTCTCCACCATCCACATCCATCAGCCCTTCTATCAACATTTCTGCTTCCATTTGGAATCATCATAGACCCACCTGTTGTGTCATAGGGATAGTCCCAATTGAAAGTATCGGGTTCAATAAATGGAATGGCATAAGCCAAGCCATCAATTTGTCTGTAAAAAGCATCATCGGGTATGGTATCTGTTGTTATATCAGAAATAGGTAGGCTGTTTTTGTTTATATATACCCTTTCAGGGTTCCCTCCTTTTGCAAGCCAAACTCTATTCAGTCCATGAAAATCATCAAAATCCCAAACCTCTGCAGTGTTCCATGGTGTGAAATAGACCTTGGCTCTGGAAATAAACTCTCGTCTTGTTGTGTCCCCATTCAAACTATCCTTAACAGAAAAGTATAAGTCCGCAGGATAGAATGGAACAGAATCTACGTTATAGCTAACAGAAAAGTGAAACATAAGCGTATCTCCCGGCATCAGACTGTCACGGTTTGTGTGAAAAATATCTCCTCCGCTAAAAAAGCTACCTTGCACCTCAAAAGTAAAAACATTACCAATATAGCTTGTGTCCTCTGCTTCAATTATAACTGCTATGTCCAATGTTCCATCTATCGTATCTTTCTCATAACTATGTATATAGGTCAGATAATGATTTTCGCCTTCTTCTAACATACACCTAGTCTTTCCTGTTCGTGTATCTTCATGCTTTTTGTGTTCATGTGTGCAATGCGCATTGCAACTCTTTTCTTCGTTAACTTTAAGATTGTTTTGGCTACTGCCCACCCACAGGGCAGCGCAAAAGGCAAATCTAAACCCTGCAATTGTTGTTAATAATAACTTTTTCATGATAGTTGTTTTTTATTGTTTGACTTCGTAATTGACAAGCTCCCATGTTCGGGAGTTTGGATATATAATTGTTTTTAATAACCCGGTTGATTTACCCCAATAAATATCCCTTATATATTCAACAGTATTAATAGTATCTGCCAATGTGCTAGAATAAAATGCTTTAACAATGTTTAGGTTGTTTATTTTAAAATCATTAATTGTATCAATAAGTCTAAAGTTTCCATAGTATTCATTAATCTGAATCGGATTTATACCAAAAGTAACACCACCTCCGTAATAACCACTATACTCTATAACCACTCCTCCCCCATGTGGATAGTATAGAATAATTTCATCATAACTTCCTTTTGTTGAATCTGAATGATGTGGAAAATAATCTGTATTTGAGTGTTGTAATCTGTATAGGATTGTTTCGCTACAAGAGACTGAATGTGGATTATTATCACTGCATTTAGATTTGTTTGAAAGATAAAAGGTTTTTGAATTTGGAACAAATCTTACTGTATCAAAAACAGTAGTATCTTCCACTAATCTATACACCCACCAACTTCCTTCTTCAAACAATGCCCAATCTTTCATTTCTTGGGGTATGGTTTTGTAGCTGTCTCCGCAGGGTGGGCAGTCGTCTTTGTCTTTGCAACCTGTCCACAGGGCAGCGCACAAGGCAAATCCAAGCCCTGCAATTGTTGTTAATAATAACTTTTTCATGTTTTTATATGTTTTATTGTTTGATTTCGTAATTGATAAGTTCCCAGTTTTTAGTTTCACCATTGGAGTGTGTAATTTGGATCTTTAACAATCCAATATTTTTACCCCAGTAAACACTTTGGTATGAATTGGGGGGGGGGGGATTTGTAGTTGTTTTATCTGAATGGAATCCTTTTTTTATAAATATATTATTAAACATTTGATTGTTAAATGTGTCAATTAAAGTAAAACTACCGTAATTTTCTCCAACAACAATTGGGTCGATACAGAAAACTCTGCCTGATGTCCCTGTTGCCGCACCATTTATATAGTGCATACATACCCCCTCCCCTGGTGGATAATAGAGGTTAATCTCATCCGATACACTTTTTGCTGAGTCATTAAGATGTCCAAAATACTGTTTATTAGAATGTTGTAGGTCATAGGTCAATGTTTCACTACATTGGGTAGATAGTGAATTGTTGTCTTCACACTTCGATTTGTTTGACCTGAAATCCCTTAATGAATTAGGCGAAACCCGCACGGTATCAAAAACGGTGGTGTCTTCTGCCAGCCTGTACACCCACCAACTACCGTCCTTAAACAATGCCCAATCTTTCATTTCTTGGGGTATTTCCAAGTAGTCGGAGCCACAGGGAGGGCAGTCGTCTTTGCAGCCTGTAAATGAGACTGAGAAATAGGCGGTCAGTACGCCTGTAATAAGTAATTTTATATTTTTCATGTTTTATGTATTTTATTGTTTGACTTCATAATTGATGAGTTCCCAAGTTTGGTTTGGTGGAATTACCATTTTAAGAATTCCAACGCTCTTCCCCCAATAAATATCTTTCATTAAATTTCCATTAAAGGAGTTATTTGTAACAATACTTGAGTGAAAGCCATTTTTTATACTTATATTATTAAATTTTACATTACTAAATGTATCTACTAGTGTAAAATTGCCATAATATTCTCCTATTTCAATTGAGTTTATTCCCAAAATAACACCTCCACCATATCCACCATTTGAATAATATAGAAACACCCCCCCCCTGGCGGATAGTATAAATTTATTTCAGATGATACTGTTTTTGTAGAGTCAAATGAATTCCCAAAATATTTTCTATTAGAATGTTGTAGGCGATATGTCAAGGCTTCGCTACACGGAATCGCAAGTGAAAAGTTTTTGCTGCATGTTTTCTTTTTTGACCTAAAATCAGTTAATGAATTTGGTACAACTCTCACCGTATCTAAAACGGTGGTGTCTTCTGCTAATCTATATACCCACCAACTTCCTTCTTCAAACAATCCCCAGTCTTTCATTTCTTGGGGAATTTCTAAGTAGTCAGAGCCGCAGGGTGGGCATTTGTCTTTGCAGCTTGTAAATGTGACTGTGAAACAGGCGGTCAGTACGCCTGTAATAAGTAATTTTAGATTTTTCATATCGTTTAAATTATTATTGTTCGGTTATCGTAAAAATGGTATTCAATTTGAGTTTTGAGTATATCTTAATTAGAATAATATTCGTCAAATGCGCTATTAAATTTGACGAAATATCTGTTTCAGACCTGAAAAATGTTTTCCCTTGAGCAAAAGGGCAAAAGCAAATCCCGTACTCACGGGACAAGTTGTGCTGCATTGGGTTGGCTTTGAGCGCAAAGGTGTAGCTCTTTTGATTTTGCTGAAGCGTTGGAATTTGTTCTTTCATTTTTCTGTTCGTTTATTGTCGGTCGTTTTGTCTTTCAGGGTGAGGCATAACGGTTCTGGTATTTATGAAGGGCGGGATTAGATGTACAAAAGTTAAGCTTTGCACTACCGCTTAATAGAATTACTGTCGCTGAAATTATGACGTTCAGCCCGCCTTTTATAAATACCATGTTAGCGGTTCGTTGTTGTTTTCGTGTATTTTTTTATTCGTGATAACCCTTTTTTACTTGTCGTTTTGAAATCCACCAATAATTTCCACAAGGGTCAATTATACCCGATTGTCTGTCTTCGTATGGCATATCTGCTGGTTCAAATTCAATTTTCGCTCCATTGTCAACGGCTCTTTGATGAACAGCTTCTACATCGTCAACGAAAAGATAAAGTGCTGTTCTCATTCCTTCAAATTGTTCTCTGGCTTGACTAATCATAAAGCAAGTGTCGCCTATTTGCAGAATACAGTTTGCTATATCTCCATTGGTTGGGTTTACAGAACGGTTAATTTCTTTCGCAAAAAAGGCATTTTTCAGAAAGTCAATTAAGAGTTGTGGTTTGTCAACAAAAAGATATGGAGTAACTGTATGAAAGTTGTCAGGTTTGTATGTATTAAGTATGTCGTTCATTTTTTACATTTTTAGGTTTAGAATTTACTTATCTTTTTTATTCAGTCATTTTTAGGGGTGCGTTTTTCTACAATGACCGCTAACTCGCTTATACCTCTCACAAAATGTCGCCAATCTGCCCCAAAATGGGTGGCTTTGCGCCATAAAGTGCGGGTTTTTGCGATAACAAATATATATGTTTTTCTATCATAAATTATCGAGTGGACTTTCTATGTTTTGCAGATTTTTGCTGCTTACATGGAAGTATATTTCTGTGGATTTTCAGCCGTGCATAGTGTTGTTACCAAGCACAGCTAAAAGAAAACAAAAGCCACTTCCTGTGATTGATTTGGCAAAATCAATTTGGAAGCAGCCTTGGATAGTAAGAGAGGAGCTTAGATTATCCGTGGAAAGTAAATTTGGAATAACTTTCAGCCGTGGTTGGTGTTGTCACCAACCACTCCAAATATCTTTAAACCCTACCTCATCTATTTTTTATGTCCATAAATCATCCATCCAAAACCATCTTTGTCGCTATAAAAAACCGCAACACTATTTCCTTTTAAGTCAAATATTTTGGTTAGGTTTTTTCCTGAAACTTGACTCTCACTCATGGTATAATTCCCTGATTTAGCCATATCGTTTATTTCTTGAATATAGGTTTGCATTACCATCATTTGTAGTTTTAACATATATGCTTCAGAACTATAAGTATAAAGAATATAGTAAATACTCTCTCCGTCTTTGTTAACAGTGATAAGTCCTTTTGCACCTACATGTTCTTTTGATGGAGCATAATAGTCTAATCCATCCGCAGGTTCAAGTTTTTCTCCACGGAGGGATACAAAGTTTTCGTCTGCTAACGCGATGATTCCTCTTAAATCTTTAATGAGAGGAGCTTGTGCATTTACTTTTTGAGTGTTTAGTGAAAATAAACAAAAGACAGTTGCTGCAATGATTTTAAATGTATTACTCATAATGTTTTAATTATTTATGCAAAAGAAAAACATAAACCTAAGGGAAACAATAAGCATAATTTCGTATATTGTGTTGTGCTTGGTAACAACATCAGGCACGGCTTTGAAAAATGATATGATAATACTATTCATGACTACAAGGAGTATATATTGACAATTCACTTTTTGAGGATTCTAAGTTTCGATTAAGAATTATAGTTACATTTGTCGTCTAAATAGGCGGGTTTTATCCGAATAAGCAATTAAAAATATGATTATAAAAAAGAGTACAATGACATATCTTGGACTATTAGTTCTATTAGTTATCGTAATACAATCCTGTCGGACATATAAATTTCGCTCAAACTATACTAATGCCAACACCTTAATCCACGAAACTGACAATATGAAAACAAAACCATTCTTGAAAGCTCATCTAAAGAATGGTGACATTTTTATTCTAACAGATAAATGGGAAATTGATACGGTAACTGATGTAGTCAAAGGTTATGGAACTCAATATGATTTCAATCGCAAAGCGATATATGAAGGCGAAATTGAAATTCCAATTAGCAATGTAGCCATTTTTGAGACCAACATAAAACTTCAACGTACCGAAAGCGGAAGATTGACAGCACTTACTATTATGGCTGGAGTAGATGTCTTAGTAGGGGTATTCTGCCTTTTGAATCCAAAAGCGTGCTTTGGCTCGTGCCCTACTTTCTATATTTATGAAAACAATAGTTTGCATTATGCCGATGCTGAAGGATTTACAAATGCAATATCGCCTTCAATGGAATACTTTGATATTGATGCTTTGAGCAACCACAAAACTGTAAATAACACTTTTTCAATAACAATGAAAAATGAAGCTCTTGAAACTCATTGCGTTAATGAAGTAAAGATGCTTGCATATCCAATTAGCAAAGGCGAAAGAGTTTATCAATCACCGAATAATGAATTCTTCCTTTGTGAGAATAATTATTCTATATCAAAAGCAACTGCGGAAGAAGGAGATATCACAGCGCTTTTGGCAAGCCATGACTTTCAAGAGAGATTTTCATTATCCGATGAAAACAATCTCAATAGCAAAGAAGAAATATTCCTAATTTTTGATAATATTAAAAATACAGAAAATTTAGGTCTAAACTTAAATTTCCGCCAAACTCTGATGTCAACATATTTGTTTTATAGCGCTATGGGATATATGGGTGACAAGGTTGGCGATATATTTGCAATGTTAGAAACAAACGAAAAAATCAGAGATAGATTTGATGCAGTTTCAAAAGTACTTGGTGGTATTGAGTGTTTTGTTTGGGATGAAAAATCTAATAAATGGATTCAACAAGAAGGAGTTAATGAAGCTGGTCCAATTGCTATTAACAAACAGTTTATACCATTTAAAAATGCTCAATCCAACTCACAAGTAAAAGTTAAGCTTAGATTGAACAAAGGTTTATGGAGATTAGATTATGTTTCACTTACAAATATAAAAAAGCAAGTAACTCCTTTGGAACTCACTCCTACAAGTGTCTATAATAAAGGCGAGTTGGATAATGTTGCTTTAACTAACATTACTTCTCCTGACAAATATTTAATCTCAATGCCAGGAAGTGAATACAAATTTAATTTCACGCTTAATGAAGAGTATGACAATTATGATTTCTTCCTCTATTCAAAAGGATATTACCTAGAGTGGATGCGTGAACATTGGATAAAAGACCAAGATTTAGCTAAATTAAAACAAATGGTTATTAATCCCAAAAAGCACCTCAAACAAGAGGCTCAAAGCTATAAGGAGTATGAATCCATTATGGAAGAACAGTTTTGGAATTCAAGAATTGATACAAAAACATTCTCTTATGATGAAAATTAAAATTACAATATCAGTATTGTTCTTGTTTATATTGAGTGGATGTTTTTCACCGCAATATTTGCCAACAACCAAGAACATTGACGTTAATGTATATGGGTCATATATAAAAGTCAAAACCATAAAGGAAAGAGTTTATGGAGAGTTAATTGCGGTTGATGAAACTCAAATAATTATCCTTGAGAATTCAACCGAATATTCAACCGGAAAGTGTAAGATAATTCCCTTAGACAGCATCTACAATTTCAGGCTAAAATATGCCAAACCTAAAAAAGTCTATGTAGCACCACTAATTCTACTTCCGGTAAACTTTGCTATACATGGCTTTTATTCTCTTTTTACGATACCCCTTCAAACTATTGTTTCTGCATCTGTATTAATAAGCAATGAAAACGCTTTTCAATACAATAAAAATGAAATTACAATAACGGAATTGAAAATGTTTGCAAGATACCCCTATGGTCTTCCGGAAAATATTAGCTTGGAGGATATTAAGTAACAAAAAATATTCTGTTTAAGTAATCTTATCATCGCAATGATTTAATTTCACTGCCGTGGCTGGTGACAACATCAACCATGGCTAAAAAGGGAAATTCATTAATTGCATTTATCGAATCTGATTTAGATAAAACAATAAATTTGACGAATTTGATTTCGTTAAATAACTTATATTTGCAAAAAAGTTTATTTATGGAAAGGGCTATTTTAGAACAGAACCCACATTGGAAAGACAAAGAATATCAAAACCTAAAGGAGAGAATTTGTTTTGAACCAATCAAGAATAATCTAAAAGTAAAGCATATTCAGATTCTCACAGGAATAAGAAGGAGCGGCAAATCTTCTATATTTTAAGCCGTGGTTGGTGTTGTCACCCACCACGCCAATTTTCTTCCCCTAAACATCTATAATCCTGAATAAATTCAAAATTCTTTATTGTTGTATTGTAAAGACAATCTTTATTATGACGGTATTCAGGTAAATTTTTGGATACGTAGTTAGTGCTGCAATCAACTACAATGGCAAATGTGGGTAACTTTATTTGTGAAAATGAATTTTGTATTTATTTGAATCGTAATATTGAAGTATCTTTTTCGACACAAGTAGTGTTAATATAAAAAAAAGCATTGTATGGCGATTTTTTATTAAAAGACTTTTGGATAAGTAAGGCAGAGAAGAGAACAACAGAACTATAAAATGAAATAGTTAAAAACAAATCACTCTCTAACTCTACAAGCAATAAAAAATCATTTAAGATGAAAATGGAGACTTCGCATCTGCCATAAATAAAGAGTTTCCCCGAAAAGAGAAACGGTATTTCTCGAATTTTAAATTAAAAAAATCAATAAAATGAAAAATTTATTGAATTTAATCAGCTTAGGAGCATTGACAATATTGCTCAGCACCAGTATGATTTCCAAAACCTTAATGCAGAATATACCTAAAGATCATGAGACAGCAGGGGTGTTATACCCTCCAATAGATGTTCCCGACCCTGTCAACACCCCTTTATGGCAAATAATCAACAACACGGGATGCAATATCTCTGTCAATTTGTGGGTAAGTATAGCCGGAGGGGATTATAGATCATATACAGTTACGGTTAATGCAAATAGCACTCAAATTATAACCGGCAGCAATCTCAATCTTCCTTCGGGTGTAAATGTTATCACTAAAGCGAGTGCAAATGTGGGCGTGTCTTATAACGGAAGTCCATACTCATCGTTTGAAGTGTATCCCGGAACTAATAGTGGGAATAAATATACTTTCCTTCCTCCTCCGTGTGATTGTGTTCAAGTTAATTTTAGTAGTAATACAATCACGATATCTTATTGTTAACACAAAAGTAAATATTTATGAGACAAACCAAATATCTATCTAACATAGCAGCAAGAATAATTCTTGCTGCTATGTTTATTTTAACTTTTTCTTTAGAAAAAGCATCTTCTCAAAAATTAGATTTCTATTGGGATTATTTACCGGTAGAACGTCCCGCAGTGTTCCTCAATACTGTAACTTTTCAAGGAAATTCTATGTATGCACTTGTAGGTGACGGGAAGGGTGATCAATTTTTACTAATAAGCCATGACAGGTTTGGTCAAAGAAATTCAGAATCATATTCGGATTCTAATATTAGAAGAGCAAACTCTATTTTTGCCTTAGCAGATGGTAAATTGATGATGACTTTAACTTATTTTAGAGAAAATCATAATTTCTTCATATTTTCACCTGACTCAGGGGTAACTCGTGAAAAAAAATACTTTCTATCTGCAAGCCACGATACGCTACTAAAGATTGAAGAGGTTGTGTTACTAACTCATTTTTGGGACAATGGAAAGGCACTTGTCATTTCTCTATTCCATGATTCTATCATGAACAGATATTTCTCGGAAGACTATGGCGAGAGCTGGTTCAAGCATGACTCTATGATTGTTAATGGGTTAAGCACTTCGTCTGGTTACACAATACCTTTGGATATTTCCAAATATAAATTGGTCAGCGATGGTACTATCCTTCAACCTGTTCTTATCCAAATGGATAAATTCTTCAAAGTTTCTAATTATGGTCAAACATTGGAAATAATAGAATTGAGTAATGTCGCCAAAAGACATCTAAGTGCTTTTAAAGACACTCTGAACGGGATTGTTGACTTTGCAGATTCCTATTACAGAACTGAGGATGGCATGAAAACTTTTACTCCTATTGACATAACAACAGAATCAGGGGATGTTATTATGGGCTTGACTTATGCACAACCATCTGCAAACTATCCCGATGGTTTTTACTATGCCTATGGAAGTGGAGGGCATTATGTGAGTTATGATGATGGAGATAGTTGGACTAAGGTACACTATGACGGCACCTCTGCTTGGTATGGTATTTTTTTTGATAAAAATGATTATGCAATAGGCGTAAATAGCACAGAAGAGCAATTAATGTTTATGGATAATCATATTAATAGTATTAATTCATTTAACAAATCTTCAATTTCATTATACCCAAACCCTGCACAAAAAGAAATAATTCTCAAAGATATCCAACCTGACACTAAATACAAAATTTTAAATTTCTTAGGTGCGAAAGTGTTAAGCGGAGTGTATGACGGGAATGCTATTGCAGTTGCCGATTTGGTTAGTGGAATCTATTTGATTCAAGTTCAAAATAGCGATGCGGTTTATCAAGCGAGATTTGTGAAGGAGTAATTCTAAAAAAATGTTTAGGCTTCGATACTACCTGCTCAAGCTGAAAACTCAGCCTAACAATTTTTGTATGGTTTGGTGACAACGCCAACCACAGTTTTAAATCTATCTTTAAATCATTTCTATGTAGCTGATTTAAGCAGAATAATTTTTTCAGCCGTGGTTGGTGTTGTCACCAACCACTCCAATTTTCTTCTCCTAAACTTCTATAATCCTGAAGAAATTCAAAATATTTTATCCCTGTATTGTAGAAATAAGCACTGCTATGATGGTAATCAGCAGGTGATAAAGCTAATGTTTCTTCTGATTTACAAGGATTATTATGTATATAATCCAACTTTTCCTTGACAGCATCAACTGAATACAATGCTGTTGCTAAAGGACGCCTTTCCCAAATTTGAAATGCTCTATCGTTTTGAGTGCTTTGAAACTTACTTAATAACTCTTGTTTTGTATCCAGAATATTAAGCTTGATTTTCTGTGCGGTGTATTTAAGAAAATCCCTTTTAAATGAAGCCAAAGAATATTCAGGATTTAGCATGATAATTAAGTGAATATGATTTGGCATAATAACAAATCCGGAAATTAAGGCTCGCTTGTTTTTATGCATGAAATCCAGACTTGAAATAACTATGTCCTTATGTTTATGAATATCAAACAATCTTTGCCATTTTAGTATGGTTGCAGTGAAAAAATAAAATGGATTAGGGTAGTTTCTTTCCAAAGGGTTGATATAACTCATTATGCGAAAGTATATCATTTGTGTGGTTGGTGACAACACCAACCACGGCTTAAGCAGAAAACTCAGCCTAACAATTTTTGTATGGTTGGTGACAACGCCAACCACAATTTTAAATCTATCTTTAAATCATTTCTATGTAGCTGATTTAAGCAGAATAATTTTTCGCTGGACTCTTATTTAGGTACAATGTCAAACAGAATTGCATTATTAGGTAGTGGAATTCCTAACATATTTTAGCCGTGGTTGGTGTTGTCGCCAAGCACTTCAATTTTCTTCTCCTAAACTTCTATAATCCTGAAGAAATTCAAAATATTTTATCCCTGTATTGTAGAAATAAGCGCTACGATGGTAGCAATCCACAGGTGTAAGACTGCTCTTATTAGACCAAACTTGGATACTTTGCAAAGTTTGGTCTAAAAGTATTTTCAACCGCAAAAATATTTTGATTTCAAATTGTGGTTAAATATCCTTTCAGCCGTGGTTGTTTTGTTCCAACCCCAACTCTATCTCCCTCTCCCTACTCCCTTGCCAATTCCAGTGCACGCTCCAATCCTGTTGCATCGCTTCCGCCTGCGGTTGCGTAGAATGGCTGTCCGCCACCGCCACCACGGATTTCTTTGGATAAGGTTTTGATTAAAGTGCCGGCATGCAAACCCTTTTCTTTGACTAAATCATCGCTGAGAATAATGCTCAAGAAAGGTTTGCCGTCAAAAATACTTCCCAAAACGCAGTATAAGTTTTCAATTTCATTGCGAAGTTGATAAGAAAGATTTTTGAGTTGCTCGGCATTTGCTACTTCCACTTTGGCAATCAAAACATTCATTCCCTCTTTTGGGGTTAATTGAGCTTTTAATTGTTCCTTAATATGTTGTGTTTGCTCACTTTCAAGGGTTTCTAATTTCTTTTGAAGTAGGGATTTTTCCTCCATCAAATGTTCCACTGATTTGAGTAAATCTTTGGATTTGAGCAAATTTTTGAGCGAGTTTATGGCTTCCCATTGTTCGGACATCAGTTTGTCCACCGCATCGGCTGTGATGGCCTCCACCCTGCGAACACCTGCGGCAACGGCTGATTCGCTAATGATTTTGAATGAACCAATTTGCCCGGTAGCTTTTACGTGAGTTCCGCCACACAGTTCTCGGGAATATGCTGGGTCAAAGGTAATCACACGAACATTTTCTCCATATTTTTCTCCGAATAACATCATTGCTCCCATTGTTTCTGCTTCTTTGATAGGCACATTTCTACGTTCGTCAAGGGCAATATTTTCTCTGATTTTTTGATTGACAATCTGTTCTATTTTTTCAATTTCTTCTTGGGTAATTGCTGCAAAGTGCGAAAAGTCAAAACGGAGATAATCTTTGTTTACCAAACTTCCTTTTTGGTGAACATGGTCTCCTAAAACCTGCCTCAAAGCCGCATGGAGTAGGTGAGTAGAAGAGTGATTATTTTCGGTCAGTCTTCTGTTGTTCAGGTTGACGGTGGCAGTATATTTCCCTGAAAGATTTTGAGGAATTTTTTCGCAAAAATGAATAATCAGATTATTCTCTTTTTTGGTGTCAATAATTTCAAGTTTTTCGTTGGAATTGCTAATAAAACCCGTGTCTCCTACTTGCCCTCCGCCTTCGGGATAAAAAGGAGTTTGGTCAAAAACCAATTGATAAGATTCTTTGCCTTTGGCTTTTACTTTTCTGTATTTCTGAATGGAAATTTCGGCTTCTGTTTGGTCGTAACCCAAGAAAACAGTGGGTTCTTCTGAACCAATAATTTGCCAATCGTCTGTGGTGAGTTCGGTAGCTTTGCGCGAGCGTTCTTTTTGTTTTTGTAATTCAACTTCAAAAGCAGCTACATCCACTTCAAAGCCATTTTCTCTTGCAATCAGCTGAGTTAAATCCAAGGGAAAACCGTAGGTGTCGGACAGTTCAAATGCGTCTTCTCCTTTGATGATAGTTCCGCCTTCGGCAAATTTTGATTCTAAAATATGAATTCCGTTGGCAATGGTTTTTAAAAATCCAACTTCTTCCTCGCGGATAACCTTTGCTACAAAATCTTTTTGCTGATATAATTCCGGAAAAATCTCTTTGAAATTATTGGAAATCAACTCCACAATGGTGCATAAAAACGGTTCTTTGATATGCAGAAACTGATATTGATAGCGCACCGCTCTTCTCAAAATTCTGCGGATAACATAACCTGCTCCTCCGTTGCTTGGCAATTGTCCGTCTGCAATAGCAAAGCTAATCGCACGAATATGATCCGACAAAACTCGCATGGCAATATCGGTTTTGGAATCGCTGAATTGATATGAAACTCCGGAGTGATTTTCTATAAAACGAATGGTTGGCACAAAAACATCGGTGTCATAATTGGAAGATTTGCCCTCTATGGCACGCACCAAACGCTCGAACCCCATTCCTGTATCCACGTGTTTGGCAGGAAGCAGAACTAAACTTCCGTTTGCCATTCGGTTAAATTCCATGAAAACCAAGTTCCAAATTTCAAGCACTTGCGGATGGTCTTTGTTGACCAAACTTGCTCCGTCAATTTTGGCTCTTTCGCTTTCCGTACGTAGGTCTATATGGATTTCACTACAAGGACCGCAAGGGCCGGTTTCGCCCATTTCCCAAAAATTATCCTTTTTGCTACCATTGATAATTCTGTCCTCGCCAATCCATTTTTTCCAGTTGTCAAAAGCGTCTTGGTCAAAAGCTAAACCTTCTTTTTTATCCCCTTCAAAAACAGTTACATACAATCTATTTTTGTCTAATTGATATACCTCAGTCAGCAGTTCCCATGCCCATTCAATGGCTTCTTTTTTGAAATAATCTCCAAAGCTCCAATTTCCCAACATTTCAAACATGGTGTGGTGGTAGGTGTCCACGCCCACTTCCTCCAGGTCATTGTGTTTGCCGGAAACACGCAAACATTTTTGGCTGTTGACCACACGCGTAAATTTTGCTTGTTCGTTTCCCAAAAACCAATCTTTAAATTGGTTCATTCCCGCATTGGTAAACATCAAAGTAGGGTCATTCT
>JAMLHC010000002.1:300000-587292 GCA_023957335.1 Bacteroidota bacterium | reverse complement strand
TTTGATGAATAATCCGGGCTATTAATTGCAAAGATTAAAAAATAAGTGAAAAGATAAAAGTGAAAAGTGAAAAGTTGCGGAACATGCTTTCATTATTGACTAATGTACCGCAACTTTTCACTTTTCGTTTTTAGCTTTTCACTTATTTAACCACTTAGATACATAGGCATTCCAGATAAACGTAGAGAACTATGTATCTATGTGGTTAAAAAAAGATCTCCGTGGTTAAAACCAAAAAAGCCTGTCAACTTGCGCTGACAGGCTCTTTAATAAATATCCGGCATCTACCTACTCTCCCAGGTTTGATCCTAGTACCATCGGCGGTGTGGGGCTTAACTACTCTGTTCGAAATGGTTAGAGGTGGACACCCATCCTATTGACACCGTGAATCTCTTCTTTGTAACATGACAATCGGAAAAACTGAGTCGTTCGAGTTTTTAATAATAAGAGCTCTCGGTTCATTAGTACTACTCGGCTTTGACATTGCTGCCTCTACACCTGTAGCCTATCTACGTCATCGTCTATAACGTCCCTCTATGGAAGTCTCATCTTGAGGCCGGTTTCACACTTAGATGCTTTCAGCGTTTATCCTAACCATACTTAGCTACTCTGCCGTGCCCTTGGCAAGACAACAGATACACCAGAGGTATGTCCAATTCGGTCCTCTCGTACTAAAATCAGACCCTCGCAAACTTCCTACGCCCACCACAGATAGGGACCGAACTGTCTCACGACGTTCTGAACCCAGCTCGCGTGCCACTTTAATGGGCGAACAGCCCAACCCTTGGGACCTTCTCCAGCCCCAGGATGTGACGAGCCGACATCGAGGTGCCAAACCTCCCCGTCGATATGAGCTCTTGGGGGAGATCAGCCTGTTATCCCCAGCGTACCTTTTATCCTTTGAGCGATGACCCTTCCACAAGGAATCACCGGATCACTATACCCGACTTTCGTCCCTGATCGACTTGTATGTCTCACAGTCAAGCCTGCTTATGCTATTACACTCTACATACGGTTACCAACCGTACTGAGCAGACCTTTGGAAGCCTCCGATACTTTTTTGGAGGCGACCACCCCAGTCAAACTACCCGCCATGCAATGTCTCCCGTATAAACGGGATTAGAATTCAAATAAATAAAGAGTGGTATTTCACTAATGACTCCACCTCAACTAGCGTTAAGGCTTCAAAGTCTCCCACCTATGCTACACATTATTTATCCAAACTCAATGCAAAGTTATAGTAAAGGTGCATGGGGTCTTTTCGTCCCGTTGCGGGTACTCGGCATCTTCACCGAGACTACAATTTCACCGAGCTCGTGGTTGAGACAGCATCCAGATCGTTACACCATTCGTGCAGGTCGGAACTTACCCGACAAGGAATTTCGCTACCTTAGGACCGTTATAGTTACGGCCGCCGTTTACCGGGGCTTCAATTCAGAGCTTCGCAAAAGCTAACCCCTCCTCTTAACCTTCCGGCACCGGGCAGGTGTCAGACCCTATACATCATCTTTCGATTTAGCAGAGCCATGTGTTTTTGATAAACAGTCGCCTGGATCGATTCGCTGCGGCCCCTAATGGGGCACCCTTTCTTCCAAAGTTACAAGGTTAATTTGCCTAGTTCCTTAACCACGAATCACTCGAGCTCCTTAGGATTCTCTCCTTGTCTACCTGTGTCGGTTTGCGGTACGGGTTTATGTGGGAGCTTTTCTAGGAAGAGACTTCATAGTCGTGCTTCGCCCGAAGGCTATGCATTGCTATTCCGTCAGCAATGACTACTACATTCTCTTCGTCCCTCACCACTAGTTCAGGAATATTAACCTGATTTCCATCGACTACCCTGAATCGGTTCGCCTTAGGACCCGACTAACCCTGATACGATTATCGTAGATCAGGAAACCTTAGACTATCGGAGTGTAAGTTTTTCACTTACATTATCGTTACTTATGCCAACATTTGCTTTTCTGTGCGCTCCAACGAATCTCACAATTCGCCTTCGATGCAAACAGAATGCTCCCCTACCATAAAATCCATAGCTTCGGTAGTATGCTTAATGCCCGTTTATTGTTTATGCTTAATCCCTCGACTAGTGAGCTGTTACGCACTCTTTAAATGAATTGCTGCTTCCAAGCAAACATCCTAGCTGTCAATGGAATTAAACCACATTAGTTCAACTTAGCATACATTTAGGGACCTTAGCTGATGGTCTGGGTTGTTTCCCTCTCGGACACGGACCTTAGCACCCATGCCCTCACTCCCAGATATATATATACGTATTCGGAGTTCGTCTGAGTTCGGTAGGTTTTGACACCCCCTTACCCAATCGGTAGCTCTACCTCGTATACACTTACTCTGAGGCTGTTCCTAAAAACATTTCGGGGAGTACGAGCTATCTCTCAGTTTGATTAGCCTTTCACCCCTACCCACAGTTCATCCGAAAACTTTTCAACGTTTACCAGTTCGGTCCTCCATTCGGTGTTACCCGAACTTCAACCTGACCATGGGTAGATCACAAAGTTTCGCGTCTACCTCCACTGACTATGCGCCTTTTAAGACTTGCTTTCGCTTCGGCTTCGTATGTAAACATACTTAACCTTGCCAGTGAAGAGTAACTCGTTGGCTCATTATGCAAAAGGCACGCTGTCATCCCGTAAAACGGGACTCCAACCGCTTGTAAGCGAACGGTTTCAGGTACTTTTCACCTCTCTATTCGAGATACTTTTCACCTTTCCCTCACGGTACTTGTTCACTATCGGTGTTTCAGTAGTATTTAGCCTTGCCGGATGGTGCCGGCAGCTTCCCACAAGGCGTCTCCGACCCCGCGGTACTCAGGATACTACTAGTTAATATGTCCTTACTAATACGGGACTATCACCCTCTATGGTTTAATTTTCCAAAAAATTCTTATTCAAACATATATTACATATTGTAGTCCTACAACCCCATCAATGCCTTAACATCGATGGTTTGGGCTATTTCCCTTTCGCTCGCCACTACTTGGGAAATCACTTTTGTTTTCTTTTCCTCTGCTTACTTAGATGTTTCAGTTCAGCAGGTTTGCGTTTATTACGTCCCGCAAGCGGGACAGGTTTTCCTATTCGGAGATTATCGGATCAAAGTTTTTTAGGCAACTCCCCGATACTTTTCGCAGCTTAACACGTCCTTCATCGCCTCTGAAACCCAAGGCATCCACCGTTCGCCCTTAGTAACTTTCCTAAAGTTATTATTTTTTTGTTTCAATATGTCAAAGAACTTATCCGCAGTGCGGATAGTGGAGAATAACGGATTCGAACCGTTGACCCCCTGCGTGCAAGGCAGGTGCTCTAGCCAGCTGAGCTAATTCCCCAAAAACCCAAGTAGTCCCGAGCAGACTTGAACTGCTGACCCCTACATTATCAGTGTAGTGCTCTAACCAACTGAGCTACGGGACTGTTCAAGAGAAGCCCGGAGGGGTTTCTGGAAAGATAATGAAGTAAAAGGAAGAATAGCGAAAGTTCAGTATTTCTCTAAAAAGGAGGTGGTCCAGCCGCACCTTCCGGTACGGCTACCTTGTTACGACTTAGCCCCAGTCATTGGTATAACCCTAGGCGACTCCTTGCGGTTATCGACTTCAGGCTCTCCCAACTTCCATGGCTTGACGGGCGGTGTGTACAAGGCCCGGGAACGTATTCACCGCATCGTTGCTGATATGCGATTACTAGCGATTCCAGCTTCATGAAGTCGAGTTGCAGACTTCAATCCGAACTGAGACTGGCTTTTTGGGATTAGCATCTTATTACTAAGTAGCGACCCTCTGTACCAGCCATTGTAGCACGTGTGTAGCCCTGGACGTAAGGGCCATGATGACTTGACGTCATCCCCACCTTCCTCACTACTTACGTAGGCAGTCTCCTTAGAGTCCCCAGCATTACCTGATGGCAACTAAGGATAGGGGTTGCGCTCGTTGCGGGACTTAACCCAACACCTCACGGCACGAGCTGACGACAGCCATGCAGCACCTAGTTTTGTGTTCCGAAGAAAAGACACCTTTCGGCATCGGGCACTAACTTTCAAGCCCAGGTAAGGTTCCTCGCGTATCATCGAATTAAACCACATGCTCCACCGCTTGTGCGGGCCCCCGTCAATTCCTTTGAGTTTCAACCTTGCGGTCGTACTCCCCAGGTGGCATACTTAACGCTTTCGCTTGGTCACTGACAGTATATCGCCAATAACTAGTATGCAAAGTTTAGGGCGTGGACTACCAGGGTATCTAATCCTGTTTGCTACCCACGCTTTCGTGCCTCAGCGTCAGTAATAGTTTAGTGAACTGCCTTCGCTATTGGTGTTCCATTGCATATCTAAGCATTTCACCGCTACATGCAACATTCCATCCACCTCAACTATACTCAAGATTTTCAGTTTCAATGGCAATTCTGTAGTTGAGCTACAGGCTTTCACCACTGACTTAAAAATCCGCCTACGCACCCTTTAAACCCAATAAATCCGAACAACGCTTGGATCCTCCGTATTACCGCGGCTGCTGGCACGGAGTTAGCCGATCCTTATTCATAAGGTACCGTCAGCCCTCTTCACGAAGAGGGGTTTCTTCTCTTATAAAAGCAGTTTACAACCCAGAGGGCCTTCATCCTGCACGCGGCATGGCTGGGTCAGACTTTCGTCCATTGCCCAATATTCCCTACTGCTGCCTCCCGTAGGAGTCTGGTCCGTGTCTCAGTACCAGTGTGGGGGATCATCCTCTCAAACCCCCTACCCATCGTAGTCTTGGTGAGCCGTTACCTCGCCAACAAACTAATGGGACGCATGCTTATCCATAACCACCGGAGTTTTAATTATAAAAAGATGCCTTTTCATAATGTTATGGAGTATTAATCCAGATTTCTCTGGGCTATTCTCCAGTTATGGGCAAATTGCACACGCGTTACTCACCCTTTCGCCACTCTCATCTTCACCGAAGTAAAGAATCTCGTTCGACTTGCATGTATTAGGCCTGCCGCTAGCGTTCATCCTGAGCCAGGATCAAACTCTTCATAGTAAAAATTGTTTGAATCCTGAACTGTAAATTTACTCTAAATTAATAGAGGTCCGCTATTCTTCCAATACCTCAAAGAACGTATATTATATTCTAAATCGAACTAATATTTCTTTTTTAAATTCCCTATCAAAAAGGGAGTGCAAAAGTACAACGAAATTTTAACTTGTCAAGTGGAAGTTATCCACATTTTTAAGTTGCTATTTATTTATGTTGTAGCTATTCTTGTACTCTTTTTGTGAACGGGGCTGCAAAGATAATGCGACTTTTTCATTTAGCAAATATTTTTTGAATTATTTTTTATTTCTTTAGATGTCCTTTGTTTTCAAGCTATAGCAGGTGTATTTCGCATTGATAAATGTGCTTATTCTCGTTTAATTTGCTCTTCAATGTGAATGGAAACAATGATTGCTCTTGCTTGTTTTGATATTATATCCGTATTTTGCATTGTTATAATATGAAAAACATGGAGTATATTAAGAGGAGTCCAAACAATAAGTTTTATGAAAAATGGGTAAGTCAATCATTGCCATTTTGGGAAAATAGGAACCTAAATATTACTGATAAGGTATCGAATAATGCAAACAATGAAGACTAATACGGCTCCTAAACGTTATTTAGTAACAGCGGCTCTTCCTTATGCAAACGGTCCTTTACATATAGGACACATTGCCGGTTGTTATTTGCCGGCTGATATTTTTGTAAGATTTCTCAGATTAGACGGCAAGGATGTAAAGTTTATATGCGGCAGTGACGAACATGGCATGGCCATCACCATGAGGGCAAAGAAAGAGAACACCAGCCCCAAAGAGATAGTTGATAAATATGATACATTAATGAAGAATGCTTTTGCTGAATTTGGGATAGCATTTGATATTTACTCAAGAACATCAAAGCAAATACACCATAAAACAGCACAAGAATTTTTTCTTGACCTATATAATAAAGGTGTATTTACAGAAAAAATTTCTGAGCAATATTATGATGAAGAAGCAAAACAGTTTCTTGCAGATAGATATATTAAAGGAATATGTCCCAAATGTGGATACCCTGAAGCTTATGGAGACCAATGCGAAAAATGTGGCTCTTCGCTTAACCCCGTTGATTTAATCAATCCTATTTCCACCCTGACAGGGAAAAGGCCAAGTTTAAGAAAGACAAAAAACTGGTATCTTCCCTTAGAAAATTTCCAAGACCGTTTGGGAGGGTTTATTAAAGGCAAACAAGATTCTTGGAAACCTAATGTATATGGTCAATGTGTGTCTTGGTTAAATGAAGGATTGCAATCCAGAGCGATGACACGTGATTTGGATTGGGGTATTAAGGTTCCGCTTAAAGACGCAGAAGGCAAAGTTTTATATGTTTGGTTTGATGCACCTATTGGTTATATTTCAGCAACAAAGGAGTTGCTTCCTAATCAATGGGAAGAATATTGGAAAAACGAGGAAACCGCACTGATACACTTCATTGGTAAAGATAATATTGTTTTTCATTGCTTAATTTTCCCTGCCATGCTAATGGCGCACGGTGATTATATAATACCGACTAATGTACCGGCAAATGAGTTCTTAAATCTGGAAGGAAGAAAAATTTCGACTTCAAAAAATTGGGCAGTTTGGTTGCATGAATATTTACAAGATTTCCCCAATAAACAAGATGAACTGCGGTATGTTCTGACTTCAATTGCCCCTGAAACTTCTGATAGTGAATTTACATGGAAAGACTTCCAATCCAGAGTGAACAATGAACTTGTGGCTATTATGGGAAATTTTGTCAACAGGGTAATTACGCTTATTAATAAATATTATGAGGCTGTTGTTCCTAATATCGAGATTGAAACCAATACAGAATTGGAAACTGAAATTGCCAAAGCATATCAAAAGTCAAGAGAGTTAACTATGAATTACAGTTTTAGACAAGGTCTTTCTTCGATTATGGATTTAGCGAGATTTGGCAATAGATTTATTACGATTCGAGAGCCATGGAAGAAAATAAAGTCCGACCCGGATGCAGTTAAGAAAGATTTGGTTGAATGTTTGATTATTACTGCTCATTTAGGCAAGTTATTAATGGCTTATTTGCCTCATACAAGTCAAAAAATTCTGTCCATGTTAAATCTTAAACATGAAGACATTAACGAAAATGAAATTATGATAAAGTTCGGCAATAATCATACGGTTGCTGAGCCAAGCCTTCTATTTCAAAAAATTGAGGATGCAGAGATTGACAAACAGATAACCAAACTTATGAATACAGAAAATTCTAATACCGTCACACTTAGTTCTAACAATCAGATTTCAGAAGTAACATTTGACGAATTCTCAAAAATGGACTTAAAAACTGCAACGATTACCGCTGCCGAAAGAGTTCCTAATACTGATAAATTACTTAAACTCAGTATTGACCTTGGTTATGAGCAAAGAACGATTGTGAGTGGTATTGCAGAACATTATACTCCCGAAGATGTAGTTGGCAAAACGGTCCTGATTATTGCAAACCTTGCGGCACGTAAAATCAAAGGAATCGAATCAAAAGGTATGATTTTAATGGCTGAAGAAAATGGCAAATTATCTTTTATGACCCCTGACAAACCCATGGGAGGAGGTGCTATTATTAAATAAGGAATCATTCCAAATAGCGCACCTATAAAGAGAATTATTGTAATATAAACTTTTGATACGTTTGAATATGTCCTTCGCATTTTAATGTGATATTTGCCGACTCTATGCGGGTCTCGTAGTTCAACGGATAGAATAGAAGTTTCCTAAACTTTTGATACAGGTTCGATTCCTGTCGAGACCACACCTTTACATCCATTGTTGTTTCACGAGCAAAGACATTATCGTTGAAACTTAAGAGTTAGTGAGCTTCCAGCCAATTATCTCCTATTCCTACTTCTACAAGAATGGGTACGTTAAGTTTCATGGCATTTTCCATTTGATATTTCACTAATACTTGGGTTTGTTCGACTTCGCTCTTTGGAACCTCAAACAACAATTCATCATGAACCTGAAGAATCATTTTTGTATTTAGTCTGGATTTGCTAATCTCTCTTTCAATATTAATCATAGCGAGTTTTATCATATCTGCGGCAGAACCTTGAATGGGTGCGTTGATTGCATTTCTCTCTGCAAATCCTTTGATGGTCTGGTTGCGGGAATTAATATCTGCAATATATCTTCTACGTCCTAAAATAGTTTTTACATAGCCTTCTTTTTGAGCCAAAGCGATGGTATTATCCATATAAGACTTGATTTTGGGAAATTTTTCAAAATATTCATTAATAATATGTTGTGCTTCCTTGCGTGGTATGCCAATTCTTTCCGATAATCCAAATGCCGATATCCCGTATATGATTCCAAAATTTACTGTTTTAGCTTTTCTTCGCATTTCTTTTGACACTTGTTCATAAGGCACCCCAAACACTTTTGATGCTGTTGATGCATGTATATCTAGTCCATTATTAAATGCCTCAATCATGTGCTCATCTCCCGACATAGATGCTATAACACGTAATTCAATTTGGGAATAATCGGCACTCATTAATACATATTCCTTTGAAGGTGCAACAAACGCTTTGCGTATTTCTCGGCCTTTTTCTGTTCGGATGGGTATGTTTTGCAAATTGGGATTGTTGGAACTCAGTCTTCCTGTGCCCACCACTGCTTGATTAAACGATGTATGAATTCTGCCGGTACTTTCTTTTATCAATAGTGGCAGAGCATCCACGTAAGTTGATTTGAGTTTTACCAATTCTCTGTAGTCAAGAATATGATTAACGATTTCGTGTGTATGTGCGAGTTTCACCAATACTTCTTCGTTTGTTTGGTATTGTCCGGTCTTTGTTTTCTTGGGTTTTTCAGCAAGTTTCAATTTGTCAAAAAGCACTTCTCCCATTTGCTTTGGCGAAGCAATGTTGAAAGCAACTCCGGCAAGTTCAAAAATTTTCTTCTCAGTTACCACAATATCAACAGCAAGTTCCTTCGAATAGTTGTTCAGAAACGCCTTGTCAACCTTGACACCCGATAGTTCCATAGAAGCCAAAACCGGAATCAGCGGAAGCTCAACTGTCTCAAACACTGTTGTCAGATCTTTTTCTATTATCAGTGGATTGAGTTTTTGCTGAAGTTGCAGTGTTATATCGGCATCTTCTGCTGCATAGCGTGTCAAATCTTCCAAGGGAACCGAAGTCATTTTCAATTGGTCTTTGCCTTTTTTACCAATCAGCGTTTCGATGCTGATGGGATCATACTGTAAAAAGGTTCGTGAAAGCTCATCCATATTATGTCGCTTGTCAGGGTCCAGCAGAAAATGGGCAATCATGGTATCATAATAAGGTTGTGTAATTTCTACACCTGCCTTCTTGAGTATCATCAAATCAAACTTCAGATTTTGTGCTATTTTCAGTTTGGTTGATTCAAACAATGGTTGCAAAATCTTCACAAAATCTTTCTTATCCTCCCTATTCAGATTAATAAAGAAGCCTTCATTTTTTCGTACACTCAGGGACAATCCTATAATATTTGAGTCAATCGGATCAAGTCCGTCTGTTTCCGTATCGAAACAGAATGCGTCCATAAGTTTAATCTTATTTACCAAATCTTGCAGGTCGTCCAATGAATCAATGAGGGTATATTTTTGTTTATTCGAATCAAAACTGCTAAAAATCTTCACCAATTCTTCATGTTCAGGAGTAACAACCTCATGTGCCATACTCGAAAATAAGTCATGTTGAGTGGGTTGTTGCGGAGCCGGTCCTAATATCTTTTGAGCCAATGTTCTGAACTCGAGTTCTTTGAAAATCGCTTCTAATTTTTGTTTGTCGGGCGGGTCTAAATTCAATGCATTTTCATCAAATTCAACGGGAACTTGGGTATTAATAGTTGCAAGTTTTTTAGAGATAATTGCTTTTTCATGATGCTCTCTTACTTTGTCTTGGATAGACCCTTTTAATTTGTCGGTATTAGCAATCAGATTTTCAACCGAACCAAATTCTTCAATCAATTTTTTAGCAGTTTTCTCACCAATACCCGGTATTCCGGGAATATTGTCACTTGCATCACCCCACAGTGCGAGTATATCAATAACTTGAGTAGGTTCCTTTATTTCCCATTTCTGCTTAACTGCCTCAACATCCATAATTGTATGTCCTAATCCCATTCTTGCCGGTTTATAAATATATACCTTGTCTCTAACCAATTGTGCAAAGTCTTTATCGGGAGTCATCATAAAGGTTTCA
Source organism: Bacteroidota bacterium (assembly GCA_023957335.1). NCBI lineage: Bacteria > Pseudomonadati > Bacteroidota > Bacteroidota bacterium. The sequence goes on along the minus strand of JAMLHC010000002.1, from coordinate 577,027 downwards.
AAGCCTTTGTTGACCGCTTCCAGTGCAAGTGTGCCAATGATATCATCTGCTTCATATCCGTCTTTGGTAATAACCGGAATATGAAATCCTTCAATTATTTGAAAAATATAGGGAATAGAAGCAGAGAGTGCTTCCGGCATTGCTTCTCTATGTGCCTTGTAGTCAGGGAACATGATGTGTCTGTCAGTGGGTGCACTTGTGTCAAATACAACCGCGATATGTGTGGGCTTTTCCTTCTGCAGGACTTCCAACAGAGTCATGGTAAATCCAAACATAGCAGACGTGTTCAGCCCCTTGGAATTATATCTGTGATTTTTGCTAAACGCAAAGAAGGCTCTGTAAATCAGCGCCATCCCGTCTAACAAGAAGAGTTTTTTTTCTGACATGGTTCAAAGGTAGGAAGTTTTGGTCAGTGCTAACAAAACTTAATTACCCTTGTTTTTTTCGTTTTGAAATTTCTTTTTGGCAGTCTGTCCAATTGGAATGGGTGAGCCATCGTCATCGATTCTGACAAAAGTGATACTTGTTGTACAAGCCAATGTTTCTTCGCCACTGTATAAACTGAATCTTCGGGCTTCAATATTGATGGTAATGGATGAATTTCCCAGATTACTGATTTCACCATAAATATGTACATGTTGCCCACTTTTGAGCGGCTTTTTAAAAATAAGTTCTCCCACCCTCACAGTAACCATATTCGGTGTATAGCAATATTCACAGGCAAAGGCGGCAGAGGCTTCATCAATCCATGACATGAGTCTGCCTCCAAATAGGTTGCCATGGACACCGATGTCTCTACCCATGATTATTTTTTTTGTTAATAATTGCATCTTAAAGTGTGGTTTCAGAAAAACAAACTCAATCTACGTCTTTATTTAAAAATTTATTGCCTGATTCCTTGAATTTGGGTTCACCCTCTTTGTCTTCCAAATACAATTTATGAACGTTTTTCTCATCGGAAATGGGGTCAAGTACTAATCCCATTCTTTGGTAGGCGGGTATATTTAAGTCGTTTTTTTGTGCCGGATTCTTGTTTGGCTGCTGTTCTGGATTTCTTGGAAATCCAAACATAAAATCATTTGAGAAAGATGTATTATCAAAATTAAAAAGGGTGTGATTTTCTGTTCTTTCATTTTCAAAAGGAAAATCAAATACGGGGTCTTGGTTCAAATTTTCTGACAAATTTATACTTACTGATTGTTCTTCACTATCATCAATATCAATAGCAATTTCATCTTCTACTTCCTCATCAAAGGTGTTTTTTTCAAAACCAGTAGCAATTACTGTAATCGAGAGGGCATCACCCAGTCCGTCTGTTTTGGTAACACCAAATTTCAATCTTGCATTTCGTCCGGCAACATTCTGAAAGAAAGCAATAATCTGATCAATTTCATTTGCATAAGGCTCTTCGTTGTCATAAGCAATATTCAGCAAGATATGTTTGGCACCATCAATATTAGTGTCATCCAATAAAGGAGAGTCTAGTGCTATTTGAGAAGCGTTCAAAGCGCGCTCTTCTCCTTTTGCAATTCCGGTTCCCATGATTGCTCTGCCGCTATTTGTCATGGCGGTTTTTACATCCCTAAAGTCAACATTCATTTTGCCGGAGACGGTAATAATCTCAGCAATTCCTTTGGTAGCGGTGCAAAGCACGTCATCTGCTTTGGCAAAAGCCTCAGAATATTTTAGGTTGTGGTACATCTGCAATATTCTGTCATTGGTAATAATGAGTAGTGCATCCACGTGTGGGCGCAACTCCTCTATTCCTTTATCAGCAAGTTCAATTTTGTGAGGACCTTCATTATTGAAAGGGGTTGTAACAATGGCAACGGTCAACAGCCCCATTTCCTTTGCGAGTTTTGCAATAATAGGAGTGGCTCCGGTACCTGTGCCTCCACCCATGCCGGCAGTAATAAACACCATTTTGGTATTGTAGCCGAGTGCTTCTTTTATTTGTTCTAAACTTTCAATAGCACATTGTTTCCCTACTTCCGGTTCGGAGCCGGCTCCTAACCCTTCGGTCAGAGAGGCACCTAATTGAATTTTATTGGGAATAGAGCTACTTTCCAAAACTTGAACATCCGTGTTACAGATAATAAAATCCACACCGGATATTCCTTTATCATACATGTAATTTACAGCATTGCCACCACCTCCACCTACTCCAATTACCTTAATGATTGAGCTTTTGTTCTTTGGTAAATCTACTTTGAATGTCATCATTATGTTTAGTTATTATAAATTTTTATCCTTTTTGGAAGTCTTCATTGTTATCATCGTCCTTGAGATATTCCATAAAACTTCCGCCAAATCCTTTTATTTTGTTAAAAAAACCACCTACATTTTTGTTTGGTTGTTTGGGTTTCGCGGATTCTCCTATGTGTTGTTGAGTATTGTTATTAACCGGAACTTCTTTATCCATTCCATAAATAACCAATCCGGTGCCTGTAGCAAACATAGGGCTCTTAGCCTCGGCAACCGCACCTTTAGCAAGGTATTGGTTTGGATAACCAATTTTCACCTGCTTTCCTGTAACATATTCAAGCAGCAAACTAATATTTTTTAGTTCTGCTCCTCCACCCGTCAATACAATCCCTGCCGTCAATTTGTTTTGATAATCACTTTGCTTTATTTCATTATTAATGAGTTGAAATAACTCCATCAAGCGAGCATTGATAACTATGGATAGATTTTTGAGGCTGACTTGTTTGGGTTCTCTGCCATTGATTCCGGGCACCACAATGACTTCATTGCTTTGAATACCCTCAGGTAATGCATTACCATATCTCACTTTCATGGATTCTCCATACTTTTCCATGATTGCAAATGCCTCGCAAATATCTTTAGTGATTCTTTGTCCTCCTATGGGTACAACAGCGGTATGTCTGATTCTGCCTTCATGGAAGATAGCCAAATCAGATGTTCCACCACCAATATCAAGAATAGCAACACCGGCCAATAATTCTTCATCGGTCAGAACTGATTTTGCGGATGCAATGGGCTCAACCACAACATCTTCAACCGCAATATCACATTTTTGAATACAACGTTTGATATTTTCTGCAGCAATAATTTGTCCTGTAATGATGTGGTAATTAATGTCTATGCGAGAGCCTGGCATACCAATTGGGTCATCAGAATGATTGCCGTCAACAATATAGTCCTGAGGAAGTACATGTAAAATATGCGTACCGGGTGGGGTATTAATCCTATACATTTGTTTACGAATCTCTTCCAATTCTTCTGCACTAATCTCGGCATTTGGATCAGAACGGAAAGCACCATAGGGTTGCGTAAAACTGTTGATGTGTCTGCCTGCAATACCTACATAAACATTTCCGATTTGAATATTGGATGAACGTTCCGCTTCTTGAATAGCTTTCTTAATAGCTTCGGTAGTTTTGTTAATATTGGTTACTACTCCTTCAGTGATACCTCCCAGAGAGGAAGTACGCCCAATACCCAGAATATTAATCTTCCCGTTTTCATTGCGCATTCCCACGATTGCACAAATCTTGGTGGTTCCCACATCCAAACCAACTATTACTTTGTTTCTGTTATCTTCGATATTTTTTCTGCTCATAAAATTTCTGTTCTTGTTTTATTTTCTTCTTTTTGCTACAACTTGACCTTCAAAACTCAAATCTATCACGCTGTAATCATCCCAATTTTTTTTACTAAGTGCCTGATTATAAAATAGTTTAAGCTTTTCAAATTTAATTTCAATATGCTCCGGTTTTCCAACAACAATGGTATGATTTCCCACTTGTGGAATCAATAAAAAGCCTTGATTTTTATCTACATAAGCCTGTTCAATTTGAGCTTTCCAGAATGGTTCGGAGTTTATATAGGTAAAAATGGCAAGTGCTCCCTGCAAAACTTCTGTGTGAACATGGTTTGAATCATTTGCTCCTTCACTTACATCACCGGTCAATACAGGCACTCTGACTGCGTAATTGGGAACGGTAGGAATCTTCAATCCATTTTTTTCTACATAATAACTTTCACCCTGTTGATTAATCACCCTGAATAAAGGTTCACGCTGTTTTACATCAATCACTAATTTGCCGTCATTTCCCATATACACATTAGCCTTTTCGACATAAGGGCTTGTACGCAAATTGGAGAGCATACGAAAGGTATTCAACTGTTGTATGCTTTTCCCTATCAAATCGTTGGAACTCACCGTATTTGAAGCAATGTCCAACACATGTTCATTTGTCAAAAAATAGGTTCCTTCACGAGGTTCAAGATCAATCACCACTTCAGTACAAACAACTTGTTTTTGTTTTACCGTTGCCCATACTGTTACGATGAGTAGTAACAGTAGCCCCGTTGCGGGTAGTATCCATTTTTTAAGCAGTGGCAAAAAGTTCTTCATACAATTTCTTTACTGGTATCGTAATTCGGTCAATATCGCCCGCACCCATAATCAAAAATAGCGCAGGCGGATTAGTTTTTATTCTCTGATAAATTTGTTCCGAGGTAAAAACACCGGCACAGTTATCAAGTTTGCCTGCAATGGCTTGGCTGGTTATTCCTTCAATAGGTTTTTCGCGTGCAGGATAGATATCCATCAACCAACATTCATCAAGCATATTCAAACTCTCTACAAATCCATCCAAAAAATCTCTTGTACGTGAGAATAAATGTGGCTGAAAAACTCCGGTTAGCTTATGGTTTGGGTATGTTTTTTTGACTGAATTGATAATCGCTTTTAGTTCTGTGGGGTGATGTGCATAGTCGTCAATTACAATGTGCGTGGGGGTTTCATACAGTTTTTCAAAACGTCTTTTCACACCCTTAAACCCTGCCATACTCTTGGCAGCAAGACTCACATCCAAACCTAAAGAGTCGATTACACCTAAGACAGCGGTAGCATTTTCGGCATTATGTTCTCCACCTACACCCAATACTACATGCAGTTGTGCAGACTTACTTTTCCAATCAAAAGCGAAATTGTCGTTTTGATACAATGGGTTGAAATATTGATAATCTGCCTCCTCATGCCTACCATAGGTTTTAGAAATAATTTTTGATGTAACCGGCAAATCCAAACCATATTTTTGAATCAACACACCTTGTTCTTCAATACATTTAACAAAATCTTCAAATCCTTTTCTGAAACCATCTGCGGCCCCGTAAATATCCAAGTGGTCTGCATCTGTGGATGTTATCACGGCAATATTTGGATGCAACTGCAAAAATGAATGGTCAAACTCATCCGCTTCAACAATCATGATAGGCTTAGGCAACAATTCTCGGTGGTTTTTGAAAGCAATATAATTGCTGCCAAAGTCAGCACTGATGCCGCCTAAGAAAGCCGTAAAATTGATTTGATAAGCGGAAAGTGCTTTGGTAACGAGCGTGGTTGTAGTGGTTTTGCCGTGTGTGCCGGCAATGGCAATTGTAAAGGTATGATGTGAAATCATGCCCAATACTTCTGCACGTTTGTACAATCGAATTCCATTAGATTTGAGAAAAACGATTTCACCAAAATCAGTTGGCAAAGCCGGAGTCCAGATACAAATGCTCTCTTGTGACAGGTTGACAAATTCGATTGGAATTTGTGTACTGTCATCCTGATAATGTATGGTCATCCCTTCGTTCTCCAACTCCATACACAAAGGTGAACGTACCTTGTCATAACCAAAGATAGCAATCCCTTGTTGGAGCAAATAGCGGGCTATGGCGCTCATACCAATCCCCCCAATACCTAAAAAATAGGCTCTTTTGATTACTCTTAAATCCATGCCAAGCTCCTTTAATTGGTGTGCAAAAGTAACCGAGAGAGTTTTTAAGGACTCAAACACTTATCCCCACAATGAGAACAGCCTTTTTGTTTTTGCTTTGATTGAGATATAAATCATACATTAATACTGCTTTAAACAACAAAAATTACTTTGTAATAATGCTCAAGAATAAATGTAGAGTTGATATAAAAAAGAAGGCTGTCCGAAAATTTCGGACAGCCTTCTTATTGTGAATAGATTTGGAAAACTACATTTTGATAACTTGCGTAACCACAGTATTGTTTATTCTAACAAAATAAACACCTATCGGTTTAGATTCAAGATTAATAACGGCATTATTTCCTGAAAAATTAGCTTTATAAACTAATTGACCAAAAGCAGAATAAACCTCAATCACACCATTATCATAATTGTTCGAAGTGTTAATTGTTACTTCACCTGTTGTTGGATTAGGGAAAATTGTAGTTTGATGAGTAAGCGCATTTTGTTGTACACTTAATGTTCCTACGGAAACACAATTTGACACAATGCTACATCCTTCTTTTGAAGTTACTTTCACTGCATAATTACCTATTTGGGTAGCTTGGTAAAAATAATTGGTTGCACCATCAATCGGTGTATTCCCCTTGTCACAATCCAACCATTGGTAAGAATAGTTACCTGCTGTATTTGCAGTAAGCATAGCACCTTCTTGGGTTATGCTTACCACTATCGGGTTAATGGTAACAACTTGGGTTTGGGTTGTAATGTTGCCATTGCCATCATCAAACGACCAGGTTACTACTGTAGTTCCGGCAGCTGTAATCGGAAATTGTGTAGTTGTTGTACCGGTAATAGTTCCTGCACAATTATCTTTTGCTGTAGGTACCGGCAAAGATTTTACTTCACATTCAGTTACAATGCTATTTAATTTAGGGTTGTTCAGAGTTGGAGCGGTTTTATCCTGAATAATGACTTTTTGGGTTTGTGTAGATATATTACCATTGCCATCATCAAATGACCAGGTTACAACAGTAGTTCCTTGTGCTGTAATCGGGAAGGTAGTATTGGTAGTTCCATTAATATATTTTGCACAATTATCTATAGCTACAGGCACTTCCAAACTCGATACAGCACATTCTGCCAACACATCATCTAAGTTATTAAGTAATGGAACGGGTGCAGTTTTATCTTTTACAATAACATTCTGTTTTTGAGTTATAATATTTCCATTCCCATCATTAAACGTCCATGTAACAATGGTTGTTCCTTGAGCTGTGATAGGGAATCCAACGTCTGCAACACCATAAATTGTTCCGGCACAATTATCACTTGCTGTCGGGGTAGGCAGACTTTTTACTTGACATTCTGCATGAAAATCAGCAAGAGATGGTACATCAAGTACCGGAGCGGTGTTGTCTTTAATAATTACCTCTTGTGTTTGAGTTGATGTATTTCCATTTCCATCGTCATAAGTCCAAGTAATAATTTTAGTTCCTTGCGCTGTTAAAGGAAACTGAACGTTAGAAGTTCCAATAATTTTACCTTCACAATTATCAGTGGCAGTAGGAGGAGTTATTGACTTTACTTCACATTCTGCATTGATAGTTGAAAGTTTTGCAATGTCTGCAATGGGTGCAATCGTATCTGAAATAATTACGTATTGAGCTTGGGTAGAAATATTTCCGCGACCATCATCATAAGTCCATGTTACCAAATTTGCTCCTTGGGCTGTAATAGGGAAAGTAGTCGTAGTAGTTCCAACTATAGGTCCATTGCATTTGTCAGTAGCCGTTGGTGCAGGAATTGAGCTTACTTGACATTGTGCGGTAATAGCATCCAACTCCTTAACGTCAGGTTGGGGTGCACTAATATCTTTGATAATAATCGTTTGTTCTTGGGTTGTTTTGCCTCCATTATTATCATCATAAGTCCACGTAACTTTTACTGTTCCTTGAGAAGTTAATGGGAGAGTAACATTGTGTGTTCCTTTTATTACACCATAACAGTTTGAGGTTGCTGTGGGTTCTGTAAGCGAAGTAACTTCACACTCTGCTACTACATCAGGCAGTTTTACTACGTTTGGTTTGGGTGCACTAAGGCTGGTAACATTAACCTTTTGGTCTTGTGTTATTTTTTTTCCGTTACCGTCATCATAAGTCCAAGTAACAATTACAGGTCCTTGGGCAGTAAAAGGGAGTTTTGCATTATGTGTTCCTTTAATTGAACCATAACAGTTAGAAGTAGCTGTAGGTGCAAGCAAAGATGCTGTTCCACAATCTACGTCTATGTTATCTAATGTGATTTTATCAGGAACAATGTCGCAATCACCATTAATATATAGTTTGGCAACTGCTCCTGAACTACCACCCCCGATTAAAGCTACATCCAATTTTTTATCTCCGTTAATATCACCAAAGGCAACATCACTTTCTGCAACAGCTTCAAAAGGAGTTTTCAATAATGAAAAACCGCCTTTACCATCGTTGATATATAGTTCTGTGATAACTGACATTGTTGATTTTCCGCTTATGATAACATCTAAATCACCATCTAAGTCAATATCAATAAATTTGGCGAATCCAACTGCAACACCATTAAATTTAGTCTTTGCTTGCGAAAAACCGCCTTTACCATCATTTTCAAAAATTTGTGTAACAATGGAACCGGTACTGTTATCTAATCCTGCGATTAAAATATCAAGATACTTATCTCCATTATAGTCTCCAAAATCAACTTTACAATAGTCTAATACGGGCAAAGATGATTTTAGTAATGTAGTAGATAAAACAGGGGACTTAAACCCATCATTAGAATACAAATTAACTACACTTTGTTTTCCATCGTTACCTGCGATTAAAATGTCCAAATCACCATCACCGTCAATATCTGCAAAAGCTACGGAACTATTTTTAACTGCTTGTATAGATTGTTTTACTTGGCTAAATCCGCCTTTGCCATCCCCCATGTATAAATCTGTAACGGGATTGCTACCATCGGTACCGGTAAACAGAACATCTAAATTCTTATCCCCATCTAAATCTCCCAAGGTAATTGTTCCTTCGCGCAGTCCCGGAAAAGAAGTTTTGGCTAATCCATATCCTCCTTTGCCATCACTAAGATATAGTTGATTTACTGGGTTTTTCCCTAATGGTGTTTGTCCCATAATAAAAATATCCGGGTATTTATCTCCGTTAACGTCTGCAATGGCTACTGCACTTTGTGAAAACGCTGTTAATGATAGTTTTACGAGAGAATAACCACCTTTGCCATCATTTTCATAAAGCTCAGACAAAGCCTTTCCGGAACCATTTCCAGTGATTAAAATGTCTAAGTCTCCATCTAAGTCGAAATCCAACATAGTAACTGCCCCTTGCGTAACACCATTAAAGGGGTTTTTTATTTCAATAAAATTTAATGTTTGTGCTGTCGATGTTTGAGCTACAAAGAAGACAACTGCTAATAGAATCAGACTCTTTTGCGTATGATTCAATACTTTTGAAAGCAAGTAATAAACAGCTTGCTTGTGTTTGGTTTGTGTTATTGATTTCATTTTATTTATTTTATTTATTATTTAGGGGCAAAGGTAGCCCTAATGAATCAGGTACTCACTGATACTTTATTGGGTTTAGTCCATTATTAGAGTTGATACGTCAACTCACATCAAGAGATAGGGAAATATCAAAAGCATGCACGTTTAATATTCTTTTACAGAGTTATATCAATAACACATCTGTACAATGTAAATTTTGCTTCTTTCATGAGTTCAAAAGCAAGATTTCAGATTAATTATTATTTAATTAAAACTAAAAAACCAAATACCCCAAGAAGGGTTTTCTGTTTTCGATTTTTCTTGTAGAGAATTTTGATATTCCATATAAGTGGTGGTGCTATTTATTTCCACCGGCAATTCTGCTCGGATTTGAATTATTCCTTTTGAATAGTAATTGTAGTCTGAGTCAATATCTAAAAGAACATGAGTTTCTTTTAGATGAACATCACTTTGTATTTTATTGGGATATTCTAATATAGAGCCTTTTTTGAGTTTGAGATTTCCTTTGTCAAACGAAAGTATATCTATATAGCTATCTCGTTCTGAATCTTCATTTTGGAAATAGCGAACAAGCAAGTTGTTATTATCTAAAAAATCAATTCCTGATATCCTCGACACACTATTATTTACTTCCTCAAGCAAAGTGAAAGAAATATTATTATCATTACTCACTATCTCCTTTTTTTCATGCGAAGGAGCTACCCAATTTTCTTTGTTTAGTGTAAAAGTATTCAGCGTTTTGAAATCTTTATCAATCAATAAAATATTATATCCATCAAAAAGAGGAACAGCAAAAGTTTGTCCATTGAAAGTCATTAATTTATTTTGATTGCATTGTGTAAATTCAGGAAAAGGAATATTAAAAGCAATTGAATCCAACAAATCCCCATCTTTGGAATACTTTGCTATTAAACCCTGATTCTGAATATTTTTATAATTATAATATCTACCCAAATATAAGAAATCTTTATCCGCAAAAACATAGTTAAACCTTGAAACTTTCATACTATAAACAAGTTTGCCATCAGTCAGTGACAATTTTAACATTCTGTCGTTTGTCGTCAAAACAAAGGCTTCTCCACTTTCATAATCCACATGAAAATCAAAAATATAAGGCACATTATTTTTCCTTGATAGTTTAATTTCATAAGACTTTCTTGAAAGATTATCTGTGCTCAAATCGTAGTCTTCAAACTGTAGTTTGCCTTTATGAATAAAAGCCACAAATAAATGATTATCTATAACCTTTGAAAACACACTACTTTTTGAATTTAGTGGCATCTTCACATTAAAAGGAATATTTTCAGCATATATAACAGTGTCCAACTTCGCATAAGACTGAGCAGAACAAAGTTGAACACTAAAAAGTAAAGTAACTATGCTTAATAATAACTTTTTCATCACTTCTTGAGAATACCCCTTTAAAGTTCGGACAATTCTTATGTTTTCACCTATTTTTAGCATATCCATAAATGCAAATATAACTCATTTAAACATACTTCATACTCCTCCTATCTTAACTTAATCCATCTGATTATCCGCACCTTTTCTCCGGCTTGCATGCGCAGAAAATAAACGCCTGAAGGGAGATGAGCAAAGTTTGCCGTGTTGTTTTGTTGGTCTATTGTGAAAGTTGCAAGTTCTTTACCTTGTACATTGGTCATAGTTACAGCGATTGGGGTATTGACATTTCCCAAGCTAAAATTTATCTCTCCGTTTGAAGGGTTAGGAAATAGGTTCACATTCGCAAGGACATCTGTCTGCTTCACAGATACCAGCACCCCTGTTCCATCCACATCATTTGCTACCACTCGTCTTCCTTGACTCTCATTGTAATAAGTACCGCTGGGAGTAGTTTCCATTTTGACTGTTCTAACCATATAATAATTATCTCCTCCAAGGGGATGGGCATCGACAAAAGTGGTTTCTGTTACTATGCCATAAGAGATGGGATAATAAGGTCCTTCTACTTTGCCGCTTCTATATACCTTATAGCCTTCTATGTCTTGTTCGGAAGAAGCGTTCCAAGTGAGTTTCACCTCTTTGTTGTTGTTAGTTGTAACAGCATTGAGATTACTGATAGGATAAACAGTATGAAGGCGCAAAGTAGGGTCACCAAGCAAACTTAGGTACATACCTTTTTGAAATACTCCGGGGTAAAAAGCCATGTTATTATTGGTCAACTGGTTTTGTTGAGTTTGTTTGATACTAAATCCTATGTTTTCTCCTAATGCCATCTGACAGAAATGATAGATTGGGCGCCCATCCCACACAGAGGTCAATGTGTAGCCCGGTCCGGCAATAGAGCCTTTCAAAAAATTGTTGTTGTTGTCCCAATCACCAAAATAAGAGCCAAAATAGTTTGAGAACACCGAATAAACTGTATCCTTAAATTCATTTACAGAACCTATGCCGCTCAGAGAGGTATATCCTGCGGTAGTAGTAACTCCTGACCATAAACACGGTGTGCTTTTTACCGTTGTGAAGAATACGTTTGAGATTTGTTTCATGCTGTCTTTTTCAAATGCCCCACGTTGAAAAAAGTGTAATCTACCGGGTGCTTCCGAACCTAAGAGTGCCAACCTGTCTTCGAAAATATACCTGCGAGGCACAACAAAATCCTTATTTCTATATGCATGGTCTTTGTCTAAGTATCTTTCTGTTCTGCCAATATAATCCAGTCCTACAGCATCCAGATTGGACATATCAATTCTACCTACTTGTAAATCTACATTGTCGGGGATAAAACTCTGGTCAAATTTTCCATCATCCGGTCTGTTTTTATTTGCTTCTCTTGTCCCACCAATATTTTCGGCATAATCCGTAAAAGCAGATTCGTTCATTATTCCATAGTACACATCTGCAACCCAAGCACCATTATGGTCCGGAACGTGTCCGTCAGGAGGAGAATTTACATCAAAGGAACCGAAATTTCCTGAATAAGGAACGGGTATATCTCCTAATAGAATCAAGGCTTTTGCATTTTGGGCATCTTGATTATACCAATTTCTGATTTTAGCTTTAATGCTTGGAACAGAATCACTGTTTGTTTTGTCTGTAACGGAGACAACCCACCCATCTTCGGTCAAGTCACTAACAAAACGGTCAACTTTGGCTGAAAGCTGATTTTGAATGGCTGTATCTACAACAAGCAACAACTTGCCTTTGAATGGTTCAATCCCTATTTTGATTCCGGCTGAAACCTCGCCCCACGCAAAAGTAACGGCAGAATTATTAACAGTAAATGTGGTTTGTTGTACAAACACATAATCATATTGAATCCCAACTAAAACATCTTCGTCAGTGTAGCTGTTAGCAGGTGCGGTAACAACGGCAATCGGGGTTTGAGAAAATGACGCTTCACTTTTTGTCTTGCGATAAATTTGGGTGGAAACTATAAAGCCCGTTGTGTCCCAAGTTACTTTAATCTTTGGCGGATTCTCTGTAACGGTAGCATGGGCAGGCACCGCTCTTTCTCTAATGCCACCCTGCCCAAAAGCGTTGGAACAAATAAAAATCAGAAAGAAAGTAAGCGAGCTACTAACAAAAAGTAATTGTTTTTTCATACCTAAGTTCTATTATTGGAGGAACAAAGGTAGAAGTGTTTTTTTACGATACAATGTATTTTTTTTAATCGGGGTCGATATAGAAAATCAATGAGGCAGTCATTGCAAAATTGCCGAATTTTCTCACCACATTGGAAGATGGATAAGGCTCTGCGGACATATAAGGAACGTATTGGTCACGATAGCGAGATTGCATAAACCCTAAATCAAATCCATAGGTTTTCTTAATAATTCCGAAACCGGCAGAAAAACTCCATTCAGAATAATCATTTTTAAGTTCTGAGATTTCCGGTCTATAAGGACTTTCATAATGGGCAACACCGGCTCTGAGTCTTATATCTTTGCCTGCCAAGACCTCTGCCCCGAATCTAATATTATAGGTAGATCTGAAATCGGATTTGATAAAGGTGTTTTCATTTAAGTAATTGTCAAATTCTGACCCCATACTGATGCTGGCATAGTTCACCCTTTCTACATCGAGCGAAATGAACCCAAAATTTCCCGTAACATAAGATGCACTATAGTTCATACGGGACGGGGTTCTCACATAATAAGAAAAAGGATATTTGTCATCATCTTCATTCGCAATAGTGCTCGTGTTTATTTCAGGGTCTCTTTGCACATTAATCAAGGTAGGAGGTGCTCCCGAAAATGAAGGATCAAAAGTGGAGGTCATCTCATAATAATACTTGTCTGTTATGGAAATTTTCTCGGGCGATTGAAAACTAAAACCCAATCTGAAAGACTCCACAGGTCTGAATATAAAACCGGCTTTGATGCCATATCCGCTTCCATCTGATTTAATGTTCTGCACAAAGGTCAGATTTTTAAATCCTTCATCAAAGTAGTTGTTATCTTCTCTGAAAGTATTCACCTCAGTCTTTTTTAATTTGCTGTAATGCAGGCTTATCCCTCCATACAGAACATTTCCATAATTAAAACTTCCTCCAAAATTCCAATCATACATACCTCCTCTGGTTTCAATTATTCCGGTTTGACCGGAGCTTCTTTTATCTGCCATCCTAATTCCCCATTTACCCGGTATAGAATCATTGGGGTCCAATAAATATGTTTGATATGCCACCCAAGCGAGTGAACCCAATTCATTTACTGACTTTATCCCTTGTGCCCTCTCCCAAATCATGTCCATAAACGAACTTTGATAATTTTTGCCTTGATAAAAAGTCTTGTTATAAAAGTTGTTATATCGGTTTACCTGAAAAGCAAAGTTATAACTTACCAGTTCATCGTCCTTTTCTTTTCCTTTTTCATGCAACAATTTGGTATAAACATAGGAAACATTGGGCAAGGTAAGTCCAAACAGATTATCAGACATAAAATAGCCTAAATACTCAGATTTTGTGTTTGGGTTGAGCAAACCCATCGAAATATTAAATTCATTTTTGCGATAGAACCCTAAGCCGGCAGGGTTGATTGCATAAGAACCCATATCTGCACCCACCGAACCCAAAGCGCCTGATGTTGCAAGCGCCAAACCGGTTCCAAAAGGTCTTGATTTGGAATAGTTTAGAGCATCTAATTCATTTTGAGCATATAAGATTCCTGTCACAGACAAGAAACTAATCAACAATCCTGTCTTAATTACTTTCATTCTTAAATCCAATCAATATTATCCTAATTTCAAATTATCTTCTTCCGCCTCTTGAACCTCCACTTGAAGAAGACCCGCTATTACTTGAGCTACCGGAAGAACCACTACTGCTACCTCCATAATTACTTGAACTTCGGGGTGCATTGTAAGATGGGGTGGAGCCGGAATTTCCTGAACTCGGCTGATTGCTAGTTCTAGATGGAGTATTGTAACTCGGTGTTTGACCTGAACTGGGTTGATTGCTAGTTCTAGAAGGGGTATTATAAACCGGTGTTTGACCGGAACTACCGGAGTTTGAACTTCTGGAATTGGGATCATAACCGGAATTTGAACCGGAATTATTCGGTGTGCCGTAAGAGGGCGTGCTTCTATTCCTGTTTATGGGTGATTGATTTGTGCCATAATCCTCTCTTTTTGTCTGAGGGTTAGGATTGGAAACTGTTGTGCCACCTTTACCCCATGAACCGTAAGAACTTCCATGCATATATCCATTCGTATATCCTGCGGAATAAGGGTCTCCGTAATAACCGTAAGAATAGGGATTGTACATATAATAGGGGTTATACATAGCATAAGGATTGTATCCGTAGCCCATGCCATAATAAAAAGGATTATTATAGCCCATACCATATCCCATACCCATTGAACCATATCCTGTCCAAAAACTCGATCCGGCACTGTACGGATTGTACATCATACCTAATCCGGGAGTGTATGCGCCATAATAACCTACCCCAAATCTGTTAAAGTATCCACCATAATTCATGCGTGAATCATTGCCATAATAATTATTAACGGTGGTATTGCCGTTATAGTTATTGTTGGTATTGCCTTGCGGGTTATAATTTGATTGATTTTGTAGTGACTTATCTGAATTATTGTCAGAAACATTATTAGTTTGATATTCTTCTTGTTCTTGTTTCTTTTTCTTATCATCCAAGAGCGCTTGTTTGTGAGCAGCAGAAGGCGAATAGTACATGTCATCATATTGAGACAACGCTTTGTTTGACAATCCGCATGAACCCAATGTCAGAGCCAAAGATGAAACAAATGCGAGCATAAGAAAAGCTGAAGTTTTTTTCATAATCTTAGTTTTTTGAGGGTGTTGCAGTTTGGTTAACTTTGCACCCGATTAATTACAACACAAAGTTACACAATAAAAGTGCCAAAAAGAAATGGGGTTCGAAAAAATTAAGCGAAGTGACGATTATTCAGCATGGTATAACAACCTTGTAAAAGACGCTGACATGGCAGAACATTCTGCAGTCAAGGGCTGTATGGTGATTAAACCTTATGGCTATTCAATATGGGAAAGGATGCAACAAAAGCTCGACAAAATGTTCAAAGACACAGGACATGTGAATGCTTATTTTCCGCTCCTGATTCCAAAATCATTTCTTTCCAAAGAGGCTGACCATGTAGAAGGTTTTGCTAAAGAATGTGCGGTGGTAACACATTACCGACTAAAAAATGATGAAAACGGCAAGGGTGTAATAGTTGACCCTGAAGCTAAACTTGAAGAAGAACTTATCATCCGTCCCACTTCCGAAACTGTTATCTGGAATACTTATCGTGACTGGATTCAATCATACAGAGACTTACCTTTATTGATTAATCAATGGGCAAATGTTATGCGTTGGGAAATGCGCACACGCCTATTTTTGAGAACCTCCGAATTTCTGTGGCAGGAAGGACACACCGCACATGCAAGCCAAGAAGAAGCCGAAGAAGAAGCCAAACGTATGTTGGAAGTGTATGCTGATTTTGCAGAGAATTTCTTGGGCGTACCGGTTATCAGAGGCGTTAAAACCGCCAATGAGCGCTTTGCCGGAGCCATTGACACCTATTGCATAGAAGGACTCATGCAGGACGGGAAAGCACTCCAGATGGGAACTTCGCATTTCTTAGGTCAAAACTTTGCCAAAGCATTTGACGTAAAATTTCAGAGCAAAGAAGGCAAATTGGATTATGTGTGGGCAAGCTCTTGGGGCGTATCAACCAGACTGATTGGCGCACTCATCATGGCACACAGCGATGACGAGGGCTTGGTTTTGCCTCCTAATGTTGCACCCATACAGGTGGTGTTAGTGCCAATATACAAAACAGACGAAGAAAGAAAAATGATTGTGAGCCGCCTGAATATACTAAAATCCACCTTGGATAAGGCAGACATTCGCTGCAAAGTGGATGACCGCGATACGTTCAAACCCGGATACAAATTTGCAGAATGGGAACACAAAGGAGTGCCGCTTCGTGTGGCAATGGGTCCGCGTGATATGGAAAATCACACTGCAGAACTTGCACGCAGAGATATCAAACAAAAAGAAACTGTTTCGCAAGACGGCTTGGAGGACACAATCAAAAAACTTTTATCCGAAATACAACAAAGTCTTTTCAATATTGCCAAAGATTACAGAGATGCTCATATCCATGTTGTGGACACTTGGGAAGAATTTGAAAAAGCTTTGGATGAAAATCCCGGTTTTGTTTCTGCACACTGGGACGGAACTACTGCAACTGAACTTGCAATCAAAGAAAAAACCAAAGCAACTATCCGTTGCATCCCCTTGAACAATCCGAACGAAGTTGGTAAGTGCATATTAACCGGACAACCTTCAACACAAAGGGTATTGTTTGCCCGTGCGTATTGATAATCTGATATAAACCGGCATCATACCAAAAAAGCGCATTAGCCCTCTGTGTTTGTTGTAGTAACACAAGTAAATCATGGATTTGGCAGTGCTTCTTTGGGTGGTGTTGTCCGCCAGATAGCCGTTGTCAAACTTGAGCAGCTCCCACCCGTCTTCGGGGTAGAAGTCGCTGCCCGTTTGCCCCGCATGAGCACCTATAATAGGCTGCGAACCGACAGCCCAAAAGGGGCTGTTAAGATTCCCTGTGATGTTACCGCCTGCGTAGAAATAAAAAGCATTTATCTGACTGTTGAACCAATAGAATTGATTTATCTTGTTGGCATCTTCGCAGTTTTGGGCATTGCTGCCCCTTGGGTCGGTGTTTATCCCTTTTACTTCGCAGTCCGTGCATTGGGCATGGAGATTTTCTGCTACTGATAGAGCGGAAAGCATTGCTATAATGGATACTATTCTTTTCATGTTGCTGTTTTAATTTTTCCTTCTTCCCGAAAATGTATATTCTTTGTATTGGTTTTGTTTGGTAACATACCTATACTCAATTTTGATGTAATCCTGCTCTCCCTCAACATGGTCTGTACGTATTTTGAACATATTTAAACCGTCATAAGGTTCAGTATTAGTCATATTATCATAAACGTACGTATATCCTCCGTCCGTCCACAAGTATTTAAAGCTCTTAAGTATGAGCGTTGGGTATGCCCTTAATATGATTGAGTCTTTATTATCCAAGTTTGGAAAATTTATAAATGCAGTTCTCGCAGAATAAGGCGAAACAATGCTATCAATAGAATATTGAACAATTTCTATCTCTCTTTCCTTGTTGTCGAAATCCGATATACCAACAAATTTTCCAAGTATGGGGTTGGGTCTTTTTGCACTCACAAATACAAGGTTTCTTGTGTGCTGCAAAACGGTGTCCTTCGGAGCTACGCACTTCTGCCACCCTGGTGTTTTTACTGTCAGGGTGATAGGAATGGGCTTATAGTAGTTAGGATTGTTTGGGTCTATATTGCCGGGGTTGTTTATATACTCCGAAAATAACATTTTTAACTCGCCTTCTGTAAATATTCGATCGTCTGTGCCTATCTTCCAAAAACATTAGTAGGAACATTGATTTTGGGGTGCAGCCTGATACCATGCAGCAATATCGTATCATAATCTTCAGGTTGCATTGCTTTAGGGTCTATATACCATCCGTTCCATTGTCTTATGGTAAAGTCTGCGGTTACAATCTTCCCATAGCATGGGTCGTAGTTCTCGCAGTTGATATTTGTCGGGTCTTGGCAGGGCTTCTTTTCGTCCTTGCAGCGGCATTGACTTAGGGAGAGCAACAGAGCGAGTAAGAGAGGCAGCAGAGAGTTGTATTTGTTGATAATTTTCATGGCATGGATTATTTGTTTAACCCAAAGTTAATCTAACACTATCAACTTGTGAGTATCGACTTCTTTTCCGTCCGCAATCAGCGTGTAATAATACATTCCTGCTGTCAGCTTGCTCTTGGGAAGTGTTGTATGTGTGCCGCTAATATGGTCTATTTTAAAAAGTTGTCTTCCGTTGAGGTCATACACTATCAGCAGGGCGTTTGTCGCTCCTTCCGCCAAAGTGTAGGACACCTTTATTTCCTGCTTTATGGATATGGGGTCGGTGGCTTGGAGGGCGGAGCCTGTCTGTTTGTTCTTTGCGCCAAAGAGTGTAGTGCCGAACGAGCCAATATCAGTAACTCCTCTTGTGAGAGCCATGATAGTCGCTTGCAAACCCGCTATCTGCTCATTCTGTTCCTGCATGGCTTTAATCAAATAGGGGATAAAGCCTGTATAATCAACTGCATAGACATCCTTGTCCTCTCTGTATCGCACCAAGTCAGGAAAATCCGTCAATATATCTTGTGCCATTATACCCGTGTGATTCTTACTTCTTTGTCTTGCAAATTCATTCACATCATCAGGCAGGTCTGGGTTGGCATTATATATATAGTCGTAGGTATAGGTTTTAATATTCAGAATTTTATCAATAACCGACATGAGCGGTTGAATATTCTCTTTTAATCTTCTGTCAGAGATTAGAAGTGTTTTGCCTCCATTGTGGTGATACAAATCGTGTCCGTGCACTTCTTTAAAGTAATAGTTATAATCCCCCAAATAGTAATAGTTACTCCATTGGGGGCGCATAATAGGATTCTGAGGTGTTGTGCCGTCATTATATCCTGTTGTGCCTGTCGGAGTTTTGATGTCAAAGTTCACCCCTGTCAAACCATTGATGAAATTCGGGGAGTTCATACGGTGATTGTGGGTGATATGCATTCTGCCGAATACATTAAACTCTAAGGTGGGTGTTGTAGCCCATATATCCCCCACGATTACATCTCCTTGATTGGGTACTGTTCCCACTCTTACTTGTCCAAAAGCGGTTGTGAATACCGCAAGGACTGATGCTAAAGTAACAATTCTTTTATTCATTGTGCTGTACATTTAAGGTTGTATTATTAATAAAAAACAAATTAAACGTATTTGCAACATAGAAACAACAAATAATTCTAAAATTAAGATTGAGAAACAGCTATTATTTGCATACAATGTATGAATAATATTACCCATTCAAAGTTTATTTTTTATGTATTACCAAAGATTACAGAGATGCTCATATCCATGTTGTGGATACTTGGGAAGAATTTGAAAAAGCATTAGATGAGAATCCCGGTTTTGTTTCTGCACACTGGGACGGAACTTCCGCAACCGAACTTGCAATCAAAGAAAAAAACAAAAGCAACTATCCGCTGCCCCCCCCCTTGAACAATCCGAAGGAAGCAGGTAAGTGTATATTAACCGGACAACCTTCGACACAAAGGGTTTTGTTTGGCCGTGCGTATTGATTGCCAAACAAATAGTGTGTCAAGTATCAAATTCCAAATATTTTTGCTGATTCTTCGGCTTGAATTTCCAGCATTTCATACCCGTTTTTTATGATTGCTCCACGCATCTTACATGCTTTCAGAAAAGAAGTATCATGTGGGTTATAAATTAAATCATAAACCAGGTGCTGCGGGGAACAATGTTCATAAGCTATGGGCAAAACCTTGTCAACATTAGGATACATACCCACCGGAGTTGTATTTATCCATAGCTTGAAAGTCTTCAACAAATTTGGGTTAAGTTCTGCATAGGAAATACTGTTTGTATCTGCGCGCCTACTAACAACTCGGGCTTCGATTGATAGCTCATTTAGCACATATAGAACAGCTTGTGCTGCCCCTCCTGAACCAAAAACTAATGCTTGGTTATGTTGAGCCTGTAAAAGAGGTATGAGGCTTTTGGCAAACCCTATTATATCTGTGTTATAACCCTTAGTCCTGACATTAGTTCCATCACGTAGAATTTTAATGCAATTAGCTGCTCCAATTGCCTGTACTTCGTGCGATAATTCATCCAAAAAAGGCAGCACTGTTTTTTTATAAGGAATCGTTACATTAAGCCCTTGCAAATCGGGGTTTTGCTTGATAAGCGCAGGCAAATCCTCTATCCTTTCAAGTGGAAAAAGACGGTATTTGAAATTCTTGATTTGGTTTTGAACAAAATGATTTTCAAACCAATTTGGAGAGAATGAATGAGAGAGTGGTAAGCCTATTAATCCTAACTCTTTTTCCATTTAGACTTAACAATCTCAATTAGGATTGGGAGTATTGAAACAAGAATAATTCCAAAAATCACCTTCTCAAAATTATGCTGCACCCATGCGTAATTGCCAAAGAAAAAGCCGGCTAAAGTGAGCGACAATATCCAAACTGCCCCACCCACAATATTATACGTTATAAACTTATTATAATGCATCTCGCCAATACCCGCTACAAAAGGTGCAAATGTGCGCACAATTGGCACAAAACGAGCTATAACAATTGTTTTGGCACCATGCTTATCATAAAATTGGTGTGTTTTCTCCATATATTGAGGCTTGATAAGCGGTTTACCTTTGAGCTTCCAATTCAGCACCTTCTGTCCTGCATATTTCCCTATCAAATAATTGACAGAGTCTCCCAAGACAGCTGCCGCAAACAGCAAAATCAGTAAAATCCAAATATTAAGAATATTATCTTGAGCTGCAAACAATCCTGCTGCAAACAAAAGTGAATCACCCGGCAAAAAAGGCATGATAACCAAACCGGTTTCAACAAAAATAATCAGGAATAAAATAGCGTAGATCCACACTCCATATTCGTTTATCATCGCCCCAAGATACTTGTCTAAGTGCAGAAAAAAATCTAAAATCTGGTGTAACATAAAAGAATGGCAAATCTATTCTTAAATTCTCAATTGACAGACAAGAAAAAAATGTATTTTCGCACCCTCAATTTTTAAAGCAAAATTTAAATAATTATGAACGATTTATTGATTTATTGTATTCCGTTTTTGGGTTTAATCGGCTTATTGGTGATGGCTATTAAATCTGCATGGATCAACAAACAAAATGCAGGAGATGAAAAGATGCAAGAATTGGCAGGTTATATTGCCAAAGGCGCCATGGCTTTCTTAAAAGCAGAATGGAAAGTACTTTCCTATTTTGTCATTATTGCAGCTATTTTATTAGCATGGAGCGGAACATTAGTAGAAACATCCAGCCCCGTTATTGCCATTTCATTTATAGTGGGTGCATTCTTATCCGCATTAGCAGGGTATATAGGCATGAACGTTGCGACCAAAGCCAATGTGCGCACAACAGAAGCGGCAAAATCCAGTCTTGCCAAGGCATTGAAGGTATCTTTTACAGGTGGCACAGTGATGGGACTTGGGGTTGCAGGCTTGGCTGTATTAGGAATGGGGTCAATATTTATTATTTTCTATAATATTTTTGTTATCAATACCGGAGGTGATGTGAATGGCATCGAAATGGAAAAAGCATTGGAAGTATTAGCCGGCTTTTCATTGGGTGCCGAGTCCATCGCTCTTTTTGCTCGTGTAGGCGGAGGAATATACACAAAAGCTGCTGACGTAGGTGCTGACCTTGTGGGAAAAGTGGAAGCCGGTATTCCTGAAGATGACGTAAGAAACCCCGCTACCATTGCTGATAACGTGGGAGACAACGTGGGAGATGTGGCCGGGATGGGCGCAGACCTTTTTGGCTCTTATGTGGCTACTATTCTTGCCACTATGGTTTTAGGACGTGAGATTGAATCTTTTGATAATTTCGGGGGTATTGCCCCAATCCTTTTGCCAATGGTAATCGCAGGTATGGGATTAATATTCTCTATAGTGGGAACATTCTTTGTCAAAGTTAAAAATGAGAATGACAGTGTACAAAAAGCATTGAATATTGGAAACTGGTCTGCGATTATCTTGACCGGTATCGCTTCTTTCTTTGCTGTCAAAATGTTATTGCCTGAAACTATGCAAATCAGAGGATATGAATTCAGTGCAATGGATGTATATTATTCTATTCTTTTAGGTTTGGTTGTCGGTGCATTGATGAGTATAGTGACTGAATATTATACCGCAATAGGTAAGCGTCCTGTTAATTCAATCATCAAACAATCAGCTACAGGACACGCAACCAATATTATCGGAGGGCTTTCTGTAGGTATGGAATCAACCGTTATTCCAATCATTGTGTTGGCTGCCGGTATATATGGTTCTTATGAATTCGCAGGATTATATGGCGTTGCTATTGCCGCTGCAGGAATGATGGCTACCACTGCCATGCAACTTGCAATTGATGCTTTCGGTCCCATTGCAGACAATGCGGGTGGTATTGCTGAAATGAACCAACTTCCGGAAGAAGTCAGAGGCAGAACAGACAATTTGGATGCTGTGGGTAATACTACTGCTGCAACCGGTAAAGGTTTTGCCATTGCTTCTGCAGCATTGACTTCGCTGGCATTATTCGCAGCATTTGTGGGTGTGGCGGGCATCGAAAGCATTGATATCTTTAAAGCAAAAGTGCTTGCCGGCTTGTTTGTTGGTGCGATGATTCCATTTATTTTCTCTTCATTGGCTATTGCTGCTGTGGGTCGCGCTGCCATGGATATGGTGAATGAAGTGCGTAGACAGTTTAAAGAAATCAAAGGTATAATGGAATATGAAGCTCGTCCTGAGTATGAGAAATGCGTTCAAATTTCTACCAAAGCATCCATCAGAGAAATGATTGCACCCGGTGCGATTGCGTTGATTACGCCCGTATTAGTTGGTTTTGCTTTTGGACCCGAAGTTTTAGGGGGGTTATTGGCAGGCGTTACTGTTTCCGGTGTGTTGATGGGTATTTTCCAAAACAATGCCGGTGGTGCGTGGGACAATGCCAAAAAATCTTTTGAAAAAGGAGTTGAAATCAATGGCGAGACTTTCTACAAAAAGTCTGAACCTCACAAAGCTTCTGTTACAGGTGATACAGTAGGTGACCCTTTCAAAGACACTTCAGGACCTTCTATGAACATCTTGATAAAACTTATGTCTATCGTGGCGCTGGTGATTGCACCTCATCTCAACAATGGAAATTCTGCTGAAATGATGGGGGGGGCTTGTTGCAAAGACAAAGGCAAAATGGAAATGTGTATGGATAAAGAAGGCGGACACAATATGGATTGCCATGACATGAAAAAAGACTGCTGCATGAAAGAAAAATGTGATTCTTGCAAATGCGAAGGCATGGAAAATTGTGAAAAAGGAAATTGCGAACACAATTGTGGCAATACCGGAATGGAAGGCAAATCTTGTTGCAAAAAAGATATGAAAATGGATGGCGACAAGGCTTGTTGTAAAAAGGATATGAAGAAAAAAGAGTGTTGCAAAGGCAAGAAGGAAACTACTTCTGCTGACACTTCTGCAACCGAATAATATTAAAACAACTCTTCTTAAAAAGCCATTTCAGTTTTGAAGTGGCTTTTTTTATTGTCATTAACTAACCTGAATGAACAAGGGCTTTGTGCAATAAAAACACAACACAATGGTTTATTAGCATGCTTAAATAGAATATGAACCCAAGATGCCATAGCTTTACGTGAAGTTTCACTCATAAAAATCAATTTTAGGTATAGCCAATGATACGATGACATTCTAAACATTGAACAAGCAACCTGAAATTTGAATTTCAAAGCATTGACAAAACATAATGTAACTGTAAAAAAGAATCGGATTCGTATTAACTATCCTTGCCTATATTTTCATATTCCCAACTGCATTTTTTTAAATTCAAATAAGTAAAGCGATTCACGAACATAGCTTAAAAATAATAAGATATGCGAGTAGTTTTATTGCCGACACACAAGCCAACCCTTCGCAAAATACAAAGTATTCACAAACACAAATAAAAAATATAGAGTTGTGCGTAAACCAAAAGAGTCGTTTTTTTGCCCACTCACAGAATGTGTAAACAGTAAATCAAAACTTTCTTTGAATTTTATTTGCCCAATTAAAAATTAGTTTTACCTTTGTGAGTGAATACTAACTAACATAAAACAAAAGTATGCAAGAATTCACAGACAGGCAAATTGAGATTATGGAAGCGGCAACCAACCGAATTTCTAAATATGGTATTCAGAATTTGACCATTAAAACATTGGCAGAAGATATCGGTTTGTCTGAACCTGCATTGTATAGGCACTTCAAAAGTAAAACTGAAATATTATTAAGCTTATTGGAATACTTCAAAACGGAAATGAAAAACCGTATTCAGTCTATTTCTTTCAAACCGACTGACACGACTGCTGATGAATTAAGAGCAATTTTTAATTCACAGCTACAAACTTTTACAAACAAACCTGCAATTGTGAGTGTCATTTTTGCAGAAAGTATTTTTCATTTTGATGAAAATTTGAGTAATAAAGTGGCTGAGATTATGGATATGATGCAGGAGTATGTAAAAACAAATATTGTAAAAGGGCAAGAAAAAGGACTATACAATAAATTGATTGGAGCTTCTACCTTGACCACCATAATTATTGGAGGAATGAGAATGACCGTGCTGAAATGGAAATTATCAGGACATAAATCAAATCTTGTTAAGGACGGAAAATCCGTTTTAGATGGAATGTTGAAAATGATTGAAAAAAGTTAAAAATTACGAATTATAAATTAGAAATATGAAGAAAATATTTGTCTTAGGAATGAGTGTTTTACTTTTGTGGAGTTGTAACAATACCACTGAAAAAGCAACGGAAAAGCAGGAAACAGAAACCCATGCAGAACATCAACACGATGAAAGTTCAGAAGCTATTGAACTCAACAATGGAGAAAAATGGTTGGTGAACGAAGAAATGAAGCCTTTTGTAATGAAAGGCGAAGAATTGGTAAATGCTTATATCCAGAATAATCAGGCAGATTATAAAGCATTAGCTCAACAGGTAAAAGACCAAAACAGCCAGCTCATAAAAAGCTGCACAATGGACGGAAAAAGCCACGATGAACTACATAAATGGCTGCACCCACATCTTGAAATTGTAAAAGCATTGGAAGATGAAAGAGATGCAACTAAAGCAAATGAAACCGTTTTGCAACTACAACATTCATATCAGCAATATCACCAGTATTTTAACTAAATAATAATTGAGATGAAATTCCAACAAAAATTTACCCTATTTCACAGACTGTTGCATTGGATAATGGCAATTGCAATGCCCATTTTATTCATTACAGGTTTTTTGAGAATGTATTGGATGAATAAAAACAATATTGTTGCTGTTATTGAAAGCAAAACATCGGCAATTCCAAAAGAACAAATGACAGACATTGCAAAGGAAATTAGAGAACCTATGTGGCAATGGCACGAAGTTTTTGCTCACGTAATGATTTTTGCATTTTTAGCACGGATTATTTATATGCTTGTAAAAGGTATTCGTTTTCCAAATCCCTTTAAAAGCAATCAACCGCTTAAAGAACGCTTACAGGGCTTTATTTATGTTTACTTCTATCTTTTTGTTTTTATTTCAGCCGTTACAGGTATTTGTATTGAAAAAGATTTGTTCTCTACTTACCACGAGCAAATTGAAGCCGTTCATAAATGGGGCATTTATTGGTTTCCCATTTTTATTCTACTGCATTTTGCCGGAATTGTTTTAGCTGAATTTTCAAGCAAAAAAGGAATTACTTCCAGAATGATTGGAGGAGATTAAATAGCTGAAAAAATTATACAAATGCCCCAATACAATATCCCCAAACAGCTTTCCGGTCTTACGGAAGCGGAACTAAAAACCTCCCGTGAGAAATTTGGTTTCAATCAGGCAGAAAACACCATAAAAAGTGCCTGGTACACGCTGTTATTTGACATTCTGAAAGAACCAATGCTGCTTTTGCTAATTGCCGTTTCGGTGATTTATGTTATAGTGGGCAATTATTCCGAAGCGCTGTTTATGTTTGGGGCTATCATTGCCGTTTCTGGAATTTCTTTTTATCAGGATAATCGCAGTAAAAAAGCTTTGGAAGCAATAGAAAAACTGAATGAACCACTCAGTACGGTGATTAGAAATTCTAAAGTGATGCAAATTCCTACGCACGAAATTGCATTGGGCGATTTGTGTATTATCGAAGAAGGGAAAATGATAAATGCCGATGGGAAAATTGTACATAGCAACGATTTTTCGGTGAATGAAGCATCACTTACCGGAGAAAGTTTTTCGGTTTTTAAAAATCCAGAAACAGACGATAATAAGGTTTACAGCGGCACTTTGGTAGTTTCCGGCTTGGCAGTGTTTGAAGTGGAAAATATTGGAGCGAAAACTAAACTTGGAAAAATTGGTCAGTCCATTCAAAACATCAAAGAAGAAATTTCACCATTGCAATTACAAATTACAAAGTTTGTAAAGTGGATGGCATTCATTGGAATTGCTGTTTTCTTGACGGTGTGGGCATATAGTTTTTTGCAATCAAGAGATATCGTTCAAAGTTTGTTGGCGGGATTAACCCTGGCAATGTCTATTCTACCAGAAGAAATTCCGGTTGCTTTTACCACTTTTATGGCATTGGGTTCCTGGAAATTGATGAAACAAGGTGTTATCATCAAGCGAAGCAGTATAGTTGAAACTTTAGGAAGCACTACTGTAATTTGCACCGACAAAACGGGCACGATTACCGAAAATTCAATGAAACTGAAAGCTCTTTTTGACTTTAAAACTAAACAGGTTTTTGACGATACAAGTTTTAATAAATCTGAACTTTCTCAACTTATTCAATTTGCGATGTGGAGCAGCGAACCCGTTCCATTTGACCCAATGGAAAAAACACTGCACAAAGTATATGCAGAAACGCAAACTTCTGACCTAAGAAAAGGTTTCCAAATGGTTCATGAATATCCGTTGGAGGGCAAACCACCCATGATGACGCATATTTTTGAAAACAATTTAGGTGAACGAATTATCGCTGCCAAAGGTGCACCGGAAGCTATTCTTGAAGTTGCTCAGCTTTCTGAAGATGAAAAAGAAAATCTTCGACAACATATCCGGGATTTCGGAAAACAAGGTTATCGTGTGTTAGGCGTTGCCAAATGTGATTTTGAAGGAAATGATTTCCCTGGAAAACAGCAAGATTTTAAGTTTGATTTTCTTGGGTTTACAGTATTTTACGACCCGCCCAAACAAAATATTCAGCAGGTTTTCAAAAAAATATACGATGCAGGGATAAAAGTAAAAATAATTACCGGAGATAATGCCGATACCACAAACGCCATTGCCCAACAAGCAGGCATTAGAAATAATGTTCCTGCTGTTACCGGTGCAGAAATAACGCATCATTCGGAAGCTGAACTGATGACACTTTCAAACGAAACTACTTTATTTACTCGTATGTTTCCGGAGGCTAAACTTGCGGTTGTAAATGCTTTGAAACAATCAGGAGAGGTCGTGGCCATGCTGGGTGATGGTGTCAATGATGCACCGGCACTCAAAGCGGCTCATATTGGTGTGGCAATGGGCAACAAAGGAACAGAAATAGCCAAAGCTGCAGCAGCCTTGGTTATCACCAACGATGATCTGGACAAACTCATTCTAGGAATAGAAGCAGGCAGAAGAATTTATACCAATATCAAAAAAGCCATTCAGTATATTATTTCCATTCATATTCCAATCATCTTGACAGTTTCTCTACCCTTGTTTTTAGGCTGGATTTATCCCAATATTTTCACACCGGTACACGTAATATTTTTAGAATTGATAATGGGACCAACCTGTTCAATCGTCTATGAAAATGAACCGATAGAAAAGAATGCTATGCAGCAAAAACCACGAAAAATGACAGAAACCTTTTTGAATTGGAGGGAATTAAGCATCAGCATTATTCAAGGATTGATGATAACTGTTGGTGTATTATTCGCCTATCAATTGGCTGTACAAAATGGAGCAAGCGAAGAAACGACAAGAGCGATAGTTTTCACCACACTTATTTTTGCCAATGTATTTTTAAGTCTTACCAACCGTTCGTTTACTTATAGTCTTTTTGAAAGTTTTAAGAATAAAAATACCCTGTTTCCATTAATAATAGGATCAACTTTAATTTTGCTATTCGCCATTGTATACATACCGGTCTTTTCAAACTTCTTTCATGTAAGCAGTTTGAATTTAAAAGATTTAGGGATTGCAATTTTGATAGCAATGGTGTCTGTATTGTGGTTTGAGGTGTATAAATGGGGAAAAAGAAATTCTAATAAAAAGTAATGCAATCGGAATAGTGAAAATAAGTTTGGAGATTGAATTTAAGAATGGGTACTGACGAGCAGTATTTTTTGACAGATTGATTTTGTTTAGCCCTACGGGCTGTGTTGTATGTTAACCCTTCTTCCACAGGCTGTCGCCTATGGATAACCAAATATAGTCCTACGGACAATTTGTGAATGTTCTCATATTTGCATAATTTGAAAAAAGGTGATTGCATCATCATGCAGGTAAACACACCTGTACTTTTCAAAATAATGTATCAGTTATTAAACTTTACTTCTACCTATAAATTATCTGCAACAAACTGTTTACAATACTCCTTTATTAACTGCCTGACTTTTCTAAATTCTTCACTAATTTCTTCGTCTGTTCCTATCGATTTTGCAGGGTCGGGAAAGTTTTGATGAAACTTTTTTGCTTTGGTTGGAAAGAATGGACAACGCTCTTTTGCATTGTCGCAAACTGTAATTACAAAATCAAAATCTATATTTCGGTATTCGTCAATATTGTTTGAGGTGTGATTAGAAATGTCAATGCCGTCTTCTTGCATTGTGACAATTGCTTTTGGGTTTACTCCGTGCGTTTCCACACCTGAACTGTAAACGTCTGCTTTTTTACCTGCAAAATAGCGTAAATAACCTTCTGCAATTTGGCTTCTGCAACTGTTTCCTGTGCAAAGCACTAAAATTTTCTTTGTCATTTTGTATAATATTTTTGTTTTAGAAATAAACTAATCTTAACCAATAAAATTAGAACTGGAACTTCTACCAATGGTCCGATAACGCCTACAAATGCCTGTGGTGAGTTGATACCAAAAACCGCAATAGCAACAGCAATTGCCAATTCAAAATTGTTGCCTGTGGCTGTAAATGCGATGGAAGCATTTTTGTCGTAAGGGATTTTCATTGCTTTATTGATGAAAAAACTAACAAAAAATATCAGTACAAAATAGATGATTAAAGGAACGGCTATCTTAATTACATCAAAAGGTAATTCTACAATTTTATTCCCTTTTAAGCTGAACATTAATACGATTGTCAACAAAAGTGCAATCAGTGTTATAGGCGAAATCTTCGGAACAAATTTATGATTATACCAATCTTTTCCTTTTTGTTTTATCAGAATATATCGGGTAAGAAAACCAGCTAAAAACGGAATACCCAAATATATCAATACGCTTTCGGTAACCGCACTCATTGAAACACTTACATCAAAATTGCCCAAACCTAAATATTTAGGCAAAACATTGATGAAAAACCAAACAAAAAAGCTATACGATAGAACTTGAAAAATACTATTCAAAGCAACAAGTAAAGCGGTGTATTCTCTGTTCGCTTTGGCTAAATCACTCCAAACTATAACCATTGCGATACATCTTGCCAAACCAATCAAGATAAGTCCTGTCATATATTCAGGTTCGTTTCGCAAAAACAAAACGGCTAATCCGAACATCAACAAAGTACCGATTACCCAATTGAGTAACAAAGAAATGGCAATTACTTTTCTATCTTGTAACGCTTTGGGCAATAAGGAATAATCCACTTTTGCTAATGGTGGATACATCATTAAAATTAATCCGATTGCCAATGGAATATTAGTTGTTCCGATTGAAACGGCATTGATATTAGTAGGAATATTTGGAAAAAAATATCCCAAACCAACACCAATTGCCATTGCTAAAAATATCCAGACCGTCAGATAACGGTCTAAGAACTTCATTTTAATATTCATCGTTTTTTACTTGAATAATTTCTCCATTTATAGTGCACGATAACTTTACGGTATTGTAGATTGTGCCAAATTTTTCAATATTCTTCTTTAGCAATACGGTATTTATATTTTCATCAGCACTGTAAATAATTAACTTGTAATTTATATTATCCATTTTCACAGGTTTTTCCGTGCGAATAGCGGACACATTTACTACGGCTTTTGCATAAGTGAAATTCATCATAGCAGAAAATCGTTCTACATTTTTTAGCATACACGCAGCAAAAGCTCCTAAAAAAAGTTCGGCAGGATTAGGTAAAATTTCTGCTGAATTTGAAGTCGTTCCAAAAGCTATCTCATTTTGCTTTATTTGTAGTATCGCATCTTTTGTTGAAACAGATGAAGCCTTAATTTGATATTCCATAATTATTTTTTTAGCAACATTTCGAACTTGGTGAACAACAATCCGCTGGCTTTTCGGCATAAACCGTTATGCTTCTAATTACCGTATCGTTTGCTTTGTATTGCGTAATTTCTTCTTCATTTAGATAATCCTTCAAAATATCGTCAGGAACAATAATCGGTTTGTCTTTTTGAATAATCATATTTGCAAATCCAACTTTGCTTACAAAGCTCAAATATTCTTCTTTATCAATCGCACTTGCCACACATCCTGCATACATTTCAGCCGCATTTTTAATTTTTTCGGGTAGTTCTCCTGTTAAAACAATATCTGAAATACTGAAATGTCCGCCTGGTTTTAATACGCGGAACATTTCGGCAAAAACCGCTTGTTTATTCGGTACAAGGTTTAAGACACAATTGCTCACAATGACATCTGCCGTATTCGCGGCTACAGGCATATTTTCAATATCACCTTGTCTAAATTCAACATTATTAAAACCCAATTTTTCTGCATTTTGCCGAGCTTTATCAATCATCGCTTCTGTAAAATCAATTCCGATAACTTTTCCAGTTTCGCCTGTTTCTGCTCTGGCAACGAAACAATCATTACCCGCTCCGCTTCCTAAATCAATAACGGTATCGCCTTTTTTGATTTTGGCAAATTGTGTAGGCAAGCCACAACCCAAACCTAAATCTGCATCGGGATTATAACCATCCAGCTCGTTGTATTCTTCGCTCATGATGTTATATACTTCGGTGCTACAACTACCTGCACCACAGCAGGAAGAAGCGTTACTTCCTTTGTCTTGTAAAGCAATTTCACTGTATTTTTGCTTTACCATTTCTTTGATTTCTTGTTCTGTTTGCATTGTATTTATATTATTAATTAGTGATTGATTAACAGCAGTTTTGCTTGGTAACTGTTGTGATGATTTTTGAAAAATAATTTTTAAGGACTTCAAAAGTTTTTTCATCAATACAATAGCAAATCGCATTGCCTTCGATGTTCCCTTTGATTAATCCTGCATTTTTAAGCTCTCAAGATGTTGCGAAACGGT
Source organism: Bacteroidota bacterium (assembly GCA_023957335.1). Taxonomy (NCBI): domain Bacteria; kingdom Pseudomonadati; phylum Bacteroidota; species Bacteroidota bacterium. The sequence continues at coordinate 545,120 of JAMLHC010000002.1, read as the reverse complement.
TGGTTGAGCAAGTGGTAATTCATTTACGATGTCTCCGCAAATACAAGCGTTTACTTTCAATAAATGTTCTATGATTGCCACTCTTGCAGGATGTCCTAATGCTTTTGCAATAGTTGCGATTTGATTTTGTTGGTCTGTAAAGTGGTCTGTTTTTGTTGCACCCATTTTTACACTTATTTAATATTGCAATATTACGATAAAGGTTTTAATTGTAAAATAATTTTCGTGTTTTTTTTTTAAATATATTGATGGAATAAAGTTTGTTCAGGCTGTTTTATGTCCGTCTGTTGATGTTAGCACGGTCGTTTGTAGGGTTGCAACTAATTTTGCAAATTTTACAAAAAACTGATTATCGCTCGGAAATAAAAATAATGAAAAAAATTGCACAATCAAAATATTAGTTCTACTTTTGTGAGTGAATACTAACTAACTTAATTATAATAGTATGGCAACATTTGAAAAAAAGTATTCAATCTGGAAAATTCAATTGAATACACAGATGGAGGTGTTATCAGCAAACAGATAACTAAAAGCAAAGGTGGAAATTTAACCTTGTTTTCTTTTGACAAAGAACAAGGTTTATCAGAGCATAAAACACCTTACGATGCCATTGTGCAGATTTTGGATGGCGAAGCAGAAATAACGATTGGAGGTAATTTACATAATTTGAAAAAAGGTGATTGTATCATTATGCCTGCAAACATTCCACACGCATTGAAAGCAGTTGAACGCTTTAAAATGTTGTTGACAATGATAAAAGAAGAATAATCTAAATACTATTACTATGAACGGTAAAAATAACATCGCAATAGGATTTCTGACAATGGGCTTTTTTATGCTCTATGGATTCCTTTTAATTTATCTCCGTGATTTTGCACCGAACGCTAAAGAATGGGCAGAGTCATACAGCATAGGAAAACATTTTGAGACAAGACTTGCTCATGTACACGGCAACTTATTTGCATTTTTAAATATTTTGATTGGCTACTTATTAATTCAATTTAGAAATAAACTGAAACACGTAAAAGTGATTTCAGGATTAGCTCTTGCTGGATTACTTATGCCAATAGGAATATTATTGGAAGTGTATTTAGGATTACCTCCAATTTTTGTATTGATAGGTGCGATGTCAATGACTGCATCTGTAATTTGGTTGGGTATTTCATTTTTAAAAACTGATAAAATAGTTAACTTATAAAAAAGTATATCCCATTTCTATCTTCTCTTATTTTAGCAGGCTTCGGTTTACTAACGCTATTCCTTAGTTCTTCCGTAATTTTTGATTGGTTTGGAATACGAGCCAAAGAAGGAAACTATGTTTTGTTTATTGTTTGGGCAAATTTTATCAGTAGTTTGCTTTATCTTATTTCAGCTTATGGTTTTCTGAAAATAAAAAGTTGGACTTTTAAAGCCTTATCGGTAGCAACCGTCATTTTGGTAGTCGCATTGATAGGCTTGTTTATTCATATTTATTCTGGTGGTATCTACGAAACAAAAACTGTTTTCGCAATGCTATTCAGAATTAGTGTTACCATAGCTTTTACGGTTATTGCCTATTTTTCAATCAATAAAAAGAAATAAAAAAATTTATCTCATTATGTTAGTGAATACTCGCAAACTTATACTTAGCTTGATAGTTTTATCAGGCTGGAATGTAGCCCAAGCTCAAGAGGCTTGGACATTAAAACAGTGTATTGATACAGCACAAGTTCATAATAAGACTTTGCAAATCAATCGTAACAATATATCCATCAGTGAACAACGAAAAAAAGCGCAACTAACCTCATTCCAAAGATTACTACAATGCCGATTACAAATACTGTGAATTTGCACCTTTTGCAGCTAATGCCGATGAACGCACTCAATCCACAAGCACCAGAAAGACAATTCCAGTTTTGTTGGTATTCACTTTACAAACGTCTGGCATAATGTACAGTTGAAAACGTACTGTATAATCCACAAATTTATGGAGCAATACAAAGTACGACAACCAAAGAACTTACGAAGTGCAATTTCAAAGTCGGAAGAACAGGTTTGTTTGACATTACTACATGTAACCACAATGCTCAAATCATCGTACATCAATTGTGGCACCGGAATGATAATATTGCCCAAATACCATTTCTCAAGAATATACCATCTTGAAAGACCAACTTTTGCGGCAAAGGTAGCGATGTGAGCAAAGTAAAACTACAAGCCGAGCAACTCAACACTCAAAGGCAAAATGTAAACAACAAACTTATTCAGGTTTTGAACCGCACAAATTGAATGTGGGAATTTCATTGGGCAAATATTACTGTTGTTTCTGAAATCCAGCAAGAAGTTTTACAAAGTAATACAAAAAATGTATTGGAGCTGAAAATTATTCAAAAAAGCTGAAATCAAGCACCAACTATGGTGATTAAAAACATTAGACAATCAAGATTTTTGCCTTCGCTCAACGATTTATTTCCTACGAACAGCGGTTTTAATTATGACAAAAGCTAACGGTGCTACGAAATTCTATCCGATTGGTTTGCAGGAATACAACTAAACTTCACCCTCTTTTTAATGGAACGGTTACACAGCGAAAAATCAATCAAAAGAAATTGGAGATTACCAACAATGATTTGCAATCAAATTCAATTTTGAAAGAATGATATGAAGTTGAAAATGCTATCCGACAAAAAACAATTGCACAATCCACCATCACGAATACCGAAGTCAATTGGCAGCAAAGCAATTACTAGTCAAACTGTTTTACAATAAGCAGAACAACGAACTACCTGAAATGTTTATTGGCAATGTGCCTTCGTGAACTTCATAAAATTACCTGAATGCAGTCATTAAGATTTTGAAAACAGATTTAGAACTTAAAAATATTGAGGTCAATTAGCTAAATTAAAAAATTAAAAATTACAGTACAAAATAGATAAAATGAAAAAGATAATTTGGATAATAAACTGGAGTTGCTGTAGTTGGTATGATGATGTTCAAACTTTTTAAGCAACAAAAAAACCACAAAACAGAAAATATAATGATAAGAAAATGAAATTTTCATTAATTATTGTTTAATCGGAATACAAATATTGTAGATGCAGAGCAACTATACAGGTACGCAGGCCGAATAAGGAAACAAAAATCAGTGCAAGTATTCAGGAAAAATCAATGCCGTTTTATTGGATGTGGGGAGTTATGTTTCCAAGACTGACACTTGTTCAATTGGATAATTCAGCTAATTCAAGCTGGCTGCAAACAGTTGAAGTCCAAATTGAGGATTGGAAGATGATGTAAAACGATACGCCATTTTAACGAGCTGATATGACTCAAATTGTACAATTGGAAAAAGCAGAATTAGGTTTGAAATCCGCAAAAGTTCGAAACGCTTTGTTAGAGCAAATCAACAAAACTTCTGTTAAAGCTCCCATACCAACGTTGCCAGTAACTGCTAAACTCAATGAAGAAGCAGTTTTACGCTCACGGGAAGCTCCTTGTTTCAAAATTACAGACATAAGTACTTTTATAACTTTACGGTTAATGTTCCAATGATTTGGTAAAATTCCAAAACAACCAAACTTTAAATCAATGGAAGATGTTGTCCCGACGTTTCCACCTGAATAAGTATCAATGATAGGAAGCAAAGCCAATATGGGCAACAGTTTTCCAATTCAATTTCAGGGTTACAGAAACACCAAAAATCTAAGTATTAAATCAGGAATGTTTGGAAAGTAGTCTTTCAGAAAGCGAACAAGAACAAGGTATTCTTATTCCCACATCTGCCATTATTGAAGAAAATGGAATTGCAAAGTTTATGTCATAAAAAACGGAAAAGCCGTATTGCCTATTACAACTACTAAAACTATTGGGAGCCAAGCGCTTGTTTAAGTGACTTTGAAAGAGAACGATATCATCGTTACAAACGGATTTATCAATCTTTTTGACGGAGCAAATATTTCAATTAAAAATTAGATTACGATTAAGAAATCTTTGAAATGAAAAGAATATCATACAACAAAAAGAGTTTGCTTTTGCAATAGAATGGTGAACTGTTTCAAATATCTGCAAAAGGAAAAGAAAGGAATTTGTCTTATCAAACAAATACTTCGTTCAGGACAAGTATCGGAGCAAGCATGAAAGTCTATCGGAGGTGCTTCTGATAGATTTCTTGCCAATTAACCATCCTACAAGAAGCAGAAACAATTTATTGGTTAAAACACTTCGTACTACACACCTGTTTCAGAAAAGGAATTTAATTCTTTGCACTGTGTACCAGGAAAATCTGTAAAATATTGAGCCAAAATCCAGATTACTCTCGAGTCCGTAATTCCTTAATTTTTAAATTCCATAATTAACTATCGAACATTACAGAAATATCAATCAACACCATCGCTGATTATCATTGCTTTCAATGTTCTTACTATTAGATGTCGTTTTACAAATTTTGAGTTATGAATTAATGCACGATTTAATCAACCTGTTGTGGTAATTAAACAGTCTATCACGGAGCGAGCCCAACAATTGGAAACTTCAGTTTCTCAAAAATTGAAGATGCTCTTTGTTTGGGTGTAGATTTATTTTAGTAACGAAGATATTTTAATACCTCATCATTATTGCCAATCTGAAATATGGTACTGGTTGGGCAAGCAATGCAGGATGCACAGCATTATTGACAATATTAAAAAGGATTTACCAAAAGATATTCAAAATCCGGTAATGAGTAAGAAGTTCACCAAACGATTTGGTAATGTCGTAAGTGCTACAAGCGATTTAAATGACAGACTTTTATAAAAAAATGGAAAGGATGATTATCTGCCTCAAATTCAGAAACTAAAAAAGGAGTAGCGGAAATTACCATCTTGGCAGAAGGCGAGAAGATGGTGAAAAAGGTGGACAAGATAAATTGAAGCTCTAAGTTTAACATCAGTAGTTGAAGCCATTAACCGTTCGGGAATTGATTTACCTGCCGGAAAAGTTCAAACCGACCAAAGAAAACAGTTCAGTGCGTTTGGCAAATTCAATGACTGAAGTAACATTAAAAATGCTACAAATTGCAATACCAATCTACGAACGAAGGTCTGTTTATGTGAAAGGTTTTACAAATATGGTGGTTGGCATTAAAGAAAACAGCTCTAACAACGAATGCAACGGTAAAAATGGTATCGGGCTTTTAATCAACAAAGCGATGGTAGTCACTGTTGATGCTACAATTCGTCAACTTTGTTTTCAAACCATTGAAAAAAACAATGCTTCTAATAACGTAAAATTTGTAGTTACGGACGACAGCAGGATAATACCATTGCTGCTGTAAATTCGGTAGTGTTTGATTTGATTTTGGCGGTTATTTTGGTTTCTATCGTAATGCTATTGTTTTTGAGAAGCTACCGAAATTCTTTGATTGTTGCAGTTGCCATTCCTACTTCATTGATTACTGCTTTTGGAACAATGTGGTTGTTGGGTTATACGCTTAATTTGATGACACTTCTTGCAATGTCTTTAGTGATTGGTGTTTTGGTGGACGATGCCACGGTAGTTTTAGAAAATATTCAACGCCATTTGGATATGGGAAAAGACAAGCGAAAAGCCGCTATGGACGGACGAATGGAAATTGGTTTTTCTGCATTGTCTATTACATTGGTGGATGTGGTGGTGTTCTTACCTATCCTTTTCTTACAGGTTTTTGTGGCGGATATGCTCAAGCAATTTTCTGTTGTAATTATTGTAACGGTATTGACGAGTTTGTTAGTCGGGTTTACACTTACACCTTGGTTAGCTTCCCGAATTGGAGAGAAAGAAAACCTCCAGCCTACCAATTTTTTCAATCGATTTTTACTTTGGTTTGAACATCAATTAGATAAATTTATTGCGTGGTATGGCGGTAAATTAGATTGGGTTTTAAAACATAAACTCATTTTTACAGGCTTCGTGATTTTTCTTTTTATTGGAACTGCCGTAATGATGAAGCAAGGAATTATCGGTAAAGAACTCATTGCAACGGGAGACCAAGGTAAATTTCGTTTAGGATTAGAATTTGATAAAAATACTTCCATTCAGCAAAACAATTTGATTTCAGAAAAAATTGAAACCTACATATTACAACAACCCGAAGTAGCCTCGTTGTTTAGCAATGTTGGCGGGCCAAGTACAGGTATTGGAAGTTTGGGCGTAGGTTCTGCGAATAAATCGGAATTTACTATTCAATTAAAACCAAAAAAGGAAATCAATAATCTTTCTACCGAAAGGTTTATGACTGATTTGCGTGAGGATTTGCAAACAAAATTCTCAGGTATTAATTATTCGATTAGTGGCTTAGGTTTAATCCCAAAAACAGCACCCATTGAAATTACATTGAGTGGTTCAGAACTAAATCAGGTAATGCAAACAGCACAAAATTTAAAATCAGTAATTGAAAAAATACCCGGTGCAGACAATGTTCGCTTATCTGTTGAAGCAGGGAGCCCGGAACTAAAAGTAATTCCGGACAGAGATAAGATGCAACGCTTAGGCTTGAATACTGCTTATGTGGGAATGAATTTGCGTACTGCTTTTTCTGGAAACGATGATGCAAGCCTAACTGAAAATGGAACAGAATATCCTGTACGAATTTGGTTAGATAAATTTAGTCGTCAAAATTATGATGATATTAATAATTTGAATATTGTCAATCCAATGGGCGTTCCAATTGAAGTTTCGCAGTTTTCAACGATTGAAAAAGACAATTCGCCCTCTTTATTAGAACGAAAAGACCGACAACCAGCTATTACCTTAACTGCCGATGCTTTGGGTCGCCCTTCAGGAACAGTAGCCGATGAAGTTGTAGCTTATGTAAAAAATAATCCTTTACCTACTGGCATTGAAATGACTTGGGGAAGCGATATAAAAAGGCAAAACGACAGCTTTGGAGCATTGGGTTCTGTACTGATAATATCATTTATTCTGATTTATCTCATTATGGTTGCTTTGTATGATAGCTATATCTATCCATTTGTAGCCTTATTTGCTATTCCGGTTGCAGCTATTGGTGCATTTTTAGCCTTGAATTTATCGTTAAGTCATTTAAGTTTATTTGCGTTATTAGGTTTGATTATGTTAATGGGATTAGTAACCAAAAACTCTATTTTAATTGTTGATTTTACCAATCAATTAAAAGCCGAAGGAAAACCGTATCGTCAAGCCATTATCGAAGCAAGCAAAGGCAGAATGCGACCTATTTTAATGACTACTTTATCAATGGCAATCGGAATGTTACCGATAGCATTAGCCACTGGAACATCAGCCGAATGGAAAAACGGATTGGCGTGGGTAATTATCGGAGGTTTACTTTCTTCATTGGTATTAACCATTTTCTTAGTGCCAATGGTGTATTATGTAGTAGATAGAGTGAAGGAGAAATTAAAAGTGAAAAATTAAAAATTGCCGAAAGGGATTTATGCCGTTCATATTCTCCACGATGAAAATAATAAAACAGCAACTGAACAACCACAATCAATAATCAAAATGTTCAATACCGACAATGGTTTGCAAGGACAACGGACAAGAATCACTGTCTATAACATCGGTTTTGCAAGCGAGCGTGAGAAGTGCTTCATATCAGCATGTGTGCTAAATTAAAGTTCGTTTTTTCGATTAAACATTTGTATTAAAAATCTGCTCCTCCGCTAAGCCAAAAACCAATATGATACAATTACAATCTGTTCGGAAAGACCTGTTTACAGACACAAAAAAACCGCTGCATAAGAGTACAGCGGTTTTGGTTTATCTTCTATTTAGTTTATCTTCCGTTATAGTCAATCTGACCGTGGTGGGTAGAATAGTTCAATTTGAGTGCATTTGCTTCTCTTAATTGTTGTTTAACATCCGTAATTATACCCATCTTTACATCTCTGTCAGCTTTGATAGAAACCACAATTTTGCCTCTATTATACTCCGGCTGTGCGGCTCTTCTCATCTCAATCCAAGCGGGAATCTCTTTGGCGTTATTGATGATAGCATCATTCAACTGAATACGAGGGGAGGTTCCATATAATTCTTCAAAGCGAGGATTAGGAACACCCACATAAATAAAACTTGTGAGCGTCTTATCTTCTAATTTTACTACCTCAGTTGCTGTTGGTGTTGCTACTTTTACTTTTAAATCGGCATCCTTCATCTTGGTTGATGTCATAAAAAAGAACAAAAGCATAAACACAATATCAGGCAAGGATGCAGTACTAATCTTAGGGGTTCCTTTACTGTCGTCTTTTCTAAATTTTGACATAATTCTTCTACTTGATTATTAATACATTATTGAACTGCATCTTCTCCAAAAACATTTTCAGGTTCTGCTTCCGAAATCTTTTGAGGGAATTTCTTTGCAATAGACTCTTGTTGTGCCTCATTCAGCTCATCATAAGCTCTGCCATATACAGAAAGTGCCTCATTATTTCTCAGTTCGTTATATCCTCTTTTTAATTCATTTTGAACTTTGATATACATCTCATAAGATGTGCCTCTGTCATTTTTGATGGAGACAATCGCTCTGGCAGGGCTTTCACTAAAATCAGGATCCACACCAAAATTTCCCACATGTCTTTTTACCAATTCGGTCAAATCTTTCAGCTCTATCAACTCACCGCGCACCAATAATTGGTCTCTGCCATTCACAAGTACATTCAAAACATTACGTTTCTTAGGATGTGCAACAGATTGATTGTTTTCAACCTTAGGGGGCAACAGAATCTGAAGACCTTTGTCCGAATCAATGGTGGTGGTAAATAAGAAATATACCAACAGCAAAAACGCCATGTCTGCCATAGATGCTGCATTAATTTCCGGAACTGTTCTTTTGCTCATTTATTTTTATTGAATACGTCTCTTACTGATACAGTAACTGAAATAATCACTGAAATAATTACAAGTGCATAAGTTGCTTTCAATGCACCGCCTATAACTTTAGAGGCATTTGTTGTAGTGACTCCACCCTTAATATAAGTTGCAGTCAGTTCGCCCGGATCAATTGCATAAAAAATTCCAAAAATTACCAAAATACCCACTAAGCCCAATCCCATATAGATTGAAGATTTAGGTTTGTTAATCAACCCTCTACCCGCCATAAACAAAGCAGTTACGATGGATAGGGCACAGAGGATATAGGTAAAAATCAACCCAAATGAGATGGCCGCAGATTCTTTAGTGCTTGCTACAACATCTGAATCTTCAGACATCAGCATAAAAATAAACACTAAAGTAAGAACGACAATCAATCCCATGAGGGTGTTTTTGATTACGTTAAATTTCATAACTCAATTTATTATTTGGTAAGTTTATTCTTAATCAGAATATCAACCAATGAAATAGAAGCATCTTCCATCTCGTTGCTGATTGATTCGATTTTTGACATGATAAGGTTATAGAAAATCTGCAAGATGATAGCCACAATCAAACCGGCAACTGTTGTCAACAAAGCCACTTTAATACCACGTGCTACCAATGCAGGAGACATATCACCTTCTCTTTCAATATCATCAAAAGCGACAATCATACCTATAACTGTTCCCAAGAAACCAAGCATGGGCGCAAGCGCAATAAACAAAGCAAGCCAAGTCAAGCCTTTTTCTAATTCGCCTACTTTAACTGAACCGTAGGAAACAACTGCTTTTTCAACGTTCTCAATACCTTCGTCTATTCTGTCAACACCTTGATAAAAAATACTGGCGATAGGACCTCTGGTATTTCTGCACTTTTCTTTGGCTGCTTCCACACCTTCGTTTAGAAGTGCATGTTCAATCTCTTCCACAAATTTTTTGGTATTGATAGAAGAAAGAAAGAGAACAATAAGTCTTTCAATGGCTACAGCTATGCCAAGGATAAGACAGAAAAGAACCAAACTCATGTAAAATGGGTCTCCTTCAATGAACTTTTCTTTGATAAACTGATTGCCGGATTTTTCTAATTGAGGTTTTTCTGTATCACCTGCAAGAACCGTATCAGGTGCTTGGGTAACCTCCGTGGTTGATGTTGCTGCTTGATCTGAAGAATCCTTTTGCTCTGTTGCAGCGGCTGCTTTATTGTCTTGAGCCAGAGTCTTGAGCGGTTGAACAAACATTAATGCTCCAACCATAATCAGAAAAAATGCTTTTTTCATGCTATTTAGATTTTGTTTTTTTTAAGAGATAGGGGTGCAAAAATAGAAAAATATTGGATTTGTAACATTTTATTAACCTAAAATGATTTTGTTCAATCCTTTACGTCTATCAACGTTTGAAAGGTGTTTTTTGATTCAAAATTCGATAATTGATTTTTTACAAAGACATGAATTTACTTCACATACGCTACATTTGAACGCACAAACGGATTGAATTAAAATGGCAAAAACAAAGAGTGTTTTTTTTTGCAGTAACTGCGGAAATGAATCTCCCAAATGGATTGGCAAATGCCCTTCTTGTGGCGAATGGAATACCTACACAGAAGAAGTTATATCTACAAAACAACGCTCCGGCAGCGTGTTGAACAAATCGGACAAGCTGCCGGAACCTATTTCAGACTCTTATGAATCGGCAGAAAACAGGCTTTTTCTTTCAGATTCCGAACTCAACCGAGTATTGGGAGGAGGAATTGTAGCCGGTTCGGTTGTGCTGCTTGGAGGAGAACCGGGAATAGGTAAATCCACACTGCTCCTGCAAAGCATGTTGCATAGCTCTTATAAATGTCTTTATGTATCCGGTGAAGAGAGCAAAACACAAGTGAATATGCGAGCAAAAAGATTGGGAATCAGAAATACAGAATGTTATATGTTGCCTGAAACTCAAATCCAAAAAGTGATTACCATTGCGAAAGAAATACAGCCTGAAATCATGGTGATTGACTCCATTCAAACCATGGAATCCGACCTAATCGAATCTGCTCCCGGAACCGTGTCTCAAGTAAAAGAATGTACGGCTTTGTTAATCCGCTATGCTAAACAAAGTGAAATCCCAATTTTTATAGTAGGACATATTAACAAAGATGGAATGCTGGCGGGTCCCAAAGTGTTGGAACACATGGCAGATGTCGTTTTGCAGTTTGAAGGAGAAAAAAACTACCAATATCGAACACTGAGAACCCTCAAAAATAGATTTGGTTCTACAAACGAAATTGGCTTATATGAAATGCTAAGCGAAGGTCTGAAAGCGGTAAGCAACCCTTCTGATATTTTACTTTCCGACAGTACGAACAACCTGAGTGGGGTTGCCATTGGTGCGGGTATGGAAGGAAATACACCTATTCTGATTGAAATACAAGCTTTGGTCAGTCCGGCTGTCTATGGAACTCCCCAACGCAACAGTACCGGTTTTGACATCAAAAGGCTCAATATGTTGTTGGCGGTTTTGGAAAAAAGGAGCGGCTTTTTGTTAACCGGAAAAGATGTTTTTGTAAACATTGCCGGAGGCTTCAAATCCAACGATCCGGGACTGGATTTGGCGGTAGCAGCAGCTCTTATATCTTCTTTTCAAGATATGCCTATCAGCAAAAACACCGCATTTGCGGGCGAAATCGGTTTGAGTGGAGAAGTCCGCCCTGCTTTCAGAATCGAACAAAGAATTTTGGAGGCGGAAAAATTAGGCTTGGAAAAAATGGTGATTTCCGAATTTGCAAAATTGACAGACTACAAGGATAGGCAAATAAAAATTATAAAGGCAGCTAAAACTGATGGCCTGCCGGAACAGATTTTTGAGTAAAATAGAGCCGTAAAATATCTAAATTAATTAGAACTACCTAACCAACACGGGTTTTCTAACTTCATTTCTCGTTTTGGATTGATATGTCAACAAATACCAACATTGATGCGAGTGTGACCACCTCATAGAAAACATATTTTTCAACTAACCCGGTAATTTCATTTCTTTTTCAAATCGAATCCAAATTACACTTTGCCCTTTGTGATTTCCGGTCTCAAAAACAACACCCACTCTATTGGGGTTTATCAAATCTATCTTCGAATTCTGAATATCCAGATTCTTTCCTCTATTTAATAAATATCTAACTTTATTCGCTTGAAAGATATCTGTAATTATAATCAATAACAATGAAGCAGCATGCTGACTTAAAATCACTTGAATGAATGTAGAATTTGGTTTAGTATTGTAGAAATATGTACACAGCCAAGATCATCAAATACAAAGGCACAAAACGCATTGCAGTTACTTTTGAAAAAAATCAAGAACTGATAAACCGTTTCAAAAAATTAGACGGTGCAAAATGGAGTGCTACTTTAAAAACGTGGCATTTGCCCGACACAGCAGAATATCGCCAAACATTCAAAATACCTGTCGAAAAACAATTATCTGCCGAAGCGAGGCAACAGATAGAAAAGTTTGTGCAATGGATACATAGTAAGCGATACAGCGAAAGCACCATAAAAACCTATACCGAAGCCATTCGAATTTTTTTGCAATTCTTTTTTGAAAAGGCTTTGAATGAAATAGGGAATGAAGATATTATTATTTTCAACAACAAGTATATTTTGAAAAACAAACTTTCGGCTTCGTATCAAAACCAAATGGTAAATGCGGTAAAACTGTTTTTTCAGACCGTTCAAAACCGAAAACTCAATATTGAGCAAATACACCGACCAAAAAAGCCCAAAACGCTACCCAATGTTTTAAGTAAAGAAGAAATAAAAGCCATTTTGGAAGCACATGGAAACATCAAACACCGTGCAATGTTGAGCTTAATTTATGCTTGCGGACTGCGAAGAAGCGAATTGTTAAACTTAAAATTTACAGCTATTGATAGCAAAAGAGGCATATTGCTCATCAAGCAAGCCAAAGGAAAGAAAGACCGCATTGCTCCGATTTCTGCAAAAATTGTAGAAATGTTGCGGAATTATTACAAGACATACAAGCCACAAACATGACTTTTTGAGGGACAAAACAAAGAAAAGCGATACAGCGAAAAAAGTTTAGAAAATGTTTTGAAACAGGCACTTCAAAAAGTCAATATCAAAAAACCTGTTTCATTGCATTGGTTGCGACACAGCTATGCCACACATCTATTGGAGAGTGGCACTGACTTACGTTACATTCAAGAATTATTGGGACATAACAGTAGTAAAACCACAGAAATATATACCCATGTAAGCACCCAAAGTCTGCAAAACATCAAAAGTCCGTTCGATGATTTATAAGCGAAAAGCGTATATATTTGCTCTCGCAAAAACCCGCACTTTATGGCGCAAAGCCACCCATTTTTGGGCAGATTGGCGACATTTTGTGAGGGGTATATGCGAGTTAGTGATAAGCTAAAAACAAATAATGAATGAACTTAGAAGAAACAATACAGAAAAGACGCAATAACTTGAGGGCTGACCGCTTAGATATGTCCTTTGGTGAACTTATGAATATTTATGAAGATAAATCATTAATTATAACACCTGAATATCAAAGAACATTTAGATGGGATATCTTTCAGCAAACAAGATTTATAGAATCAATTTTACTTGGAATTCCTGTCCCTCCAATTTTTGTAGCAGAGGACGATAAAGGTAAATGGGAACTTGTTGATGGTTTGCAGAGAATAAGCTCCATATTTTCATTTTTTGGCTTATTAACTGAGAATGAAACTAAAAACAACCTAATACTTGAAGAAGGCGACTTAATTGAAGAATTAAAGGGCAAAACAGTAAATAATATTGGTATTTTGCTTAAAAATTCTATTAAAAGATCTGTATGTAGAGTTGAAATAATTAAATGGGACAGCGATGTTGATATGCGATATGAACTCTTTAACAGGCTAAATACAGGTGGCTCTCCCTTGTCTGAACAAGAAATAAGAAACTGTATTTTTAGAGGGCACTCCAATGAACTTAATTCTTTATTAATCGATATTGGTACTAGTGAATTGTTTAGAAATATTATTAAGCCAACAGATAAACAGATAGAGGAAATGTTTTGTGAAGAATTGGTATTGAGATTTTATACATTCAAAAATGATTCATTGAAACTTGAGAAGAATTTACCAAACCATTTATCAAGTTATATGAGAAGAGTTGCAAAGCAGGAAATTGGCTTCGACAAATTAGCGGAACAGGAATGTATTGAAAAATATCTCAACTATTTGAACAACAACTTTGACTACACAATATTTAGAGCTAGCAATGGAATATTTACTCCAAACTATTTCGATGCAATTATGCTTTCACTAAATAAGTATTGGACACAATATGAAAACAATAGTGAGGCATTTGAAAACAAAATTAGTGAACTAAAAACTAGCCCTGAATATAAGGATGCTGGTCTCTCTGCATATTCACAATCTAGAATTGAAAGTAGAGTTTTAAAAGCATTTGAAATATTTGACCCGAATGGAAATTAATTTGATAGATGAGATAAGACTTGACAATGATTGGCGTACTAAGGATGTTGCCAAAATGAAAATGACTTATAGTCAACTTCCAGAAGAGAATCGAGGATTTTTTCTACGCCTTTGTGTTCCTATGATTTATGCTCATTGGGAAGGATTGGTAGTTAGTTCATTAACTAGCCTAATAAAGGGGTTAAATAGAAGTAAACTTTCACATTCTAATGTACCAATAAAATTATTTGTTCTTAGTGTTGGTGAAAAATTCAAAAGACTTCAGTCCAATCAATCTTTAGAGCAAAGATGTGACTTTACACAAACGTTCTTCGATAGATTAAATAACCATTTAACTTTTGAAAAAAAAGTAAATACGAAGTCAAATTTAAACTATAAAGTATTGGGGGAATTATGCAATGTATTCTTACTTGATGTAGAAGATTTTTCTAAATATGAAAATGACTTAGATAGACTTGTAGATATTAGAAACAAGATTGCCCACGGAGAAAATGCATATTTATTTGAGCTTCCGCAAATTGAGAAATACTTTGAGTTGTTGGAAAATATTTGCGAAATTTTCTTGAATAACATAGAAAAATTTATCACCCAAAAGAGATTTGAAGAGCCTATCACTAACACTGCATAAAACGACAATATGCTCGTGCCTCGCATACTGCGTTTATGCTAACCGTTACCACCAATGCTAAAAAGACAGACGACACAGCAAGACAATGACTGAAAATGGACTCAACATACAGACCATATCGACCAAGCGGACAGACTTTCAATCTGACCGTGTTTTGCTATTGGGACAGGTGACAGAAAAGAAAGAGAAAACCCTCCCTTCGCATTTTTTAAAATTTCTTTTAGCCAGCCGCACAAACGGCACATTTGGTTTTGCCCGACACACAAGCCAACCCTTCGCAAAACCAAAAGAGCCGTTTTTTGCCATCGCACATAAAGTGAGTAAATCCGCCCTTTGTATTATTCCTTTTAAGAATTAATCTATGGCTAAAACAGTAAACGAAGCATTTAATAAATTCCTTGCCGACACGGTTAACCTTGACCCTGATAAGACGAAGAAAGCCCGTGGCAGCCGTGACTGGTTGGTTGGACAGATAGAAACATTTCCTGATGGCGACTCAAAATTTCCAAGTATATACTCAGAAAAGAACATCTTCTTTGGCTCGTTCTCCAGGCGGACAAAAAAGCGTCCCCTAGACGACATTGATATTATGATTTGTATGAAAGCAGACGGCTGCACATACAACGAACTTCCTGACAAAATCGAAATAACTGCACCTGATACCGCTACCCGCTTTAAAGACTATGTGAACGAAGGGACAAGCATTCTCAATTCCAGAAAGGTAATTAATGCCTTTATCGCAAAACTTGTAAGCGTTCCGCAGTATAAAAAGGCAGAAATTAAAAGAAACTTAGAAGCAGCAACGCTTAATCTAGAATCTTATGATTGGGTATTTGATATTGTGCCGTGCTTTTTTACCAAAGAAGATGTATACAATCGGACATACTACATAATTCCAGACGGTAGCGGAAACTGGAAAAAAACCGACCCGAGAATTGATAGTGAAAGAATTACCAAAATTAATCAGGCTCACGAAGGAAATATTCTGAACGTAATTCGTGAAATTAAATATTGGAACAGCAGAGCAACAATGCCCTCAATGGGTTCTTATTTGCTCGAAAATATGATACTTGATTACTACGCTGAACAAACAACCGTTGCTTCTCAATATGTGGATATAGAAATCGAAAAGGTTTTGTTAGAAATCCATAGAAGAGTTTCTTACACTGTGAATGACCCTAAGGGTATTCAAGGCAACTTAAATAATCTGAGTTCAGAAGACCGAAAGAAAATTAAGGATAGAGCTTATCAAGATTATGTAAAAGCTTTTGAAGCAAGAAAGTTGGAATCTCAAAACAATCATAAAGATGCCATTAGCAAATGGATAGAAATTTTTGGAGACAAATTCCCGAAGTATGAGTGAGATTGGCAAACATATAATTCAGGAGCAAGACTCTGATACAAGTATTAAATACTTGGCGGCACAAAAACAGCTATATATGAATGGCAAAACAACATTTGCTTTTCAGGTATTAATTGCTGTGCCTATTCCAATTTTGATTTCAATTGTAACGCCACTTTTGGGAAAGGAAGAACAAAGCATAGTTTGGATTTTTGTACTTTATAGCATCATTGCCACATTTCTTGAATTTTTCTGTGAAGACAGAGCAATGAAATTAAAGAAGCTAGCTGCTTCTATTCAGGAAAAATTTGATACTTCGGTTTTATTGATTGACTGGAACAAGACACTTATTAGTGCAAAACCTGATGATGGTATCATTTTAAGATTTTACAATAAGTACATAAAAAAGAATAAGCTAGATAAACTCTACGGTTGGTATTCAAATGAAGTATTGCCGGTAAATACAAACATTGCTACAATACTTTGCCAAAGAACCAATTGCAGTTACGATTTTACATTAAGACAACGCTATACGAATACAATTTTATTACTGGCTGCTGCTACATTTTTAATTCTATTAATTGTAGCTGGCCAAAATGGATTGACGGTTCCAAATTTCATTTCAACTGTATTATTCCCATCACTACCAGTATTTGTGTTGGCATACAAGCAAATAAGCACAAATAAAGAAGCAATAGAAAACCTGAAAGAACTGAAGGACTTAATCGAAGGACGATTAGAAATGCTTCGTATCAATGACCAAGTTGAAACACATTTAATTCGTCAAATTCAAGATAAAATTTATCTTAAACGCATTAACAGTCCGCTATTGCCTGAGTGGGCTTACAATTTTTTAAGGCAAAATCTGGAAGATGAAATGCATTTTTCAGTGAAGGAAAAAGTAAAAGAACTAACGAAATAAAAGACAGCGATTAAATGGCAATCAAAAAATCTGAATTATACAGCTCACTGTGGGCAAGTTGTGACGAACTAAGAGGCGGAATGGACCCAAGCCAATACAAGGACTATATCCTTGTGTTGTTGTTTATAAAGTATGTGAGTGATAAATACGCCAACGACCCTGATGCAATTATTGAAATCCCCGAAGGTGGTAGTTTCAAGGATATGATTGCCCTGAAAGGCAACAAAGACATCGGCAACCAAATCAACATCATTATTGGGGAACTGGCTAAGGCCAACGACCTGAAAGGAGTGATTGATGTGGCCGACTTTGCCGATGACGACAAACTGGGCAAAGGCAAAGAAATGGTGGACAGGTTGAGCAACCTGATTGCCATTTTTGAAAATCCTGCACTCGACTTTTCTAAAAACCGTGCAGGTGGCGATGATATTCTGGGCGATGCCTTTGAATACCTGATGAAAAACTTTGCCACAGAAAGCGGCAAAAGCAAAGGACAATTCTACACCCCCAGCGAAGTGAGTCGTGTAATGGCTAAGGTGCTCAACATTCACAACGCTACCAACCGCACTACGTTTTATGACCCTACTTGTGGTTCGGGTTCGTTGTTGTTGAAAGCACTGGACGAAGCCGATGGCAAAGGTACTATTTACGGACAGGAAAAAGATGTGGCAACGGCTGCCCTTGCCCGAATGAATATGATTCTGCACGGACAGGAAGCCATTGAAATTCACCGAGGACAAAGCACTTTATCCGACCCGTTTTTCAAGGACAGCAACGGCCACCTGAAAACTTTTGACTTTGTGGTTGCTAATCCGCCTTTTTCATCCAAGAACTGGGCAACGGGCTTCGACCCGCAAAACGACTTGTACGGACGTTTTGAAAAAGACGAAGAAGAAAGTGCTAAAACTGGTAAAGCAACATATAAAACGCCACCCGATAAAAATGGCGATTATGCCTTTTTACTTCACATTCTCAAATCACTAAAAAGCACAGGCAAAGGGGCTTGCATTCTTCCGCACGGTGTGTTGTTCCGTGGCAATGCAGAAGCTGAAATCCGCAAGAGTTTAATTTTGCGGGGTTACATCAAAGGCATTATCGGTTTACCTGCCAACTTGTTTTATGGCACGGGTATTCCTGCCTGCATCATTGTGATGGACAAGGAAGGAGCCGATGAACGCAAACACATTTTTATGTTGGATGCAAGCAAGGGCTTCATCAAAGACGGCAACAAAAACCGTCTTCGTGAACAAGACATTCACAAGATTGTGGACGTGTTCAACAAACAGATTGAACTGCCCAAATACAGCCGACTAGTGAGTGTGGAAGAAATCAGCGACCCGAAAAATGATTTTAACCTGAACATTCCACGCTACATCGACAGTCAGGAAACCGAAGACATACAAGACATTGCTGCCCATTTGTTTGGCGATATTCCCAATGCCGACATTGATGCACTGGAAGAATATTGGAAAGTGTACCCTTCGCTTCGCAAGCAACTGTTTAAAGACGGACGCAAAAACTATTCGCAGCTTACCGTTGAACCTGCACAAGTGAAGAATGAGATATTCTCACACCCTGAGTTTGTAGAGTTCAGCAAAGAAATGGATGCCGTGTTTGAAGGCTGGAAAACCAAGAACACCGCTTTTCTGAAAACGCTGAAAACAGGCATTAAACCCAAGCAAACCATTTACCGCATTTCGGAAGATGTGCTGACTACCTACACAGGCAAAGCCCTGATGGACAAATACGATGTATATCAGCATTTGATGAATTATTGGAATGAAGTGATGCAAGACGATTGCTATCAGATTTCAGCAGATGGCTGGAAAGCAGAACTCAGCATCATCAAGCAAACCAAAACCGCCACCGTGTGGGATTGCGACTTGGTGCCAAAGTATTTGGTGATAGACCGCTATTTCCAAAAAGAGAAACTAGCCATTGAAAAACTGGAAGCCGACAAAGAAGCCATTGCGAATAAACTCACGGAATTAGAAGAAGAGCACAGTGCCGAAGATGGATACTTTGCCGAACTGGATAAGGTGAATAAAGCCAATGTACAGAAACGATTGAAGGAATTATTGGCAGCTAAACCTAAAGGCAAAAAACAAACCTTGGCAATGGCAGCCGAACCCGAAGCAGCTTATGGCGAGCAAGCCGTATTGGAGCAATATCTTGAACTGACCGAAAAACAAACTGAACTGAACAAAAAAATAAAAGAAGCTACTGCCGACCTTGACAAAAAAATAATTGAACGTTACAAAACACTCACCGAAGACGAGATAAAGCAATTGGTGGTGGACGATAAATGGATGGCGAGTATAGAACGCAGCGTAAAAACCGAAATGGAACGCATTAGTCAACGGCTGACTCAACGCATTAAGGAACTGGCAGAACGCTACGAAACACCGCTGCCGAGACAAACCAATGAGGTAAAGCTATTGGAGGAGAAAGTAAATAAACACTTGGAAATGATGGGTTTTAGAATGGAAACCCTATAAAAAACGAAACCCGCTAGTTTGAATGGCGCTCAGGGACTAACGGGAATAAGATGAGACAAAGATAGAAAATAAATGAAAAACGAAATAGTTTTATATCGACCAGATGAGCTAACCGAACATATTGAAGTGAGGTTAGAAGATGATACCGTTTGGCTTACTCAGTTGCAAATGGCATCATTGTTTGGGCAAACCAAACAGAATATCAGTTTGCATATAAGTAATTGTTTCAAAGAAGGAGAATTAGATAAATTGGCAACCGTCAAGGAATCCTTGACAGTTCAAATAGAAGGAGCCAGAAGAGTTAATCGTAAAATAGAATACTACAATCTCGATGTGATCATATCTGTTGGTTATCGTGTAAAATCGAAACAAGGCACTCAATTTCGTATTTGGGCTACCAATGTGTTAAGGAATTATTTGCTGAAAGGCTATGCCTTAAACCAACGAATGGATAGAATTGAAAACAACTACGAAAGTTTAAACAAAGAAGTAAGACAAATCTCTCTGCAACTCAAAACCCAAGAATTACCCAACCAGGGCATCTTCTTTGAAGGGCAGATTTTTGATGCCTATGTTTTTGTGGCAGACATCATCAAAAAAGCAAAAACCGATATTATACTAATTGATAACTATGTGGATGAAACCGTGCTGACCCTATTGGCAAAACGCCCGAAAAATGTAAACGCAACCATCTACACCAAAACCATTTCTAAACAATTGCAATTAGATTTAGATAAGCACAATAGCCAATACCCGCCCATTGCCCTCAAAACCTTTGCCAATAGCCACGACCGTTTTTTGATTATTGACCAAAAAGAACTCTACCATTTGGGAGCATCATTAAAAGATTTGGGAAAGAAATGGTTTGCCTTCTCTAAAATGGATTCACTCACAGCCGATGTATTGGCAAAATTGAAACTTGTGAAATGAAAGTAACAGAAAAATATAAACAAACAGAAGTAGGGCTGATTCCAAGTGATTGGGAGCTTGTTGAGTTGGGCTCAATTTCAAATATTAGCTCAGGCGGTACGCCAAATAGAGGAATTGCGGCCTATTGGAACGGTGGTATACCTTGGGTTACAACTTCACAGATAGACTTCAATACGATAAACCAATCATTTGAATTTATTACCGAAGAGGGATTGAATAATTCAGCAGCTAAAATTTATAAAAAAGGAACTCTCTTGATGGCTATGTATGGCCAAGGTAAAACAAGAGGAAAAGTTGCAATACTTGGAATTGATGCAACAACTAATCAAGCTTGTGCTGCTATTTACGTCAATAAGGATATTTTAAAGGAGTATGTTTTTTGTAATCTTTCTGGTCGTTATGATGAAATAAGAAATCTAAGCAATACAGGCAACCAAGAGAATTTAAGTGGTGAATTGATAAAGAAAATACTGATCCCCCTTCCACCCACCAAAGCCGAACAAAGCGCCATCGCCACCGCCCTATCCGATGCCGATGCCTTGATAAACAGTTTAGAAAAACTCATTGCCAAAAAACGCAACATTAAACAAGGGGCAATGCAACAACTGCTGCAACCGAAAGAAGGTTGGCTAAATAAGTCACTAGGAGAAATTGGGGAAATTACTGGTGCAGGTGTAGATAAACTCATAGTAGAAGGTGAAACACCTGTCAGACTTGTAAACTATATGGACGTATTCAACCGTGATTTTATATATTCAAAAGAATTAAATCATTGGGTTACTGCTCCGTCTCATAAAGCGAATAAATGTTCAGTAAAACAAGGTGACATTTTCTTTACACCATCATCAGAAATGCGTTATGACATAGCTGTTTCAGCTGTTGCTATGGAAGATATTCCTGATGCTGTTTATAGTTACCACCTTGTAAGATTGCGTTTGTTTGAAGATTGGGATTTAAATTTCAGGACATACATATTCAAAACAAAATACTTTTTGGGTCAGGCAGAGCAAATCTGTGAAGGCTCGGGGAAGAGATATGTAATCACATTGCCAAAGTTTAGAAGTATGAAAATCTTCTATCCACCCACAAAAGAAGAACAAACCCGCATCGCCACCATCCTATCCGATATGGATGCAGAGATAGCTACTTTAGAAGCCAAGTTGGAAAAATACCGCAAGGTAAAACTGGGGATGATGCAGAATTTATTAACGGGGAAAATACGTCTGAATCAGGATTTGCAGGATTCAGGGATTGACAGGATTAAAAATGAAGTTGTATGACATTAGACGAAATCACATACAAAATAAACGGTTGTGCGATGAAGGTGCACAATACCTTGGGCAATGGCTTTCAGGAAGTTATTTATCAGCGATGCTTGGCTATTGAAATGGAAAGAGCGGGTTTGAGTTTTGGTAGGGAAGTCGAACAAACCATTTATTACGATGGCATTGAAGTAGGCACACGTAGGGCAGATTTTGTAGTGGAAGGTCAGGTTATTGTAGAGTTAAAAGCCTTAATAAACTTAGAAGATGTGCATTTGGCACAGGCCAAAAACTATGTAGTAGCATATGACTTTCTGATCGGCTTGCTTATCAACTTCGGAAGTACCAGCCTGCAATTCAAAAAAGTATTCAATAAGAAATATCAGGAAAACCAAAATCCTGCAAATCATAAAATCACCAAATCCTGATTCAGACAAATGATAAGCAAAGAACAAACACGCATCGCCACCATCCTATCCGATATGGATTCAGAGATTACGGCTTTAGAGACCAAACTGGAGAAATACCGCAAGGTAAAACTGGGGATGATGCAGAATTTATTAACGGGGAAAATACGATTGATTTAATATGGAATTTGAAAACATAGGAGATTTAGTCAATCAAATCAATACGGCTTTAGACGAATTCTGTAATGAATTTGGTCGAAAGCGAAAGGAGTTAGCTGGGTTGGGTAAAGTGCCAAAACGGGGCATTTTGTTTACTTACGACCAATCAAAAGGCAATGATTGGGCAATAAACGAAGGTGGAGGAACAGAGGTGCAATATCATATTGCCTTTAACGTTGATGATTTGGAAATAAGATACGGATTAGGCTTCAATACACAATACGTTCCGTTTGCGAATCAAATGAGTACGGTTGAGTATATGCAGCCGTTTATGATTGCATTTCTAAAATATGAAAAAAGAATCAGAGAAATATTGCCAGACTATGGTTTTGTTTATGGCAATATAGATCAACTGAGAAATCCGCAGCACGACCAATATACGCTTTTTGGCAAGACGGTTGAAGCAGAAGAACGAGGGAATAAATACTTCGTTGAGGATAATGATTTTCAAAATATCCTTTCCGATTTAAGGAATCAATTTGAAGTCTACCAAATCATTTTTACAGAAAAAAACAACTTTAAAAAAGTAGCTATGAGCATTAATAATAGCATTGATATTCTAACATCAAAAGGACAAATTATTCTGCAAGGCCCTCCCGGAACAGGCAAAACATATACCGCAAAAGATATTGCAGAAAAAATAATTTTTAATGACATTACCGATGATAAGAAAAAACAAAAACAGAGATTAGAAGAAACTGAGCAATTCAAGCTTATTCAGTTTCATCCTGCCTATTCCTATGAAGATTTTGTAAGAGGTATTGTGGCCGAAAGCAAGGGAATACAAATAAATTACGTCACAAAGGATAAACTATTGGCGGACTTTGCCAAAGAAGCCTATAAGAACTGGAAAGCAGCCACTGAGCCGAAAGAGAAAGTGGCAAGAGAAACCTGGGTAAAAGAAACGTTGGAAGATTTTAAAGATTTTCTTGCCGAACAAATCGAGGAAAAGGATGAAAAATTAATGATTACAGGCAAAGTATATATCAATCGTATTACTGAAAACAGTATTCGATACAATTCCGATGCTTGGGAAGTGGATGGTGGTGTTCCTGTTTCGGACATAATAAAAATGTATTTGGCTGACACCACAACAAGAAGACAAATAAAAGACAACCCGGAATTAACCAAAACTGCAAAAAGTTTATCAACCTATTGGCTTGAAATCTTAAAGTTGTTCAAAAAATATATTGCTGACAACAACTTAAAACCCATCGAAACATCTGAAAGTATTCCTGAGAAAATATTTGTACTCATCATAGATGAAATAAACAGAGCCAATTTGCCTGCCGTTTTGGGTGAATTGATTTATGCTTTGGAATACAGAGGTGAAAAAGTAGAAAGTATGTACCCGATAGACGATGATAATACACTCGTTATTCCACCTAACTTGTACATCATTGGAACAATGAATACCTCCGACCGAAGTGTTGGGCATATTGATTATGCTATAAGAAGACGTTTTGCATTTATTGATGTATTGCCAAAAGTGTTAGAAGGCGATTCGTTTGAATTGGAATTATTCAAAAATGTTTCAGCTTTATTTATACAAAACCTTGACGAGTATTTGCAAGACAATACGGTTGAACTAAAACTGTCTGAGCATTTATCAGAAGAATTCCGACCCGAAGATGTGTGGTTAGGGCATAGCTATTTTATCAAAGGCGAAGGCGATTTTTCGTTGAGGAAGAAATATGAAATTGTTCCCATTCTGAAAGAGTATGTAAAAGATGGTATTTTGAAAAAAAGTGCAGAAACCATTATTAACACACTAT
Source organism: Bacteroidota bacterium (assembly GCA_023957335.1). NCBI lineage: Bacteria > Pseudomonadati > Bacteroidota > Bacteroidota bacterium. Next base: position 520,830 of record JAMLHC010000002.1, on the reverse strand, counting down.
AGAAAATGATTGTACTTAGCGAACAATATGGCTATAGAAATCCAAGGTCAATAGATGATATTGAACGCTTTGCTGCTGCGTTAAATAATCAGCATTACAGCAAATCCATACAGCGTGGCGAAAACAAAGCATACTGCTTTAAAATCCTATACACCGAAGATGAAACCAATCCCTATCGCTTTGAAACATCCTACTTCGTAGGTGTTGACTGGATTGTGGAAAATGAACTGCCGATTTATGTAAAACCAAAGCTGGATGATGATACTTCAGAGGTGAATTATGTAAAAATGCTTTTTGATGTATTGAAAGAGCCTGAAAACTATAACCACTTAGACCAACTTTGTGAAATCAACTTTGAGAAGCCCAGTATTGCCATTGAGCAAAAACAAGATTTATTAACGCCTTTACTTCTTATTCAATACATCAACATCCTTAAAAAGATTGTGCAAAAGGGATTAAAAAAATCGTATTACACGGTTACAAAAAATCTAAATGCAAAAGTGAAAGGCAAAATCTTGATCAACGAAACTATCAAGAAAAATCATTTCAATAATAAAATGCTTTATAGTTATTGCCAATACTCAGAGTTTGGTATTAATAGCACTGAAAACAAAGTTTTGAAAAAAGCATTGGCGTTTTCCATAGCAGCAATGGAAAATTTAAAAGGCGTTGAACTTTCTTCATTAAATGGATTAGTAAATTATATACAACCCGCTTTTCTCAATGTAGATAGCGAAGTAAACATTGAAGAACTGAAAAGCATCAAACCGAACAAACTTTATAAAGAATATGAGCAAGCATTAAAATTTGCGAAGCATATTTTAAGAAGATACGGGTACAACATTTCAACAGCCAATTCTACCACAATCAATACTCCACCATTTTGGATTGATATGAGTAAACTGTTTGAGTTGTATGTATTTTCAAAACTGAAAGAACGGTTTACGCATCATAAAGAAGTAACCTATCATCAAAAATTCAATTATCTGGAGCCCGATTTTATTGTAAACAGCAATGATGGTTCAACAAAAATGGTGGTGGATGCTAAATACAAACCAAAATACCAAAACGGCAATATTAGCACCGAAGACATTAGACAAATAAGCGGTTACGCAAGACTGAATAAGATTTACAAGTTTTTGGAAATTGAAGATGATAAGGTAATCGACTGCCTTGTAATTTACTCTAATCAGGGAGCAAACCGAATAGATTTTACAGGTGATAATTTCAAAATTGAAGAAGAAAAAGAATACAAAAGGTTTTTCAAAATAGGCATTGAATTACCGATTAAAACATAATTAGAAATGAGCAAAGTAGGACAAATAGAACGTGCCACCCAGAACCGTGTAGTCAAGCTTTTCAAGGAAGTTTTAAAATATGATTATTTGGGTAATCTTGAAAAAGAAGAAGACAACAGCAATATAGATGAAGCTTTGCTCACGGCTTATCTTACCAAAAAAGGACACAGCGAAAACCTGATTGGCAAGGTGCTGTATGAGTTTAAAAAAATTGCTACCATCAATACCAATGACGACCTGTATCAGGCCAATAAAAATGTATATGCTGCACTACGTTATGGTATCAATGTAAAAGAAGAAGCAGGTCAAAACAAAGAAACCGTTTACCTGATTGACTGGAAAAATCCGCTTGAAAATGATTTTGCCATAGCCGAAGAAGTAACCATCAAAGGGCAGCACAACAAACGCCCCGATATAGTACTGTACATTAACGGCATTGCCCTTGGCGTATTGGAATTGAAACGGAGCACGGTTTCTGTTTCGGAAGGTATTCGCCAAAACAACGACAACCAAAAGCATCTCTTCATCAAACCGTTTTACACCACCATTCAGTTAGTGATGGCAGGGCAAGATGTGGAAGGATTGCGGTATGCAGCCATTGACACCCCTGAAAAGTATTACCTGAAATGGAAAGAGGTCAATGAAGAATTTAACCCCAACGATACTTACCTGCTGGAACTGGCCAAGCCCATCAGGGAACAAGCATCCCAAGCAGAAAACCTGCTCGACAAGAACATCATTGAAATGTTGGGTAAAGAAAGGCTCATTGAAATCCTGCACGATTTTGTAGTGTTTGACCGTGGGCAAAAGAAATTTTGCCGCCCCAATCAGTATTTCGGTATCAAAGCCGCACAAGAAAGCATCCGCAACCACGAAGGCGGTATTATATGGCACACGCAAGGCAGTGGTAAGAGTTTAACAATGGTGTGGCTTACCAAGTGGATTCGGGAGTTTAACCCCAATGCCCGTGTGCTCATCATCACCGACCGTGACGAACTGGATAAGCAAATAGAAAAAGTTTTCAAAGGCGTAGATGAGCACATACTTCGCACCAAAAGCGGAGCCGATTTGATTGAAAAACTCAATGCCACTACCCCGTGGTTGTTGTGTTCACTCATTCACAAATTCGGCAACAAAGAAGAAGCTGACTACGACAGCTATCTGGAAGAACTTAAAAACAGTTTGCCCAAAGATTTCAAACCCAAAGGCGAGTTTTATGTATTTGTAGATGAATGTCATCGAAGCCAAAGCGGAGACCTGAACAAAGCAATGCGGAAGATTTTGGGTGAAGATGCCTTGTTCATTGGTTTCACGGGAACGCCACTAATGAAAGCCGACAAACAAAAGAGCATTGAAATTTTTGGCAAATACATTCATACCTACAAATTTGATGAAGCCGTAAAAGACGGTGTTGTTTTGGATTTGCGTTATGAAGCCCGTGACATTGAGCAGAAAATCACTTCACTGGATAAGATTGACGCCTGGTTTGATAGCAAAACAAAAGGCTTGACCGATTTTGCCAAAACCGAACTGAAACAAAAATGGGGCACAATGAAAAAGGTGTTCAGTTCAGTAGGGCGTTTGCAGAAAATCGTTGCCGATATTCTGCTGGATATGGAAACCCGTGAACGCTTGCAAAACGGTAGAGGTAACGCCATTTTGGTTTCGGATAGTATTTACAACGCTTGCCGCTTTTATCAGTTGTTTCAGGATTCAGGATTTACCCGTTGTGCTATCGTTACATCATTTGCCCCTTCGCACAGCGACATTAAAGGCGAAGGCGAAGGCTACACCGAAAAGTTGATGCAGTATGACATTTACCAAAAAATGCTCAACGGCAAAACTCCCGAAGACTTTGAAGACGAAGTAAAAAAGCGCTTCATTGACGAACCTGCCCAAATGAAACTGCTGATTGTGGTGGACAAACTGCTCACAGGTTTTGATGCACCTAGTGCCACCTATTTGTACATAGATAAAAGTATGCGAGACCACGGTTTGTTTCAGGCCATTTGCCGTGTAAACCGTTTGGATGGGGATGATAAAGATTACGGCTACATCATTGACTATAAAGATTTGTTCGGCAGTCTGGAAAGTGCCTACAAGGATTTTACTTCCAAAGCCTTTGAAGATTACGACAAAAAAGATGTAGAAGGCTTGCTTTCTGACCGCTTGGCAAAAGGCAAAGAACGCTTGGACGATGCCTTGGAAACCATCAGAGGCTTATGCGAAGATGTAGTTCCACCAAAAGGTACACAACAATACATTGCTTTCTTCTGCGGAAATCCGCAAATCAAAGAAGACCTGAAAGACACCGAACCCAAACGAGTTGCTTTGTATAAGGCCGTTATTTCATTAATCAGAGCTTATGCTAACATAGCCGATGAAATGGAAGAAGCGGGCTACGCTGCGGCTCAAATCGAGAAGATAAAAGAGGAAATCAAACACTTTGAAAATGTTCGAAAGGAAATCCAGTTAGCCAGTGGCGACTGGGTGGATTTGAAACAATACGAACCTGCAATGCGGCATTTGATTGACAGTTACATTGCTGCTGAAGAAAGCAAAAAAGTGTCAGCTTTTGATGATTTCAGTTTGGTGGAATTGTTGGTGAAAGACGGAAAAGGAGCTTTGGATAAACTTCCTGAGAATATCAAGAAGAACAAAGAAGCGATGGCAGAAACCATTGAGAACAACTTGCGAAAAGTAATCATAGAAGAAAGTCCGACCAACCCGATTTATTACGAGAAAATGAGTGTGCTGTTGGACGAACTCATTAAACTCCGCAATGAAGAAGCGGAAGCCTACGAGAAATACATAGAAGAGATTGTAAAACTGGCGGTAAAAATCAAAAAGCCCGAAACCAGTAACGAATATCCGTCAAGCATCAACACCCAAGCCAAACGGGCATTGTATGACAATCTTGACCGAGACGAACAATGCACCATTGCGATGGACAGTGCCGTGATTTATGGCAAACACGATGATTGGGAAGGAACACTTTCTAAAGAAAAGCATTTGAAAAATAAGGTTGTAAAACCAGTATTGGAAGAATACGACAAGGCAGAAAAGTTAGACCCCATTTTTGAAGTGATTAAACAACAAAGAGAATACAAGTAAACAATGGAAGAAGTAAAGGTTTTACATATCACTTCCAATCTAAGTATTGATGTTGTTCGCAAAGACATCAAGAATATGCACTTGGCTGTTTATCCGCCAACAGGCAGGGTTCGTATTGCTGCACCCTTGCGAGTAAATGATGAAGCGGTAAAACTTTTTGCCATTTCAAAAATCAGTTGGATACGTAAACACCAACGCAACTTTGAAGCACAAGACAGACAAGCACCCAGACAATACAAAGAACGGGAAAGCCATTACTTTTTAGGGAAACGCTACTTGTTGAGAATTACCGAAAACGATGCACCTGCCAAAGTTGAACTAAAGACAAAGACCTACATTGATTTATTAGTAAGACCCAACACGACAACGGAACAGAAACAAACCATTCTCAACGAATGGTATAGGACAGAATTAAAGAAACTCGTTCAACCACTTATTGACAAATGGCAACAGCAAATTGGTGTAACCGTTGCGGACTGGCAAGTAAAACAAATGAAAACCAAATGGGGAACCTGCAACATTGAGAAAAAACGAATCTGGATAAACCTTGAATTAGCAAAAAAGCCGATTCACTGTTTGGAATATATTATCGTTCACGAACTCATTCACCTATTGGAAAGACATCACAACGACAGATTTCTTTCACTAATGGAAAAGCATATGCCCCAATGGAAATTTTATAGAGAAGAATTAAATCGTTTACCAGTAAGCCACGGAGAATGGACATACTAACAACAAGCCCACGTATTTTGCAAGCACATTGCCAAAGCCCCGCAAGCCCAGGCACAGACCAAAGCTTTGTCAAAGAGCTTGCAAAGCCAACCCAAGAGAAAAAGAAATTTTAAAAAATGCCCCACCGCACGACAAAAGACAATGAAAATGACAACAACAAATAGACCGACAAACCACGGCAGACAAGGAAGCACTGGTGCTAACATGCGTTTGGCAAAAAAGCGGGTTCAGTGGTTTAATCAAGCTTTGTACTTCTTGTCTTGTCCTGAAATAAGTTTACACATTTTAACCTTTAAAAAAGTAAACTATGACAGACAAAAAAACAGAAAATCAGTTGTTTAAAAAGCAAAAAAGAACGCTTACTTTTCACGATGACGAATTCAAAAGAAAAGTTATTGCAGAGTATTTGGATGGTAACGCTTCCAAAGAATCAATTCAAAAAAAGTACGGTATTAAAGCAGACAGTGCCATTACCCGTTGGATGCGAAAATTTGGAATTGTAGATCCTTTTGCAAAAACGCCTTACCTTGGCTTCGTGAAAGAACATCATTTAAAAAAGAAAGAGCGGGCAAATTGGAGCTTGAAAACAAAGCGCTTCAGAAAAAAAATCAAGAGCTGGAAGCCAAACTAACACAAGAAAAACTGCGTGCAGAAGTAAAACAATGCTGGAAGTGATAGAAAAGGCTGAAAATGAAATGAATATCCCTATCTTAAAAAAGTCAGACACCAAGTAATCCTTGAGATGAAAATGACCTATTCGCAACATAGCCTAAGCGATTATTGTCGGTTATTTGGTGTTTCGAGGCAATCGTTCTATCCGGCATTTTAGAACAAAAGAACATAAAAGTTTCCACAACGAAAATGATTCTACTGTAACAGGTAAAATGATTCGGGAAGAACATCCACGATTGGGTACCAAGAAAACTCATGGTTTTTGCTGTACCCTTTCCTCCATGAACATCAAATTACATTAGAGCGAGATGCTCTGTTTGACCTTCTGGGGCATCACAAAATGCTTGTTAAAAAACGAAAAAGACAGGTACAAGTAACCTTTTCTAAACACTGGATGCGCAAGTGGCCAAAACCTTGTAAAAAACATGAGGCGAACCACCATAAACCACCTTTGGGTTAGTGACATCACTTATTAAAATCCGGCAACCACACCTTTTACATTGATTTGATAACCGATGTGCGTTCACGTAAAATCAACGGATACAGCCTGGATAATAACCTAAAAGCTCAATCAAGTCTGGAAGCCTTAAATATGGCTATCTGCTACAAACCCCATCAAACCGCCCACATCATCCATCACTCCAGACAGAGGCTCTCAATACTGCTCTGCCGAATATGTAGCCAAGCTCCTAGAAAACAACATCAAAATAAGCATGACCGAGTCAGGCGAACCCACAGACAATGCCTACGCTGAAAGAGTAAATGGAATTTTAAAAGAAGAATACCTTTACCAATACAACCCTAAAAACATGGCTCAAGCTAAAGCTATTTTGGCTCAAACTATTCAACTTTACAACCAAAAAAGACCTCATTTGAGTTTAGAAAATCAAACCCCAAACCATGTTTTTAAAACCCATACACGAAAGTTTAATAGACTTTGGAAATCCTATCAAAAAACTAATTTTGTAAACCCATGACAGGATGTAAATATTATTGTAAACTTGTATCAGGATTTAGCAACACAAACTGTAAACTTTTTTTAGGACGAGACACCTATCAAACTTTTGTGCTGGGTGACAGTGAAGTGCTCCGAAACCCGCCCGAACGCAAAGCCCGAAAACGTTGGCGGTCATTCCCCATTTTTCCGCAAGAAAATAATTTCTCGTGCTAACGGGAGTGCCACCCGACAACAACTCTTGTTAAATTTGCCACGGCTCATTGAAAGACCCTTTTAAGCATTGGTGCTTTGAAGCTCGTGCGTCATTCTGGTTGGAATGTAAAAAGTCCGAACTCGCAATTCGGACTTGGTGATAATTTCAGTGGTGGCTCGCCTTGGCGAAGACCCCGTTCAGAATAATTTTCAGTGCAAATATACATTCTCTTTGAGCCATTTTTATTAACCAATTAAAAAAAGAAAATGGCAAAGAAAAAAATGGAAATGGACATTATCCATCTACATTGTGCAGGCATTGACATTGGGAGCAGAAGCCACTATGTGGCTGTTGGGCAAGCTCTCGAAGATGTTAAGGAATTTGGCGTATATGCCGATGATTTAACCGACATCTGTTTGCACCTGAAAAAGAACACGGAAGTTACTTCGGTGGCAATGGAAGCACAGGCAATTATTGGCAAAATCTGTATGTAGAACTTATTAAGCACGGTTTTGAAGTGACCTTGCAGTAGCGATTCACCAAAAACATCAAGGGCAAAAAGACCGATGAAATGCCCGGTGGATTCAAAAACTGCATAGTATAGGTTTACTCACAAGCAGTTTCTGCCCGATGAAACTACCGAAAATTGCGCACCTATTGCCGTCAAGAACACAAAATAGCACACTCTGGCAGCGAAGCATCGCACAAAATGCAGAAGTATCAAAATACTCAACTTCCGATTGGATGTAGTGGTCAATGATATTTGCGGACTTACCGGAATGGCAATCATACCGACATCTGCCAAGGCAATCTCGACCCTGAAAAATTATCAGACCACCGACACGGCAGTGAAAAATCGAAGAGGAAATTGCCAAAGCCTTAAAAGGAAACAACAGGGAAGATTATCTATTTGGCTTGAAACAGGAGTTGGAATCGTATCAGTTTTACCAAAAGAAAATCGCTGAATGTGATAAACAAATCAGACCTTCCTTAAACAACAAATCAACACCGACCCTGAGAAGAAAAAAACTCAAAACCACAGATAAAACTCACAAAGAATCAATAAAAATGCCATTAAAGGAATAGACCTGAATCAAACTGCTTACCAATATTTTGGCGGAGTTGATTTGATGAGTATTGAAGGAATGAGCCACGCAACTATCCTAAGCATCATCAGTGAAATAGGACGAAGGTTTTCATAAGTTTGAAACAGCAAAGCATTTTACAAGTTGGTTAAGACTTGCACCGAACAATAAAGTAAAAGCGGGGAAAACTGCTCAGTTCCAAAACACCAAAAGGAAGCAACAGACTTAAAATTGCTCTTCGCAATGCAGCCAATGCAATAGGAAATCTCAAAGACACACACTGTCCAACTTCTTCAACAGGGTGTGTTACCGCAAAACAGAACCGTAGCCGTGAGTGCAACTGCCAGAAAACTTGCCGTTATACTTTGGAATATGGTGGTGAAAAATATGCCTTATAAACCACCAACAGATTACCTGTTCCTTGACGAAAAAAGAAAACTCGGTTTAGTGAAGCGTATCCGAAAACAAATCACTAAATTTGAACTCACTAATCAAGACTTAGGATTGGCAACAACCTGATTATGAACAACAATAAAAAAACGTTAGTCAGAATTATAACAGACGACAAAAAACATTAACACATGACAGAAGATAAACTTGCAGTATTAATTGACGCAGACAATGTTCCTTATTCGAACGTAAAAGAAATGCTTGCTGAAATCGCAAAAAACGGAACACCAACAATAAAGAGAATTTATGCAGATTGGACTAAGTCTACTGTTTCGGGCTGGAAAAATGTTCTCTTAGAAAATGCAATCACCCCAATTCAACAATATAGTTATACTACTGGTAAAAATTCTAGCGACAGTGCATTGATAATTGACGCTATGGACATTTTGTATTCAGGAAAAGTAAATGGCTTTTGTATTGTTTCCAGCGACAGTGATTTTACGAGATTAGCGACAAGACTAAGAGAGGCTGGAATGACAGTTATAGGCTTTGGTGAAAAGAAAACGCCACAGCCATTTATTTCGGCTTGTGATAAATTTATTTATTTAGAAATTCTTAAAACAGTGGCCGCTGAATCAAAAGCTACAACAAAACCAATTGCCAAGCCGAAGAAGAAAGAACCTATCAGTAAAGTAGATAGTGAAACAATTAGAATAATAACAGAAAGTGTTAACGATTTGGCTGACGAAACAGGCTGGACATTTTTGGGTAGTTTAGGAAACTACATTCTTAAAAAGAAACCAGACTTTGACCCAAGAAATTATGGATTTACCAAATTACTTCCATTAATAAAAGACATCAAAAAATTTGACATTGACGAGAGAGATAGTGGAGTGAATAATATTAGACATATATATTTAAAACAAAAATAACTACCGCTAACACGGGTAACCGTTGCACAACCACCTCTTTCTTCAAACTAAAAGTGAAAACGCCTAAAAAACGGCTTTATTAGAAGCGATTTAAGCAAGGTTTAGTTGAGGAGCAGAGAAAAATAGCTGTGTTTTTGAGTGGCGCTAAAAAGACTTATTTCAATTTGGAGCAGCGTGTTTTGAATACACCCGAATATTCCTTGCGGAACTTCTAATTCTTGGGCATTGCTCCGGACTTTTTTAGGCACAAATTTCAATAGTTTTTTCAGGTTGTAGGCTAAAGCTGCCATCAATACATGTTTATTGGCTGTCTTGTTCTTGATATGGTGGAATGCCAAGGCAACTCTTCATTCAAGTCGTAACCCAGAAACAAACGCACATCCAAGCAGTTGCTGCAATAGCGAAGCAAAGCTCTGTCGCTGTTGATATTGTTCAAAAAGCCAACTAATAATATCTTAAAGAAAACTACCGGATAAATGCTCTGCTGACCTTCTGTACCATAGTATTTTTTGGTTTCGGAATATAAAAATCCAAACTCTAATTCACGGTTTATTTTGCGGTAGAAATTGTCTTGAGGAACCAAGCCGTCTAAGCTGAGTTCGTAAAAGAGTTGCGGATTGAATTTTTTATGTCCTTGCATGGTGCAAAAATATACATAATTAACTAACTATCAAATTGTTATGACATTTTTTGTACTCTAATTTTTATTTTACTTTTGAGTCGTGCAACAGGTACAGCGGTTTGGCAAAATGGCGGGTGAAGGCGTAATTTGAACGGCAGTTTTTCAAATCCGCAAAAGCCATTTCTTAACTTTTGTATAAATTTAAAAACTGAAAATGGCTTTTGCTTACGATAGTGCAAAATTCAAAGGTCAGTGCCTTGAAATCCGCCACATCGCCAAGCTGCAGGACGTTATATCCAAGCATAGTGCGACATGAACGAATTCATTTTCTGACACTAATTTAAATTCTACCTTTGTCAAAAAATACAAAGATGAAGAAAATAAACGCAATCGGACTTGACAGCACAAAGTCCAAGCATTTAGCGGACAAGCTAAATGAGTTGTTGGCAAACTATTCCATTTTTTATCAAAACACGAGAGGGTTTCACTGGAATATTAAGGGAGAGAAATTCTTTGAACTGCATTTAAAGTTTGAAGAGTTGTATAATGACTTACTTATCAAAATTGACGAGGTTGCAGAAAGAATATTGACTTTGGGACACACGCCCAATCATAAATATTCTGATTACAAGAAGGTTTCAAAAATTTCTGAAAGCAATCAGATTTCGGACGGACTTAAAGCTGTTGCTGACATTCTCAACTCATTTCAGACAGTGATTAGTTTGCAAAGAGAAATACTTGTGCTATCCGCAGACGCTGAAGACGAGGGGACAAATGCTCTCATGAGTGACTATATCCGGGCACAAGAAAAATTGGTTTGGATGTATTCTGCATTTCTTAACAAATAAGTACCATTGAAACTGACAAAATACAGACAGACTTGTAAGACAAAACGACCTGGCATAACAAAGATAACCATAGCTTAACCACCAACTCGGGTATTTCTTACTTCATTTAATTGTAAGCAGAGCGTGATTTATCAATCATTTTAGTAATAATAAATGTAACTTTGCGGTCGAAATTTTTAATCAATCAAAATTATAATAAAATATTATGAAAGTTAGTGTAATCGGAGCCGGAAATGTGGGTGCAACCTGCGCAGATGTTTTGGCTCAAAAAGACATTGTGAGCGAAGTAGTTCTATTAGACATCAAAGAAAATTTTGCCGAAGGAAAAGCGCTCGACATTTGGGAATGTGCTCCCGTAAACCTCTATGACACAAGAGTTACAGGCTCTACGAATGATTATTCAAAAACAGCCAACTCAGAAGTGGTGGTAATCACCTCCGGTTTGCCCCGTAAGCCCGGCATGACTCGTGATGACCTTATTTCTACCAATGCAGGTATTGTAAAAACTGTTACTGAAAATGTAATCAAATATTCGCCTAAAGCCAAAATCATTGTGGTTTCTAACCCCTTGGATGTCATGACCTATTGCGCATATTTAACATCTAAAAAACCTGCTCATGAAGTTTTTGGAATGGCGGGAATCCTTGACACTGCAAGATATAGAGCATTCTTAGCTTCTGAACTGCACTGCTCTCCGAAAGACATTCAAGCCTTGTTGTTGGGCGGACATGGCGACACCATGGTTCCACTTCCCAGATACACAACCGTAGCCGGTATTCCCGTTACCGAACTGGTTGCCAAAGACAAGCTGGACGCTATCATTGAAAGAACTAAAAAAGGCGGTGGAGAAATTGTCAATCTGCTGGGTACTTCTGCATGGTATGCACCCGGTGCATCTGCTGCACAAATGGTAGAAGCGATTGTTCGCGACCAGAAAAGGATTTTCCCTGTTTGTGCATGGTTACAAGGCGAGTATGGCATGAATAACATTTACTTGGGTGTACCGGTTATTCTTGGCAAAAACGGTATTGAGAAAATTATTGAACTAAAATTAAATGCTGAAGAAAAAGCATTGTTGGAAGAGTCTGCAGGGCATGTAAGAGAAGTGATGTCTGTATTAGACAAACTCAATTCGCAATCAGCTTAATAACACATTGGTTTTAAAACAAAAAAGCGGCTCAAAAAGCCGCTTTTTTGTTGCTCTATCTCAAAATCCTGACTTGTTTGGTAATGGTTGTTTTACTTGTTGTTATTCGGACAAAATACAAACCGTCTGCAAGGCTTCTGCTGTCTATGAGCCATTGGTCGGTATGCGAGAAAAAAAGAAGAATCCATCATGCCTTTATCCATCAATAAGCCTGTGCTTATATACTGAGAATTATCAATGGGTGCATAAATCCAATCCATAATCTCTTTGAGATTAGCTCTACTACCCGGTGGGGTTTGTGCTTTTAAGCTGAATGAAGCTAGCAAAACAAAGTAAGCTGCTATAATGTGTAATAGATTTTTCATGTCTTTTATTTTTTTAAATTAAAACTCTATTAGATAATAAGCCGTGTCGGGGGGGGAGGGGGATTAAGATTGTATTTAAACTAGTGTAAATAATACTATCTTGTTCATTTCTCACAACATAATTTACAGCACTATTTTGATTTGGTGTTTCATAAAGAGTTACAGATGTGTCAACTCCTCTATAAAATCGATATTGACCAATACCACCAATTGTCCATCCTCCCTTATTTCCCTTAATAACTAAGGTCAGGTAACCATGTGGCATAAGGGTTACATTTTGGGTAGTTTTACCATTCTTGTTAAAGGATATATCGGGAAAATTGGACTTTTCAAAGTAGTGGTCATCTTTTCGTGCTACCAGCTCGTAGAGGTTATCGTTTTCATTGGCGTGGAAATGGTACTTAAAATATCCTGTGCTGTCTGCTGTGCCACTCGCTACTGTTTTCGCTCCCCAGCCCAAGAAATCTTCTCGGCTTATTTGTAACACACCCACGGTGGCATAGGCAATAGGTTTGCCAGTCAGTTCGTCCAACACGTACCCGCTTACTTCATAATCGTCATCGTAGGGCAGGTCTTTTTTGCAACTGGTGAGTAGCACCCCAAAAAGTAAGATTACTAATAATTTGATTCTTAATTTTTTCATGTCTTTTATTTTTTTAAATTAAAACTCTATTAGATAATAAGCCGTGTCGGGGGGAGGGGGGATAAGAACCGTATCAATCTTATTGTAAAGCAACTCATTATTAACATCATAAACAAAATAATAAATACCGGCATTTAGTTTTGGTGTTTTTTTTACGGTTTGCAATGTGTCAGAATTTGAAAAATAATGATTTGAAATTCCATTTATTTTCAATCTATATCCCCCCTTATTCCCTTTAATATGAAGTTTTAGATACCCGTAAGGCATCAGCGTAATATCTTGCCTTCCTTTACCTTTTTTGGTAAATTCTACCCAGGGAGGTGTATTGTCTTCAAAATATTTGTTATTTTCTGTAGCAACAATCTCATAGGAGTAACCGTCCTCTTTGGCAGGAAAAGAAATTACAAACTCGCCTTGCTTATTGGCTATTTGAGAGCCAACCAATTTGCCGGCATAGCCAACCATCCAGCCTCGTTCTCTTTCTATTATTCTCACATCAGCATTAGCAATGGGCTTGCCCGTCAGTTCGTCTCTAACCGTACCGCTAAGTTCAAACGTGCCGTCAAAAGGTTCGTTTTTCTTGCAGGAAAAAAGCAAAATCAATGCAAGGGAAATAAGCCATAAGTTCTTGTTTTTCAAAAGGATTTCCTATGGCAGGAACAGGGTCGTACAGGTACTGCCCGTCACTTATCAGCAAACCGCTGTCAAGCGCATGGGGCTTTACACGGTCGTAATCAAAAAACAGCAGCCCTATGTTTGCTGAAAAATAGCTGTTGTTCAGCTTCCACACAGGCTCCACATTGTATTCCCAGTCCACAAGAGGGTTCAGCGTATCCGTGCAGGACATATACAGGGTATTTACAGCCCCTCAAACAGATAAGGACTTACGTTATTACCTATAGAAAACCCGTCATAAAGAGCGGGGTTGTGAATACCGAGGCTCCTGTCAATCAGCAGGTTTGTACTCAGTCCATCCATGTTCACATTCATAAACACGGAATCCAACCATTCGGTGTAATCCCCCACAGGGTCATCCTCTTCGTAGGCATAGGGGGTTTGTCCGTTTGCGTGAATCAGCAGCCCTAAAAAGAGCGAGATGCATACTGTCAGTTTGGTCAATTTATTTTTCATAATGTATATGTTTTAGTTAGTTAATATTTCAAATCAAACCTGCCGTCTGTTACTTTTATGGTATCTCCCTCCTTGTTGACAGCGTCAAAGTAAAAGGTGCCTGCCATAATTCGGTTTAGCGTGTCAAGCCGCAAAATATTTAGGCGACCACTGTTGGGGTTGGGAACTCTCCATGATTCAAAAGTTGATTTTCCTTTCTCATCATAAACTCTCAAACTTGCATTATTATAATCAGTTGTATTAGTATTACCACTATTAAGAGAGTCGTTAAATAATAAATATTCTCCTACATCAAATACTCTATTAAATAATCTGATATTAATTACCTTGCTTTCATGTCCTTGAATACCATCCATAGCTGCAAACATGTGAAATGAGCCGTGATGCTCATCTCCCCATACTCCAGAATAGTACAAGCCCTCAAAATTATCTTTTATCGCTTTTCTAGGGTAAGGTACAAGTAGTTCTCCGTCCACTAAGCAGCCAAAGGTGTTTTTGCCTTCTGTGGTAATCGGTGGAAGTTCTGTTGGGCGTTTTTGTTTAAAGATACCATCGTCATCCTTGTTGCAACGAAGTGATGAGAAAACAAGGAGTAAGAGCAATGAAAATAAGTATATTGGATTAGTTTTCATGATTTATTATTTTTAAGTTAATATGCATATTTCAAATCAAATCTGCCGTCTGTTACTTTTATAGTATCTCCCTCCTTGTTGACAGCGTCAAAGTAAAAGGTGCCTGCCATAATTCGGTTTAGCGTGTCAAGCCGCAAAATATTTAGGCGACCACTGTTGGGGTTGGGAACTCTCCATGATTCAAATACCCTAGAACCAGATTCATCATAAACTCTCAAACTTGCATTATTGTATTGGGTTATAAGAGTATTACCATTTCTAAGTGAGTCGCTATATAGTAAATATTCTCCCACATCAAAGATTCTTCTGTCTAACCTGATGTTAACAACCTTTCTTTCACGTTCTTGAATACCATACATGGTAGCAAACATATCAAATGTACCATGATACTCTATGCCCCACTTCCCTGAGTAATAAAAGCCTCCAAAATTATCTTTTATCGCTTTTCTAGGGTAAGGCACAAGCAGTTCTCCGTCCACATAGCAGCCAAAGGTGTTATTGCCTTCTGTTGTAATGGGGGGAAGTTCTGTGGGGCGTTTTTGTTTAAAAACACCATCGTCATCTTTGTTGCAACGAAGTGATGAGAAAACAAGGAGAAAACATAATGAGAGTAAGGGTATTAGTTTAGTTTTCATAATGTATAAGTTTTTAGTTGGTTAATATTTTAAATCAAATCTGCCGTCTGTTACTTTTATGGTATCTCCATCCTTGTTGACAGCATCAAAATAAAAGGTTCCTGCTATAATTCTTTCAAACGTATCAAGCCTTAATACTTTAATACGACCACAATCCGGATTATAAACCCTCCATGAACTAAAAGTTACATTACCTGATTTGTCTGTAATATAAAGAGTTACCTCATTAAGTCTTGGACCTGTAAGAGTATTAGAGTCCGTGAACAAAACATAATCACCCTCATTAAAAACACGATTAGGAAGATATAAGCTAACTGTTCTCGATTCATAACCTGTCTCTCCTTCCATAGTACCACCAACTTGTAATGTTCCCTCTAAATCTGCCCATTTTACTCCATAGTAAAATTTTACGAAATTATCTTTTATAGCTTTTCTAGGGTAAGGCACAAGCAGTTCTCCATCCACTAACCAGCCAAAGGTGTTTTTGCCTTCCGTGGTAATGGGAGGCAACTCGGTGGGTCGCCCCGGTTTTTTAAAGATTATTGGGGTTTCTCTCTTGCAGCTTGGGAGAAAGGCTACTAAAAAGCTGAAAATCAATATGATAAGATTGTTTTTGTTCATAGCAGTAGTGTTTTGTTACGACAAAGGTATGGAAAGAAGGAAGAATCCATCATGCCTTTATCCATCAAAAGCCCGGTGGTTAAAAGTTGAGAGGTGTCCAAAGGGGCGAATGTCCAGTCAATGACCTCTTGCAGTCCGGAAGAACTGTCTGGAGGAGATTGCGCTTGTGCGTTGTATGTGTTTGTAATAAACGTGAACGCTATAAATAATGTAATGTGTAGATGTTTCATAGTGATATATTTAGTTAAAACTCGATTAGATGATAAGCAGTGTCGGGGGGGGGGGGGGATAAGAACCGTATCAATCTTATTGTAAAGCAACTCATTATTAACATCATAAACAAAATAATAAATACCGGTATTTAGTTTTGGTGTTTTTTTTACGGTTTGCAATGTGTCAGAATTTGAAAAATAATGATTTGAAATTCCATTTATTTTCAATCTATATCCTCCCTTATTCCCTTTAATAATAAAAGTTAGATATCCGTAAGGCATCAGCGTAATATCCTGCCTGCCTTTGCCTGTTTTGGTAAATTCCACCCAGGGAGGTGTATTGTCTTCAAAATATTTGTTATTTTCTGTAGCAACAATTTCATAAGAAAAACCTTCCTCTTTGGCAGGAAAAGAAATAACAAACTCTCCTTTCTTATTGGCTATTTGAGAGCCAACCAATTTGCCTGCATAGCCAACCATCCAGCCTCTTTCTCGTTCAATTATTCTCACATCAGCATTAGCAATGGGCTTGCCCGTCAGTTCATCTCTAACCGTACCGCTAAGTTCAAATGTGCCATCAAAGAATGAGTTTTTCTTGCATGAAAAAAGCAAAATCAATGCAAGGGATATAAGCCATAAGTTCTTGTTTTTAATAGTGTTTTCATAGTATCTATGTTTTAGTGTTGTGCAAATATACTAAATGTGCTGCCTCTGTGCCAAAAGAAAGAAGAATCCATAAGCCCTTTGGTTTTTGACTCAACCCACCAAAAAAAACACAACATCAACCCCGAACTGAGCCGGAGTTCTCGCTTTCATCAAAATGTATCTACCGAATCCTTACCTTTGCACCGAGTGAAAGCAACAGTAACACGCAAAGCACATTTTAATTCAGCACACAGACTCCATGTTCCCACTTGGTCAGATGAAAAAAATCAGACTTATTTTGGTTTATGCAATAACCCCAATTTTCATGGACACAATTACGAACTCGATGTCAGTGTAACGGGAGAAATCAATCCTCTCACGGGTTTTGCCTATGACATAGGAAAACTCAAAAAATTGATTGAAAAAGAAATAACCGAAGCCTTTGACCACAAGAATTTGAATCTTGACACACCAGAATTTAAAAACCTGAATCCCACCGCAGAAAATATTGCCTCTGTTATTTGGCAAAAACTTAGAAGTCAAATCGAAACCGAATATGAACTTACGGTTACACTTGCCGAAACCCCCAGAAATATCGTAACAGTTAATGGAAAATAATATCAACACCCCCCTGAGACCGGATGCTTTTGAGCTTTCCGATGAAGAAAAAATGCACATTATCGAAGGTCATTTCAGAGAGATAATGAATACACTTGGTTTAGACCTCAACAATGACAGTTTGAAAGGAACTCCACACAGAGTTGCCAAAATGTATGTCAAAGAAATGTTTTGGGGATTGAATCCTAATCTCAAACCCAAGATTATGCATTTTGTCAATGAATTTAAATACAATAAAATTTTAATTGAAAAAGACATTAATTTCTACACCCATTGCGAACACCACTTTGTGCCTTTCTTTGGCAAAGTTCATTTGGCATATATTCCGAATGGCAAGGTTGTAGGGCTTTCCAAACTCAATCGCATTGTTGAATATTATGCCAAAAGACCTCAGGTGCAGGAACGTATGACCATGCAAATTTCACACGAACTGCAAAAAGCACTCAACACGCCTGATGTTGCCGTCATTGTGAACGCCAAACATTTATGCGTTGCATCTCGCGGTATCAAAGATGATAGCAGCACAACTACAACCGAAGAATACAGCGGTGTGTTTGAAGAGTTGGAAACCCGAAAAGAACTTTTCAGGTTGCTGAATTTTTAATTTAGTCTTACTACTCATTATCAAATTAGTACTCCTCTAATAAATAAAAAAAAAACGTGCTTGCAAACATGACAAAAGTCATAATGCAACGGCTTGTTTTCGCTGAGTTAAATGATATTTTTGCACACTTATAAATTCTGATAAAAGAAGGCTATTTTCATGAGTGTAATGATTATTCTGCTGGGTGCAAGTTTATTAGTTGGAATTATTTTCCTGATTGCTTTTATCTGGTCAGTGAAAAGCGGACAGTTCGAGGATGACTTTTCTCCTGCTCATAAAATACTATTTGACAACCCCATTCAGAAACAAGAAAAAGAAATATCTCATCAAATTACTCAAAACAACCAATCAATAAATGGAAGAAACAAAAAGCACAAACGTCTCGACAGGACTTGAGACATTTTACTACGACAACAAGATTGTCAGAAACTTTGCTTATGCCACTGTTCTTTGGGGCGTGGTCGGAATGTTAGCCGGTCTTTGGGCTGCATTGTCATTATATTTTCCCGAAGTTAATTTAGGTTTACCCGCTACCACATTCGGACGTATGCGTCCTGTACACACGAATGCGGTGATTTTTGCTTTTGTGGGCAATGCCATTTTTGCAGGAGTGTATTATTCACTTCAAAGGTTAACCAAAGCCCGTATGTTTTCGGACACACTCAGCAAAGTTCATTTCTGGGGTTGGCAACTGCTCATTCTTGCAGGCGCTTTGACACTCTGGATGGGTTTTACGCAAGCAAAAGAATATGCTGAACTTGAATGGCCACTTGACATTGCTATCACACTACTTTGGGTTGTGTTCGGTATCAACATGATGGGTACAATCCTGAAAAGAAGAGAAAGGCATCTTTATGTTGCCATTTGGTTCTATATTGGTACTTGGGTTGCTGTGGCTATGTTACATATCATCAATTCAATGGCTATGCCTTATGCAATTTTTGGAAGTGTAAGTTGGTATGCAGGTGTTCAAGATGCATTGGTACAATGGTGGTATGGGCACAATGCCGTTGCATTCTTCCTTACTACACCCTTCTTGGGATTGATGTATTACTTTATTCCTAAAGCGGCAAACCGCCCTGTGTATTCTTACCGCTGGTCTATCATCCACTTCTGGTCTTTAATTTTTATTTATATATGGGCGGGTCCTCACCATTTGCTCTATACAGCACTTCCTGAGTGGGCGCAAGGTTTGGGAACTGTTTTCTCTATCATGTTGATTGCACCTTCATGGGGAGGAATGTTGAATGGTTTATTGACATTGCGTGGCGCTTGGGACAGGGTTCGCGAGGATGCTATTCTCAAATTCTTTGTGGTGGCGCTTACTTGCTATGGAATGGCAACTTTTGAAGGTCCTATGCTTTCATTAAAGAGTGTAAATGCCATCAGCCACTATACAGATTGGACGATAGCGCACGTGCATGTGGGCGCATTGGGCTGGAACGGATTTCTTGCTTTTGGTATGTTATATTGGATGATACCACGTCTATTCGGAACAAAATTATATTCCAAGAGAATGGCAAATCAGCATTTCTGGATTGGAGTCGTGGGTATAGTTTTTTATGTGATTCCTTTGTATTGGGCTGCATTCACACAAAGTTTGATGTGGAAACAGTTTACACCGGAAGGCACATTGAAATATCAATTTATGGAAACCGTAAATACAATTCTTCCCATGTATGGATTGAGAGCATTAGGAGGAACTATCTATCTGATAGGGGTTTTCTTGATGATTTACAACTTATTTAAGACCATTAAATCCGGCAAATTAATTGAAAACGAAATGGCTCAGGCTGCGCCTCTGCCTAAGTTGGAAGTTAAATCCAATGTAAAAGAACATTGGCATACATGGGTTGAAAAAAGACCTGTCCAAATGGTTATTCTATCCCTGATTGCAGTAGGTATTGGCGGATTGGTAGAAATGGTACCGACTTTCTTGATTAAATCAAACGTACCCACCATCAGTAGTGTGCAACCCTATACTGCATTGGAACTTTATGGAAGAAGCATTTATATTCGTGAAGGTTGTTACACTTGTCATTCACAGATGATTAGACCTTTCAGAGATGAAGAAGCACGTTATGGTGAATATTCAAAAGCAGGTGAGTTTGTGTATGACCATCCTTATCAGTGGGGTTCCAAAAGAACCGGTCCTGATTTGCAAAGAATTGGCGGCAAATATCCTGACAGTTGGCACTACAATCACATGTTAGAACCAAACTCCATTTCAGCAGGGTCAATCATGCCGGCTTATCCTTGGCTTTTCAATGATAAAATTGACAAAAGCAAAACATACAGTATGATAAAAGCTATGAAACGACTTGGAATTCCTTATGCTGACGGTTACGAAAACCAAGCGAATGATGATATGGATAAGCAAGGGGCTGAAATTCAGGCTTCGCTCAAAAAAGACAAAATTGAGGTGGCAAAAGACAAAGAGATTGTCGCCTTGATTGCCTACTTGCAAAGACTTGGAACAGACCTAAAAAAAGAAAATAAAGAGTTAGGCGATTCAAAATAAATTGAACAAATGAGATTCATAAATTCCTTGAAATCTATTGAAGGTGTAAGTATATATCCCATATTCACGCTGATATTGTTTATGGTTATTTTTATACTTGCTGTCATCTTGATTTTTTCCAAAAGCAAGAAAACCATCAACGAAATCAAGCAACTTCCCTTAGAAGATTCTCAAATTAATTCTCAAAACAATAACAACACGCATTAGAAAATGAAAAAGACAAATAAGAATTTAAAGCATTTTGTATTAGCAACTACATTCCTGTTGATGCCCCTTTCGGGTTTGTTTGCCAATGACGCAAACACAGTAGAAGAGATTCACCTGATTGCAGGTATTCCTGCAGGTTATTTTTATACCATCTTCGGTATTCTCTTATTGATTGTGATATCTGTTATCATATTAGTTGCGTCTATCAACAAAGCCATTGCGCCTATTATCAAAGAGATAAACGACAAAAAAGGTATTACAAGGAAATCTTGGTGGGAGAAAATGAATGAAACCAAAAGCCTTGATGCGGATTCAGAAGCAGCTGTTGACATGGGTCATGATTACGATGGTATTCGCGAACTTGACAACCCTACACCTCCTTGGTGGGTTTGGGGATTTCGTCTCAGCATGTTGTTTGCAGTAGTGTATTTGTGGGTTTATTTTGTAGGAAAAAATGCACCATTGCAAATAGAGGAGCTCGCGATTGCCAATGCTCAAGCAGAAAAAGCCAAAGCAGAATATCTTGCTAAAACGGGCAATATGGTTGATGAAAATAATATCCCCACACTTACAGATGCTTCTGAATTGGCTATAGGCAAGGATTTCTTTGTCAATAACTGTTCTGCCTGTCATCTCGCAGACGGAGGAGGTATGATTGGACCAAACCTCACAGATGATTATTGGATGCATGGCAATACATTAAACGATATTTTCAAAACCATTAAATACGGTGTGCCCGGTACCGGAATGGTTGCTTGGAAAAACAACTTTTCAGACAAGCAAATAGTACAGATAACAAGCTTTGTAAAATCACTTCATGGAACCAAACCTATGACTGCCAAAGAACCTGAGGGCGAGTTAATGAAAGATTAAAGTTTGTGAACATGAATGAAGAGTTAAATAACAAAGAGATTCCGGTTTGGGATCAATCCTTTCGCGACCATCTGACCACTGTATCAGAAGACGGCAGCTCCAAATACATCAAACCTACCAAACCCAAAGGAAAATGGTTTAATCGAAGAGTAATACTGGCTGTATTATATTATGCAGGTTTCTTTAGCATTCCTTTTATCAAAGTCAATGGACGACCGTTGATGTTGTTTGACTTCTTTGACGGCAGATTTATTTTGTTTGGTAAAGCTTTTTGGCCACAAGATTTCTTTATACTTGGAGTGATTATGCTGGCAGCCATTCTGTTTATTGCCATATTCACTGTGGCTTATGGTAGAATCTTCTGCGGGTGGATTTGCCCTCAAACCATTTTTTTGGAAATGCTGTTTCGCAGGGTGGATTTTATTGTGCTCGGCTCCCCGGCTAACCACAGAAAATGGGCTAATGCACCTATGTCTGCAAAGAAGATTGGAATCTTTAGTTTGCGTTATGGGCTTTATTTGATACTCTCTTTTATCATTGCCAATACTTTTCTTTCTTATCTGATTGGAATAGATGAACTCTACAAGATTATTACCGAGCCTGTGAGCCTTCATGTTGCAGGGTTTGTGGGCATTATCATCTTTACTGCAATATTCTTTAGTGTATATGTATTTTTGCGAGAGCAGGTTTGCACCAACATTTGTCCCTATGGACGTATGCAGAGCGTGTTATTGGACAAACATAGTATAGTTGTTGCCTATGACTATATGCGTGGTGAACCCAGAGGTAAATACAAAAAAGAGCAAGGAGATTTGGGAGACTGTATTGATTGCTTTCAATGTGTCAATGTGTGCCCTACCGGTATTGATATCCGAAACGGAACACAGTTGGAATGTGTAAATTGTACCGCCTGTATAGATGCCTGCAATTTTATGATGGACAAAACCGGACGTCCGCAAGGTTTGATTCGCTATGATTCCGAATTCAATATTGCTAACGAAAAGACATTTAAATTTACACGAAGACTCAAACTCTATTCTGCAGCTTTGGTGTTGTTGGCAACCGCGATGATTGCGCTACTTGCTTCCATGAGCAATATTTCAGGTCAGGTTTTGAGAACTTCGGGTTTGCTTTATCAGGAAAGAGGAGCGGATAGTATTTCTAATTTATTCAATATAAAGGTCATCAATAAAACCTTATCAGACAGGAAACTTGATTTGAGATTGGAAGGCATGGATGGCTCTGTTCAATATGTTGGCAAACCTTATATAGACAGTAAGGCAGACGATTATTCATCTGCTACTTTCTTTGTGATTTTGCCCAAAACAGAGGTCAAAGAAAGGAAGAATCCCATCAAAATTGGTTTGTATGAAAATGGCGAGTTAATCAAAACCCTTAAAACCAATTTTTTAGGACCTGTTTCAGGATATCAATAAAATGGCAAGACAAGAACGAAATTACGGATTTTGGAATTGGGGTACCGGCATTGCATTGGTGCTGATATTGGGGGCTGCTGCACTGATTTTTCTTGTTTACAAAACCACCCAAGTTAATTTCTCAATGGTTGAAAAAGACTATTATTCAGCAGAGCTTCAATTCGACAGCAAAAAAGCCGCACAAGCAAACACACGCTCACTTTCATCCCCAATAAACATTCATCATGATAGCGGTTTTTTGATAATACGGTTTCCAAAAGAATGTATTGGCAGTAATATACAAGGTGGACTTGTTCTATACCGTCCCTCAGACCAGAGATTGGATATTGAAATTCCATTACAACTCGACAAAGACGGGATGATTATCATAGAGGATTCCAAGCTCATATCCGGCAAATATATTCTCAAAGGCAATTGGCAAATGAACGGCAAAAGTTACGATGTGGAACAAGCTTTCTTCGTTACAAAATAGCCATGTTCTCAAGATTAGCCACGATATTCGCATTTGAAATTAACGAACAAATAAATTCCGTGTTTTCACTCATTCTAATTCCGGCATTGGCATTGGGCTTTTTGGGAAGTTTTCACTGTGTGGGTATGTGCGGACCGATTGCTCTCTCTTTGCCTGTGGGGCATTTGAAAGGTGCTAAAAAAATATTGGGCATCTTGTCTTACAATCTGGGCAGGGTTTTTACCTATAGCGTTTTAGGAATTGTTTTTGGAATTATTGGAAAAACCTTTGTTTTTTTTACTACCCAACAAATGTTTTCTATCATCATGGGCATACTCATGCTGATAGTTTTCATTTTGACTTTGGCAGGCAAACGACTTTTCAACAATACAAGGTGGTTGCAATCTTGGAATCGGATTTTGAGTCAAAAGATGGCGCCCTTTTTTCAACATAAAAACCCATTGATATTAACCATCATAGGACTATTGAACGGGCTGCTGCCCTGTGGGCTGGTATATGTTGCAATTGCCGGTGCATTAGCTTTTGCATCTCCTTGGGAGTCCGCACTTTTCATGGCGGGATTTGGGTTTGGAACACTGCCTGCAATGGCTGCTGTCAGCCTTGCACAAGATGTTATCAGTTTATCTTTTCGCAATGCCATTCGCAAAGCCACCCCTTATGTTATCGGGTTGATAGGTGTTTTATTTATTCTCAGAGGGATGAACCTGAATATTCCATACCTAAGCCCAAGTCTGCAAAAAGGCAAGGTTGAGTGCTGCACCCAGCTGCCCTAAAGCTATTTTCAATTATAGTTTTTTGGGGTTTATAAGTACTTTTTGATTGCTTATAAAAAACAATTTTTTATGGTAAACTTCGTTGAAAACTCTATTGATGTATGTTGTAATTGCTCAATTAAAACCTTTGTTTTGTGCGTTGATAACCGACACCATGCAAAAGTCTCTATCCTTGTTGCTGTTCCTTGTGCTTTTTTTTGCCGCAGGTGCTATACAATCTCAAACCGATACCAGCCGAACTACATACGCTAAAGACCCATATTTCCTTAAACTCTCCAAGATACAATCAGAAATTCCGGTTTTTTATAACAATGGCGTGAGGCTTGAAATCATGAATCTTCTCAGAAATCAAGGTCACAAAACTTCGGAACTATTAGGGAAATCAAGTTTTGCAATCAAGAATTTAGGACCTTATTTCGACAGCCTCGGGCTGCCTCGTGAACTAGCCTTAATCTCAGTCGTAATCAGTCAGTTCAACACCAATTATGTGGAACCTTCCACGGGAGCTTCGGGTGTTTGGCCTCTCACCTATTCCACCGCCAAGCGATATCGCCTAATTACCAATTCATATATAGACCAAAGACGTAATCTATGGCTCTCAACATCGGTTGCCGCTAAGTATCTATATGACTTGGAGCAGATTTATCAGGACTGGCATTTTGTAATTTCAGCTTTCTACGTAGGTCCCATCAATCTGAATATGGCAATCCGAAAAGCAGGTAACTCGCTCGACTATCCGTTGGTGCATGAATCTCTGGAGTCTAATCAAAGACAATGTTTGGAAAAATTTATGGCACTGTGGTACATGTACAATTACCATAACGATCACAAGATTAATGAAAACGTCTATGCAATTCCCCAAAGCGATACAGTTTGTACATCCGTTGCGTTGAGCTTGGACTATGTGTCTGACAAATTAGGGGTTAAACAGAGTATTGTATCTTTATTAAACCCTGATTTTATCGAAGGAATAGTGCCCGAAATACCTAATTGTACTTGTTTTAGACTACCTACTGCATTGGTTCAAAACTATAAAACGCAACGCGACAGCATAGAAATAAGAGTGCAACAACAAGATACAATGCAACGAGACTCAACACAAAGAGACTCAACTCCAACCGTTGCACCTGCCAACATGAAAACTCCAACCGGAGTGCCGGTTAACACAGATGTATCATCCGACCCAAAACTCATTTATTATACAGTAAAGAAGGGCGACAATATGGGTTTGCTATCTAAACTCTTTGATTGCAGTATTCATGAAATTAGAAAATGGAATAACATCAAAGGCAATGTACTATATGCAGGTGCCAAAATAAAACTCTTTGTGCCGGGAGATAAAATTGCCGAATACAAAAAAATTAATACTATGTCCGCTTCTCAAAAGCAGGCATTGGCAAGGCGTAAATAATTTATTATCATGAAATCTATCTTCATTGCTTCTGTAACTTGGTGTGCATGCATGTTTTTGTTCAGCTCATGTAATCAGTCAGGTTCTACCCGCAGCAATGAGGAAGAAACATACATTCAAAATCTATTGTCTGCCAGACTAACACAAGATTCACTATTTAGAATCAGCAAAGAATCCCCTTTTTATCGATACAAGAATTTTACAAAACTCAATTATTTCAAGCCTGACTTTGACTTACGAATACGAGTGAAAGCTAATACACAAAGCAATCCGGAAATAGTTCAGTTTGAGACCAATACAGAGCGGAAGCCTGTGTATATGAAGAAGTATTTCTTTGTTTTTAATCTGTCCGGAACGCAAGATACATTATGGGGTTTTGTCAATAATGAAGCCCCACAAAGGGTTTTTGTACCATTCAAAGACCTCAGTAATGGTAATACCACCTATGGCGGAGGACGCTACATGGACATTGAAATTACACCCGCTCAAGACTCTTTATGGCTGGATTTTAATACGGCTTATAATCCCTACTGTCACTATGATACAGGCTATTCTTGTCCAGTTGTACCTTTCGAAAATCGTTTACATATAGCCATTGAAGCAGGCGAGAAATTATACCACTGATATCTGTTTTCTGGATTAACAGTGCTGTATATACTCAGCTTCATTTCTTGCATTGAATTTTCTCAGTAGTCAATATGAACTGCTTGTGTTTTACGCAATTTCTTGTGCTATTTTTAAAAGTTCATTTGTTGTTTTCCAGTTTCTTGTTGTCGCACCTACCTTTAATTTTGTTTCCAAAAAGTTATTACTCAATTTTGATTTTCCATATCCATTTGGGCAATACAAGTAAACAGCATTGTCAGTAAAAGATATTGCTTCTCCGCTTAGTTTCTTTTCTTCTATTGTCTTGAGGTCAATCATTTGTGGTTTTGAAGACAGAAAAGTAACGTGTAAAAAAGTTTTGTCCTTATCGTTTAAAAATGGATTGTTGTCAATGATTTGCTTCAACTTATCAATAGTCAAAACGATTACGGGAACATCAAAACCAAAATCCTTTTTAATTTGTCGTGTTATTGTTTGCGCAAGTTCGTCAAGTTTTGCTTTGTCTCCTGAAAAAACATCGTTTCCACTTTGCACATATGTCGTAACGCACCGAAAGCCTAAATTTTCATACGATTTTCGTAAAGCTTCCATTTTGATAAGTTTTTGTCCGCTTACGTTAATTCCTCTCAGTATTGAAATGTATGTTGTCATTCGTGTTCTGTTTTCCTGTTAGCACGGTCATCCTACGGTTACTGCTAATGGCAGTCTGTCTAAAAACTTAATTTACCATCCATTACTTTGCAAGACTAAGCAAATAAATCCACTTTCAGGCACTTAAAAGTAGGTTTGTAATAGAAGACACATCAAACTTTTTGGAAAAGAAACTGATTTGGCTTCAGTCTTTACCAAGTATGAATTTCATGCAGTAAATATACTGACAATCAATGTATTAGACAAATTATTTGGATGTAACGGTTTGGCGCTTGGCGCAGTGGCGGATTTCGGAGCACAAAACTGTCATTACACCACAAAAGATGATGCGTGTATCGTCCTGAAAAAAGTTGACACTTTTTTGGTTCTAAATCCTGTTACAAGTTTACACATTTTTCAGTAATCCTAAATATGGTTTACATTTGCATTGGAGACTAAACGAAAGCAAGCTCTGCTGGAGAGCAACTTGCTAGGGATACATCTCCGGGTGACGGAATAAAACGTCTTATTAGCCAAGTGTAACAGCTTGGCTTTTTTATTCTTGAACCCTTCATGCCTGAAAAAAACTCATTTTACGACATAACAACCTCCTTCTTTTTTGAATAATAATTTTTCCATCTGCGTTTTAGTTCTCCCTCTCGTAAATGAGCTTCAATAGGAGTTAACATATCAATACTGCTATGCGGTCTTTGATAGTTGTAGATGCTAATTGCAGCCGCAATAGCTTGTTTAGCTTCCTGATAATTGATGTATATTTTCTCCAACAACTCATCTTTCAAAATACCGTTTACCCTTTCTGCAATTGCATTTTCTAAAGGATCACCACTTTGAGTCATGCTAATTTTAACAAAGTGTTTGTCAAGTATTGAAACATAATCGGCACAGCAGTATTGGCTACCTCTATCAGAATGATGAATGAGTCTTCCCAGTTGCGGATTATTTTTTAAAGCCATTAGTAATGCTTTTATACAGCCATCTGCCGATAGTGTTTCTGATAAGTAAAACCCTACTATCTTTCTGCTGTAAGCATCCGTAATCAGCGATAAATAAGCAAAGTCATCTTTCAACGTGATGTAAGTAATATCACTTACCCAAAGTTGATTGGGAGCAGTTGGAATAAAATCAATTATCAGGTTTGGATATTTTCGCATCCAATGATCAGAGAAAGTTGTAACTGGAACTCTACGTTTTCTTTTCCTTATCAATAGTTTATGAGTTGCCAGCAAATCAAACATGGCATCTCTGCCAATCTCAATATGTTGTTCTCTCATAAATCCTTCCATTTTAAACAGCAGTTTTCTTGTTCCTAATCGCTTTAGCGTTTTTCTGATTTTCAATACTTCCTGAAGAATTAAATCATGCTGCAATGCTTCTTTTTCCGATTGTTTGATAAACTTATAAAAGGCTTGCCGACTGTAACCAAGCAATGAGCAAAGCGTTTGTATGCTTCGGCTTTCGCTTTGCCCTATATTCATTATTGCTTGGTGCCAAGCTTTTTTTTCCAGTCGGTTCCTGTTTCTTTATTGGCAATATTGATGATTTCTTCAAGCAGCTTATTATGCAATTGCTGCTTTTTAAGTTCCTTCTGTAGGAGCTTAACTTCGTTTGGTAATTCAGGCTCTTTTACGCCTGTTTCTTTTTCCCGTTTGCGTTTCATCTTTTCACGCCATGTTGGTTTTCGACCTTGATATTCCAAAACCCAATCGCAAATACTACGAAATGGAATATCGTACTTCAATCCAAGTTCTCGATAAGTGTAGTTGCCCGATAAATATTCGGCAACAATTTCCTCTTTTGTTTTTCTTTTTTGACTCATTTTTGTGCGAAATAAAGTTAACATTTCTGTCAACTTATTTCAGGACAAGTCAAATAAAAATACCATTCTGTTTGCCTCACTTGTAAATGCTTGTGGTCTGTAAGCCAAGTCCACTGCTTTGTCTAATTCGTTGTGTGCTTTGATTAAAGCTGGAGGCATTGTTAAAGGGTCGTATAAATCAGCAAGTGAACTGTTAGGAAATTGCTGTCTAGCATCTAAAACCGCTAATGCTTTTTCTTCTATCGCTTTTAATTGTTTGTCTGTTGGTTTTTCGGGAAATGGATAATTATTGTAAACAATATCTTTTGAGTAACGATAGTCGCTTTTTAGTCTTCCGCATATGTTTTTAACCCAAGCCATATGCATTGCACTCGTTAATATGCCAAAGTGATAAAGTGTTCCGCTCGGCACAATTAAATTTAGATTACTCGAAATAACATTTGATTTCTCAAAACCCATTGGAATATATTTTCTTCTTTCCGAAGAAACGCTAGGAACAACAATATAATCAACGCCTTTTGGTTGCGTAATTTGAGCAAATAAATGAGGAATTTGTGCAAGCTGTGGACGTGATGATTTTTCTCGAATTGTTTTTACTTTTTGAACTCTGTCTAAAACCAATTTTAAAGATTTCAATTCTGTTGGATTAATGTCTTCCAACCATAAACACCAACGTTCTTTGTTATTAATAAATTCTTCAGAACCGATAAATTTTCTAAAATACTTTTTGCATTGGGTTCTTTTGCCAAAAACTCCTCCTTTTCTTCTGTTGTAAAAAGCAATTCGCCTCCGTCAGCAGGCATATTTCCAAAACACATTTCTGGGACATTTGAAATTGCTTTTTGTCTTCTTTCAACCAAAATATCTTTCGCATCAACCAAATAAGGATTGATGTTTTTTACTTTTATTTCGTGTGCTTCACCTTTTATGTCTTCGTATTCAAATATCCGTTTTTCATTAGAGTCGTAGTTTGCGAAGCCAACTATAACACAATAAACAGCGGCATTACCTTTTGCTTCGTTGTTCCATTTAAAAGTTCTATGAGCAAAGTGAATTTTGATTTTATATTTATGAAAAAGCAAACCCCAAATAATTCCGACTTGCTCTCCTTGAGCAATTGAATTAGTTGATACAAAAGCAACTTTAATTTTTGTGTCTTGAATATATTGAGCTGCTTTTACATACCACGCTGTTACATAATCTAAAGTTCCGCCACCTGTTACGCCTGCAAATATTTTTTCCATATCCGCTTTTTGTTCAGGTTTTTGAACTTGTTTACCAATAAAAGGTGGATTTCCGAGAATGAAAGAAAGTTCATTTTTGGAAACTATGCTTTCCCAGTTTGTTTGTAATGCGTTTCCGTGAATAATTTTTGCGGATTTCTTTAACGGTAAACGAACAAAGTATTGCCCAAATTCATTGCTAATTTGCATATTCATTTGGTGGTCAATTAGCCACATTGCAACTTCTGCAATTCGTGCAGGAAATTCTTCATATTCAATACCACACATCATATCAACGTCAAGCCAAATAATATCTCTTACGTCTAAAACTCCTTGTCCACTTTTGTTTGATGCTCTTAAAATTTCTAATTCTAACAATCGTAATTCTCTGTAAGTAATTACAAGAAAGTTTCCGCAACCGCAAGCAGGGTCAAGGAATTTAAGGGTGCTTAATTTTTTATGAAATTCAGGAAGTTTGTTTTTATTGTCTTTGATGCTTTCAAATTCTTTCCAAAGGTCATCTAAGAAAAGCGGTTTGATAAGTTTTAAAATATTGGTTTCGCTTGTGTAATGTGCTCCTAAGTTTCTGCGTTCTTTTGGGTTCGTTACGCTTTGAAACATTGAACCAAATATCGCTGGAGATATTTTGCTCCAATCAATGTAACAGCAGTCAAGTAAGGCTTGACGCATTTTTGTGTCGAAACTTGCCGTAGGCAAGTTTTCTTCAAAAAGTTTTCCGTTTACATACGGAAAGTCGGCAAGTTGCTCATCAAGATTTTTAAAACGGTTTTCCTTTGGTGTGTTCAGCACCTGAAAAAGTTCTTGCAGTTTGGCTGCAAGGTCGCTTCCGTCTTCTGCTGTCCGTTGTTCTAAATATTCCTGAAATTGTTGTTTATTGAAAATTGTCGTGTCTTCGGCAAACAGCAAAAATAAAATACGAACCAAGTAAACTTCTAATGGATGTCCTGTGTAGCCGATTTCTTCAAGTCTGTCGTGAAGTTTACCCATTAACTCGGCTGCTTTGATGTTAGCAGGGTCTTGTTCTTTGTAAACCTTTTTTTGATAACCTAAAATGTAACCGAAATGCTGAACATTATTTACAAGGTCGTTGAGTTTAAATTCTACGGTTTTATCTTCATCAAGGTCGTAAAGTCTAAAATTTTCAAAGTCGGAAATGAGAATGTATTTCGGTAATTCGTGCTGTTTTAGTCCGTGTGTATATTCTTTTGCTTGCTGATAGGCTTTGTCAAGGTTTTTGCCCCTGCTTTTCATTTCAATTAAAATTGTTCCTTTCCAAAGCAGGTCAATGTAACCGTCTTTGTCGTCCAGTTTTTTCACTCTGTGTTCAAAAGTCGAAACACGTTTACTGCTAATGCCAAATACATTAAAAAACTCAACTAAAAATGGCTTTGCGTCTGCTTCTTCATTTGAAGTATTTGCCCATTCTTTTGAGAATTTTAATGCTCTATCTTTTATTTCGTTCCAGCTTAATGCCATTCTTATATTGTCAAGTTGCTAAGATAATTATTTAAAGTCCTAATGTCATTCTGTGCGTTGGCGAAAAATGGCTCTTTTGGTTTTGCGTAGGGTCGGCTTGTGTGTCGGGCAAAACCAAAAGAGCCACTTGTACGGTTGGCTAAAATTGAATTAAAAAAAAGTGCGGAGGGAAAAAATAAAAAATACAGAAGGATCGGCAATGAGTGTCGGCTTACTTGATGTCCGATTTCAATATGGTCTATATGTCTTTGGTCACTCGTCAAAATGGTTTACTTTTTCTGTTAAATTGTCTGCCTGTCGATGGTTGTTGTGTCGTCCGCTACGCTTGCACCTAACTCTTAAATATCTGCAATACTAAACCAAATTCTACATATATTCAAGTGATTTTAAGTCTGCATACTGCTTCATTGTTATAGTTTGTACTTGCAGATATTTGCTTAAGCAAGTGGGGTTAGATGCCCAAAAAATGAGTTTACTCAAAACAGAAAACACAAGCTAATCCAAAAACTCTTAGGAATAAAAACATTAACTTTATCAATACAACGCTACAGAGCAAGAAATTGCTAAGCTCAAAAGTCCCTTAAATAATTTGTAACAGCGACTCAAAACATAAAATAGGGGATTCTGTTAAAAAAAAAAGTTATAGGAAAAAAAGGTTTGAGATTTTTTATTGTGGTTCAAAAGATTATTTTTGCGCCACGAAAAACAAGCTGTTTAAACCCTAATAAATACATGGCTAATATAGGAAAAATATCACAGGTTATCGGTCCTGTTGTTGACGTTACGTTTCAAGGAGCAGGAGTTGAACTACCCAAAATTTACAATGCAATGACCGTTCAAAAAACGGATGGTCAAGTAATCGTACTCGAAGTACAACAACATTTAGGAGAGCGTACTGTGCGTGCAGTTGCGATGGACTCCACAGACGGATTGACCAGAGGAATGGCAGTTACTGACCTTGGACAAACTATCCAAATGCCGGTAGGAGAACAAATCAGAGGTCGTTTGATGAATGTTGTGGGCGAAGCGATTGACGGAATTGATGTTTTGGACAAATCCAAAGGTCGTTCTATCCATGCAGAAGCGCCTGTTTTTGAAAACCTTTCTACTTCATCAGAACCACTTTATACCGGTATTAAGGTTATTGACTTGTTAGAGCCTTATGCAAAAGGGGGTAAAATTGGTCTTTTTGGTGGTGCAGGAGTAGGCAAAACCGTGTTAATCATGGAATTGATTAATAACATTGCAAAAGCCTATGATGGTATGTCAGTGTTTGCCGGAGTGGGAGAGAGAACCCGTGAAGGAAACGACTTGTTGCGAGAAATGATTGAGTCTAACGTAATTCGTTATGGCGAAGAATTTAATAAGAGCATGGAAGAAGGTGGTTGGGATTTGAGCAAAGTAGATAAAAACGAACTTGTAAAGTCTCAAGCTGCACTTGTGTTTGGCCAAATGAATGAACCTCCCGGTGCGCGTGCAAGGGTTGCACTTTCCGGTCTTGCGGTAGCTGAACAGTTCAGAGACGGTGATGGCGAAGGACAAGGCAAAGATATTCTGTTCTTCATTGACAATATTTTCAGATTTACACAAGCGGGTTCTGAGGTGTCTGCATTGCTTGGACGTATGCCTTCTGCGGTGGGATATCAGCCTACATTGGCGTCTGAAATGGGTACTATGCAAGAAAGGATTACTTCTACCAACAGAGGTTCTATCACTTCTGTGCAAGCGGTTTATGTACCTGCTGACGACTTGACTGACCCTGCACCGGCTACTACTTTTGCGCACTTGGATGCCACGACAGTACTTTCTCGTAAAATTGCCGAGTTAGGTATTTATCCTGCGGTTGACCCATTGGATTCTACCTCGCGTATTCTTACTGAAGATATTCTTGGAAAAGAGCATTATGCTTGCGCACAAAGAGTTAAAGAATTACTTCAACGCTACAAAGAGTTGCAAGATATTATTGCAATTTTGGGTATGGATGAATTGAGCGAAGAGGATAAACTTGTGGTACTCAGAGCCAGAAGGGTACAAAGATTCCTTTCTCAACCTTTCCACGTTGCTGAGCAGTTCACCGGTCTAAAAGGTGTATTGGTTGACATTAAAGACACAATCAAAGGTTTCAATATGATTATGGATGGCGAAGTTGACGAATATCCTGAAGCTGCTTTTAACCTTGTGGGTAACATTGAAGATGCTATCGAAAAAGGTAAAAAAATGTTGGCTGAGGCTGCTAAATAACCCTGTTTATGTTAGAAATTAAAATCATCACTCCCGATACAACTCTTTTTGAAGGCAATGCTGATTCTATTATATTGCCGGGTGCTAAAGGTAGTTTTCAAGTATTGAAAGGACACGCCCCCGTTGTTTCAAACCTTGTGAAAGGTAATGTTGAAGTGGGAAATGGAACAAAAAACGAATCATTTGCTGTTGAAGGCGGTATTGTGGAAGTGTTGAACAATAAAGTGATTGTTCTGGTTTAAAAAAACGATTTATATATTTAGAAACAAAAAAGACTGTTCATTTGAACAGTCTTTTTTGTTATATTGATTTGTGAGATTTGTCAATCAACTCTTTACCCTCCCACTGTCAGAGAGCGTTGATAAAACATGTATTTAGACTCTATCTCTATCATGTAATTGCCTCTTTGAAGTTTGTTTTTGAGTATATAGTTAATCAGCCAAGGTGTGCTGTAAAACTGACCTTCTGTGAGTGTTACTTTGGTTCTAGTAACTTTTTTGTATTTGCCGGATTTGTTCATTTTCTTTAATGAAAATGTAACCTTCTGGTCATAGGCAGAATACATTTTTAAGGAAGCGATAGCAAAGCCTTTTTTGAGGTCATTTTCAAAGACAAAATTTTGAGTTGTATCAAACTGAGGTATTTTGCCCAAAATCACAAGTGCCATTGTAAAATCTGGTACTCCATATCCATACATATTGTCAGGCTTTGCATAGTGTGTGCTGCTTTTGAACACAGCTTCTTTAATTTCTTGTAAACTCTTGTCCGGACAAGCCTGAATCATACAAGCCATCATTCCTGCCAAAACGGGATTTGAAAAAGAAGTACCATTTGACGGAACTATTTCACCATCCGATTCAGCTACAATGGTATTGGTTGCCATCGCTGAAATATCGGGTTTCACACGGTTGTCATAGCTGGGTCCGAATGAACTAAAAATAGAAGGAGTCATATATACATCCACCCCACCGGATGCCACGACATTAATGCCGTCCGCAGGTGCACCGATATAGTGCCAAGGAGAATAGCCTTCGTTGCCGGCTGAATTCATGACCATGATGCCTTTCTCGAAAGCTTTGTCGGCAGCACGGGTGATTAATGTAGTATTTCCATCCATGTCAGAATAAGTGTGCGAAAACTCTTTGTCTGTAAAGGTTGTATATCCAAGCGAGGAGCTAATCAAATCTGCTCCTATACTGTCAGCATATTCGGCTCCTGTCAACCAATTTGATTCTTCTAATCTGGATTCATAGCCTTCGTTTTCTGTCCTTACAAGAACAAAGTTTGCATCCGGTGCTGTACCGACAAATACGCCCGGAATGTTGCCGGCTATACAACTCAATGCGTTGGTTCCGTGTGAGCCGTCCTCCCAAACACTGCCATCAAAGTTGACAAAATCTGTATAAGAAATAATTTTATGATTGAGCATCAAACTGTCAAACGCGGGTAGCTTATTAACATTTTGAAATCCAACATCTAATACCGCAATCAAAACACCTTTGCCTTTGTATCCGGCTTGGTGAACCACGTGTCCGGATAACATTTGAATTTGTTCTAACCCTGCGCCATAATACTCATTAAGATTTAAATCCCGATTATTGATATAACTGAGTTTTAAGTTTTTAATCTTTTCATCTAATATTTCTGCTTGACCGGTTAAGCCGGTTGTATCTTTTTCACCGGACGCGGGTGTGCGCCCGATGTGCTCAAAAGAAGCGACAAAGGGAAGTGAGAGCAAGTCTGAAGTTTTGGTTTGCATGGTGTCCATGTTGATTGTTACAGTATTGAACCAACGTGAAGTATATAAAACATGAACACCAGGGAGTTGGGCAATTTGGTTTTTATAGTGATTGTTTACGGGAATATCTTCGTTGTTGATGGGGATTCCAAGTCTTTTTCTGCGTTCAATAGCGCGAGGGCTTAGAAATGCTTCGGGTTTGTCTATGCTGAAAGGAGAGCCTGATTTATCCTTTAAATGAACAATAAATTGTTGATTCATTTGGAGTGAGTCTTCTGCCTGCAATCCGGTAATAGTTGCAATACAATAACACAAAAATAGTGCGGTGAGTAGTATTTTCTTATTTGTAACCATATTCTATGAGTTCTTTATTTTCTTTTATTCCTGACGGTATATTATTGACAAATTCAATATTTGTGTATTCGCGCGACACTAAGCCGATTCCTTCCGAGTATATTTCTTTCCAATAGTTGCTTTCAAACGGCAAATCTCGCCCAAGTCGGGTGATTTCCATACTTCTTCCTGCTTGAATTATACCATTACTATAAGAATCCATCTTTTTACTATACATAAGCAAATACTGAGGTTGATTGTTGTAGGTATTATAATCCCAAACAGATTCTTCATGCATAGGTAAAGTCAAAATCACATTTCGTTTATTTTCTATCACCGCTTCTACATGAGTTTTGAGACCAACATAATAGTATGAGCGCACGGACTCCCATTGGGCTGCATTGCTGTCTTTTGTGAAAACCTCAATACGCATGGCATTTCTGCCCAAATTATCTTTGAAGAATGTGTCTTGTTCAATTCTTTCTATCAAATGCAGCGTGTCGGAAGTTTGATTAAAAGCATCAAAATGTATAATTTTCACTTTGTACTGATGGTACATTTTAGTTTTGATTGGAAAGTAATTTGTGCCTAATTGATTATTGTCAAAATCCTCAAATTTGTCTTTGCGACAGGAAAACCACAGCATCATTGGTGCCATTAACAATATCAATATGAATGACTTAATCCTCATTTTATCTGTATTCCCTCAGTGTGGTTATTATTTTCTTTCCGGAAACTTTGCCGTCAAAACGTTGGATATAAGTGTTGACTGAATATATCATTCCTACATTCTTTGCATAAACTTCATAAGAGTTGATTTCGGTGAGTGGTGTATAGAGTTCGTATTGTTGAATAGTGGCTGTTTCGGAGAATTTAAAATTAAGTATTTCAAACGGAATGCCTACATTTTTGTAAGAATATATTTGTGCGGGAAGATTGTTGAATGTGTTTGCATCCCATTTCTTGCCATTTCTCACAGGGAAACTCATTTTGATAGTTCTGAAAGTGTCTGAGTAATTGACAATCGAATTTTGAGTCAATTTGATAACACTCACCCAGCGATTTTTGGGGTCATTATATCCTTTGTCGGGATTGTCATATTCCACTCGTAATGAAGATGTCTTTGAACTGTCAATAAAAGTGTTTATATACCTGATTCTTAATCGCGAAGTAATTGTATCAACAGATTGGTTGAATTCGTCAAAAATGATAGAATCCACTTGATAAATATACTCCCTGCCGGAATTGAGCGGAAAATACTCTGTGCCCAGAATATTGCTCATATCCTCCTTCTTGTTTTCACATGAAAGAAGCATGGTTGCCACCAAACAAAGTAATACTATAATGGGTCTCACCTTGACTTTTGTGCTCAGTATTAAAATGCAAAAATACATGAAAGACGGCAAACCGTATATGAAGTTTATTGGATTGCTCAAAGACACATACCAAATACCCCTGTCCATAAGCCGTTGGTCAATTTATCAACGCCATTGGAAAACTTGTGGTTTATTCTTTTAAATATCATGGTAATTTTGCCCGCTATATGGTACTCATTAAAAATCAAAGAAAGTTTTGGAGTATTGCCAAGTTCCCAATTCTGATACTTTTAATTATTGTTAATACAGCTACCAAAAGAGTGGAAACTCCGCGTCCACAGAAGAAGGTTTTTAAACTTGTCTATTTCAAAAGTGATTTACCCAATAAGTTTTCTCAGGATAGTCTAAACCTTAATGAAATACCGGGTATGCAAGAATTATTTGAGATTGCAGATTATTATCTGGGAAAATATGCAGTTTTTTTTATTGCCATTAAAATTGAGGAGTCCGGTGCCGACAAGAAGCCAAGTTGGCTCGCACGCAAATACAATAACCTGACCGGAATGCGTTTTCCTAAATCTCGTGAGACTTATGCCATTGGAGCCACCAATACCAACTACGCTATCTATAGAAATTGGTTTGAAAGCATGCTCGATTTCAAAATTTATATGGAAAATATGGATAAGTCTTTTGCAAGGAAAAAAGGTCGAGAATATCAAGATGAGATGGAAATGTTAAATCATTTATACAGCTATTTCAATGGATTTGAAAAGTGGTATAACGATATGCGTTTTTTAATACCTTTTGTTCAAAGGAAATATGCCAAGAGCCTTCCTGATAAGGACAATTCAAATGATATACTGATTTTTGATTACATGTGAGTTTTGCGTGGGGAAATAGTTTTCTCACACAACAATTCAACCTTATTTTTGAAACATGGAAAACATGGAGCTTGCTCCTTTTTTGAAAGATTTAGATGAGTCTCAAAAAGAGGCTGTTATGTGTCTGGAAGGACCTTTGATGGTGCTTGCCGGTGCGGGTTCGGGCAAAACAAGAGTACTTACCTATCGCATCGCTTTACTTATGTATCACGGGGTTGACCCTTTCAATATTCTGGCGCTTACCTTTACCAATAAGGCTTCACGTGAAATGAGAGAACGTATCGAGAAAATTGTTGGTCCGGAAGCTAAGAACTTGTGGATGGGAACTTTTCACTCGGTTTTTGCCAGAATACTCCGTTCCGAAGCCGTCAAGATTGGCTACCAGCCTAATTTTACAATATTTGACTCTGATGATGCCAAGAGTATGGTAAAAAGTATTATCAAAGAAATGAACCTCGATGAT
This sequence comes from Bacteroidota bacterium, assembly GCA_023957335.1. Taxonomy (NCBI): domain Bacteria; kingdom Pseudomonadati; phylum Bacteroidota; species Bacteroidota bacterium. The sequence goes on along the minus strand of JAMLHC010000002.1, from coordinate 482,275 downwards.
AAACTCTACAAAGCATCTGTGATTTATAACCGTATTTCATCCGCCAAGAACAATCTCATTACAGCAGAGGAATACCTTGCTTCTTATGAATGTTCAGTCAATGATGAAGCCAACGGAAGACCAAAAACCGGTGAAATTTTTGTTGAATATTCCAAAAGATGTTTCAAATCCAATGTCATGGATTTTGATGACCTGTTACTCAATACCTATAAGTTACTCAAAGAACATCCCGAAGTGTTGAACAAATACCAACATCAGTTTCACTATGTGTTGGTGGATGAATATCAGGACACTAATCATTGTCAGTATATGATTATCAAAAAGTTGGTTGCGGTCTCTCGCAATATCTGTGTGGTGGGCGATGATTCGCAAAGTATTTATTCTTTCAGAGGAGCCAACATTCAGAATATTCTCAATTTTGCAGTAGATTATCCCGAGCATAAAGTTGTGAAACTCGAACAAAACTATCGCTCAACCAAAACAATTGTAGCAGCGTCCGGAGATATTATTAATCACAACAAACAAAAACTTGACAAAAAAATTTGGACTTCAAACCCTGAAGGAGACAAAATCAACGTGATTAAAGCCCTTACCGACAAGGAAGAGGGGACTATGGTAACACAACAGATATATTCTTTAATTCACTCCCAAGGTTTTAAGAATGATGAAATTGCTATTTTGTACAGAACCAATGCACAATCAAGAGCATTTGAGGAATCACTCCGAAAAATTAACATTCCCTATAAAATTTATGGAGGTTTGTCCTTTTATCAACGCAAGGAAATCAAAGACCTGATTGCCTATTTGCGCCTAACCGTGAATCAGAAAGATGAAGAAGCACTTAAACGCGTTATCAATTATCCAGTCAGAGGAATTGGAGATACAACCATTCAGAAAATTGTTTACATAGCAAATCAATACAATGTAACTCTTTGGGATGTATTAGAGAAAGCCCATCATTTCGATGTGTTTGGAGCTGCTTTGGGGAGAATTCAGAATTTCTATATGATGATTTGCAATTTTCGCGATATCGCAAAAACCAAAGATGCTTTTGATACCGTTGACTATGTTGCCAAGCAGTCCGGCTTGCTCAAACATTTGCATGAAGACAAGACCCCCGAAGGGATTTCGCGCCATGAGAATATCATGGAATTGCTCAATGGAGTCAAGGAGTTTTGTGAAGATGATACCAATGAAGCCGATAAAACACTGGATGCATTTTTGCAAGATGTTGCACTACTTACTGATGTGGACAAACAGGACGATTCCGAGCATGAAAAAGTGAAGTTGATGACGATTCATGCTTCTAAGGGGTTGGAATTTCCGGCAGTTTTTGTTGTGGGCTTGGAAGAAAATTTGTTTCCTTCTTTTATGACCTTGCAAAGCAGGTCGGAGCTGGAGGAGGAGAGGAGATTGTTTTATGTTGCCGTTACCCGTGCCGAAAAAAAATTGCATCTAAGTTATGCCACATCTCGTTTTAGGCATGGAAATTTATTGTATTGTGAGCCCAGTCGTTTTTTGCGCGAAATCGAGCCGCGCTACCTGAATACAAATGACATGTTTAAAGGCAAGCCAATGCCTGACAAGGTTAGTGTGTTTGGCAATAAAGAAAACCGTGAGAGTTCAAGTAATAAATTTACCATCAATCCGGCTTATCATCATCAATTTGCTTCGCCCAAACAACAGATATCAGACCCCAATTTCACAACAGATGATTTGTCGGGGTTAGTGACAGGCACAAGGGTTATGCACCAACGCTTTGGCAAAGGGATAGTTGAGTCAGTAAGTAAGGAAGGGGTAAACAGCAAGGCGGTGGTTAATTTTGAAGAAGCCGGTTCTAAAACCTTGGTTTTGAAATTTGCAAAAATGAAAATATTGGGATAATGGTTTTTACACCCTTTCTAAGGCTTGTCTAATATCCGCAATGATATCTTCATAGTTTTCAACTCCTACAGACAAACGCACCATCTTTTCGGTAATGGATAGTTTTTGTCTATCTGTCGGGTCCACATCGCAGTGCGTCATGGTAGCTGGGTGTTCAGCAAGACTTTCTGTGCTACCAAGGCTTACGGCAAGTTTGATAAGTTTCAGTGAATTCAGAAATGTGAAAGCTTCTTTTTCCCCACCTTTAATATCAAACGAAATCATAGCCCCATTACTAAGACATTGTTTTGCTTTGATTCTGCCTTGCGCACTGTCTTCAAGAATGTTGCCTAAAAAATACAACTTTTCAACCTTGGGATGGGTAATTAAGTAATCTGCAATTTTATTGGCATTTGCAGATTGAGTATCCATGCGGACTTTTAGTGTTTCTAAGCTTCTGAGCAAGAGCCATCCCGTGTGTGGACTTGCCATATTGCCCAAGAACGTTCGCATGGCACGCACTCTGGGCATAATAGATTTATTGCCCAAACACGCACCTGCAATTATATCACTATGCCCTCCTATATATTTTGTTGCAGAATAGAGCACAAGGTCGGCTCCATGTGCCAATGGATGTTGCCAAAGTGGTCCCATATATGTGTTGTCAACAGCTACAAAAACCTCTTTCTCCGGTTTTGAAAAATGATTGGCTACTGCCTTGCAGATTGAAATGTCAATTAGGTCGTTGGTAGGATTGGCAGGGGTTTCAGTATAGATAAGTGCTAATTTGTCGGCTAAACCGCTTTTATTCACCATTGCAATAATTTCTTCTTGGCTTTGATGAATGCCAAACTCCAAGATGTGGATGCCAAATTGAGGAAGTACTTTCTTCACAAAATGGTCTGTGCCTCCATAAACCGGACTGCTCATCAAAAGTAAATTGCCGGGACGCAGGAATTCCCAAAACACAGTGGAAATAGCAGCCATTCCGCTCTCAAAAACACAACAATCTTCTGCTCCTTCCCACAAACAAAGACGGTTCTCGAATATTTCAAGATTTGGGTTGTTGATTCTGCTGTATATCAATCCCAATTCTTCCGTTTTGCCTTTCTCTCTATGTCCATAAGCAATTTCAAAAAAAGCTTTGCCTTCTTCTGCTGTTTTAAAAACAAAGGTAGAAGTCATAAAAATCGGGCTTTTTACAGCTCCTTCGGATAGCTCAGGCTTGTAGCCATAAGACATCATTAAACTTTCAGGTTTCATCTGTGTTTGCGTGTTTTGAGGATGTCAAAGATAAGATAAAATGAGTCTCAGCTAAGTGCTATGATTTTGGTAATAAAGAGCACACCTACTTTGCAGCAAACAAAAAGCCCGTGAGCGTTCACAGGCTTTTTGTTGGTTTGAGTCAGCGAAATAGTGCTTAATTAGAATCCGGGGTGTTATTATTGTCTGCTACTACATACTTAGCATCCCCAAAGGCTAAAATAGGAATGAAAATGATGCCAAGAAGAATCAAGCCTACAGCAAAGCCTCCGCCTTGTCCAAAAACCTTTGCCAATTCAATGTAAAGAATGATGATTACAATCAAGTTAACAAATGGAATTAAAAGAAGAATAATCCACCAAATAGGTTTTCTTACAATTTCTAATAAAATTACCAGATTGTAAATAGGTACAATGGCAGCCCAGCCTGGTTTGCCCGCCTTTTCAAATACTTTCCACATACTGATAATCATTAAAAGAACGATTAAAAAATAAAAAATCAATAAGCCTAGTCCTATACCGCCAAATAAGGCGGCAATCAAGCCTTGATTTTGTTCAAATTGAGCCATGTCTACGTTTTCCATAAAATAATTTTTTTAAGTTATAAATATTGTTTTTGGTAGCACAATATTAATGGGTTTGTGCGGTAACTCAAGTGCTTTTTTTTAAATTAATTCATATTTTGTTGCGACAATGACATAAAACATTGCTTTTCTGCTTTGTAAATAGGCGAGTAATTATTCTTTTTTTAATTTGTGTGAGATTGTATTATTTTAAAAAATACCCCTACTTTTGACTACGATGCAGAACAAATTAGTTGTCTTATTCATGATGTTATTTATAGTTATGAATACGCAAGCTCAACATTTTGAAGGTGGCTTGCAAGTGGGTGTGAATCTTTGTCAAGTAGATGGTGACTTTAATGCAGGTTACAATAAACTCGGCTTTAATGGTGGTGTTTTTGTACACTATGTTTTGCCAAAGGAGAGCCATTCTCTCGGATTTGATTTAATGTATATGGGCAAAGGAAGTCGCAACAGACGCGATCCGCAAGGAATAGAGCCTGTCTTAATCTACTCATATCATTATGTAGAAGTCCCGCTTTACTATCGTTATGTCCAAAAGAAATATGCCATTCGGGGCGGGCTTGCTTGGGCTTATGTATTCAGTTCAAAGTATGATGACGGAGGTTCGCCAAAGCCCATCATAGGGCTACGCAATGCAGATTATTTGTTGCATTTTGGTGGAGAATATTTTGTATCCGAACAACTATCTGTTTTTGCCGGATATGAGTATTCAATCCGCTCCATTATTGACTCGGATAAGTCAAGCATTAATTTACCTTTAGCACAATTCCGCAGAAATGGTGTTTATCACAACTTGGTTCAGGTTTCGCTCAAATATTTGATGACAAAATGAATAAAAAGACTTCTACTGCACTTCTAATCTTTTTGATTGCTGCTTTGTTGGGTACTTATATCATTCCCACCATGAAAGAAAACATGGAAAATAAAACCAGAAGCAGCCTATCTCATATTCCGGGGCTTATTTTGAAACAGTCAGAGGCATGGAACCAAGGGAGTTTGGAGTGTTTTATGTCTTTGTATGAGCAATCGGATTCGCTGCCTTTTTTGACTGCAAAAGGTGTGAGTTACGGATGGCAGAATCTGCATGATATGTATCAACGGACATATTTTAATAGTAATAGTGAGAACCGAGGCATACTCAAGTTTGAAATTACCCAAGTGATTTCTATTGAGTCGGGTGTTTGTCTTGTGCCGGGAGATTGGCAAGTAACACGCACTGACACGGTATTGTCCGGGAAATTTTCGCTGTTGTTCAAGTTTTTTGATAAAGAAGGTTGGAAAATTATTGCAGACCATACTTGGTAGTTGACTTAATTGTAATTTTGCTGCATGGTTAATTACCACAATCCCGGTATTTTTAAGGAGAAACCTCGCCCTGATTGGCTGACAATCATCTTGTTTTTGATTTTATCGTCATTTGGGGTGTTGAATGTATTTTCTGCATCAGCCTCAACTGAAAATGCGGGGTTTTGGGATTTTTCACAAAATCACGGAAAACAGTTGATGTTCATGGCAGTTGCATTGGGGGTAGGATTCTTTTTTATGTTGCTTACCCCCACTTTTTTTAATGTAACCTCCTATTTCATATACGCATTGGTAATCGGGTTGTTGGTGTTGGTACTTGTGATAGGTACTACGATTGCTGCTTCTAAAAGTTGGATAAGTATTGGAAGTTTTCGGCTTCAGCCGGCAGAGTTTGCCAAATATGCCACGGTTTTGGGGGTTGCAAAATACTTAGATGGATATAATGTTGGTTTTAAAGGTTGGAAAAACATTGGTATTTGCATTGCTTTGGTCGGGCTTCCTTTTTTGCTCACTTTGGCACAGAATGACACAGGCTCCGCTTTGGTATTCTTAAGTTTTGTGTTGGTGTTTTATCGTGAAGGGATGCCCGGTTACATTTTGGTAATGGGTCTTTGGGTAATCTTAGTGTTCGTTCTATCAATTATCATAGATTATTATTATGAAAGTTATTATATATCAATCAGTATCATAGTATTAGGCGCAATTGCAGCATTCGTTTTGCGCAGATATAAAAAAGCACTTTTACTCATTCTGCTGATTGTGGCCGGGTCTATTGCGTTGAACGTAACTGTGAACGTTTTTTTTAATAAAGTGCTTAAACAATATCAAAGGGACAGAATCCTTGTTACGCTCAACATCAAAGAGGATAAGATGGGTATTGGTTACAATGTAAACCAATCTAAGATTGCTATTGGTGCAGGCGGTGTTATGGGACGTGGTTTTATGCAGGGTACACAAACCTTGATGGGATTTGTGCCGGAACAATCTACTGATTTTATTTTTTGTACGATTGGCGAAGAGTGGGGATTTGCCGGAACAGCATCTGTTATTCTAATCTACCTGAGTTTCATGGGCAGAATTGTATATCTGGCGGAGCGACAGCGAACCACATTTAGCAGGGTGGTAGGGTATGGACTCTTTTCTATTTTATTGATTCATTTTTTTATCAATATAGGAATGACATTGGGAATCGTGCCTGTCATAGGAATTCCTTTACCGTTTTTTAGCTATGGCGGTAGTTCCTTTATCGCTTTTACAGTACTGCTATTTACTTTTATTAGCCTTGACTCCAAACGGATTTTTGAAATGGCGCGGGGGTAAACATCTAAGCGATGTTTTGCATTAGATGCTATTATTTTAGCCCTATTTTGTTTATAATTTGTAAAGAACTCCGGTTCAGACTTCCGTCTTTTGGACGCGTTTAAACTACCTTTGCGCCCTTACAAATCAAAGAAATAAATTGGACTCTTTACAAATCAAAAATGCACTGATTTCCGTTTTTTATAAAGACGGCTTGGAAGTGCTTCTTAACGCACTTAAAACCCAAAATATCGGTATTTATTCGACCGGTGGAACTGCAAAATTTATTGAAGAACGCGGTGGCAAAGTGAATCATGTGGAAGACCTGACCGGTTACCCATCTATTTTTGGTGGACGTGTCAAAACCTTACATCCTGCTGTGTTTGGAGGTATTTTATTCAGGCGAGACCATGAAGGAGATATTGCTCAAGCAAAGGAGTTCAATATTCCAAATATTGATTTGATTGTGGTCGATTTGTATCCGTTCGAAGAAACATTACAAGCCGGGGGGACAGCCCAAGAAATCATTGAAAAGATTGATATTGGCGGTGTTTCACTTATCAGAGCTGCTGCCAAAAATTTCAATTCTACTTGTGTAATCTGTGACAAAGCCGATTATAGTAAAGCGGCAGAGCTGATTATGCAAAACAAGTTGGACTTGGCAGCGCGAAAATCATTTGCGGCCAAAGCTTTCAAGGTTACGCAAGCTTATGACGAACTTATCGGATCATATTTGGCAGGTGAGCAGGAATACGCATTAAGATATGGCGAAAATCCGCATCAAAAGGCAAGTTTCAGAGGCAATATGGAGGATAATTTTGAGCGTATTCAAGGCAAAGAAATCTCCTATAATAATTTGTTGGACATAGAAGCTGCAATGGCACTCTTGGGAGATTTTGATAGCCAAGCCGGAGCAACATTTGCCATTATCAAACACAATAATGCTTGCGGCATTGCCACACGTGCAACAGTTGCAGATAGTTATGATGCGGCTTTGGCGGCCGACCCCGTTTCTGCTTTTGGCGGAATCATGATTTGCAACAAGCCGATAGACATGGCAACTGCACAAAAAATCAACAGCATTTTCTTTGAAATCCTTTTAGCTCCCGGATATGAGGAAGGAGTAGAAGAATTATTTACCAAAAAAGCCCAAAGAACCTTGCTCAAAATCACTTCCTTCAAAATGTCAAAAAATCAAAAGCGCACTATTTTGAACGGTACGCTCATTCAAGACAGAGACGGACTGGTCGAAAATAGAGATGTGTTCAAAACCGTAACCCATATAGCACCCACGCCAACACAGTTGTCGGATTTGGAATTTGCACTCAGGGTGGTAAAACACACCAAATCAAATGCAATCGTTTTAGTCAAAAATGGTCAGTTGCTTGCGTCAGGCACAGGACAGACCTCGCGTGTGGATGCGCTTAATCAGGCTGTTGAGAAAGCAAAACGGTTTGGCTTTGATTTGCAAGGGTGTGTGATGGCATCTGACGCATTTTTCCCTTTTCCCGACTGTGTGGAAATTGGTGCAACAGCAGGTGTTAAAGCGATTGTACAGCCGGGCGGTTCGGTCAAAGACCAAATGTCAATTGACGAAGCCGATAAGCTAAAAATAGCAATGGTTTTTGCCGGCAACAGGCATTTTAAACACTAAACTTGTTCACTTTCTTTGAACTAACAGGTCTGACGTTTTGCCTATGAAGCAAAACATAAAGAATATTTACAAAAAAATATTTTCTAAAGTAACATCAAATGGTTGTAAATTCTATTATTTTGCACCCTCTCTTCTGACGGATTTTGACAATGGGACTTTTTAACTTTTTTACACAGGAACTCGCAATAGATTTGGGCACTGCCAACACTTTGATTATATACAAAGACCAAGTTGTTGTAGACGAGCCATCTATTATTGCTATCGAACGCTCTACCAACGAAGTGCTTGCCATCGGTCATGAGGCAATGCAAATGCAAGGTAAGGAGAACGAAAATATTAAAACCATTAAGCCTTTGAAAGATGGGGTTATTGCAGACTTTTTGGCTGCTGAACACATGATTAGAGGGATGATTAAAAAAATCAATATTGGCAGAACATTTTCCCCTCAATTGAGAATGGTTATTTGTGTTCCCTCAGGTATTACTGAGGTTGAACGCAGAGCAGTAAAAGACTCTGCTGAACGTTCCGGTGGCAAAGAAGTTTATATGATTCATGAGCCTATGGCTGCTGCCGTTGGTATTGGAATTGATGTTACCGAACCGATGGGTAATATGATTATTGACATAGGTGGTGGAACTTCGGAAATTGCTGTTATTGCTTTAGGTGGTATAGTGTGTGATGAATCAATTACTGTTGGTGGAAATGAATTTAATTCTGACATCGTTGATTATATGCGCAGAGAGCATAGTTTGCAAATTGGTGAAAGAACCGCAGAGAAGATCAAGATTAATGTTGGTTCGGCTTTGTCTGAGTTGGATAACCCACCGGAGGATTTTCCCGTACAAGGCAGAGATTTGGTTTCCGGTATTCCAAAGCAAGTAATGGTTTCTTATACCGAAGTGGCTTTGGCTTTGGACAAATCCATCAGCAAAATGGAAGAAGCTATTCTCAGGGCTTTGGAGCGTACCCCGCCCGAATTGTCAGCCGATATCTATCAAACCGGATTGTATTTGACCGGAGGAGGAGCCTTGCTTAGAGGCTTGGATAAACGTATTTCTCATATTACTAAATTACCTGTTACAATTGCAGAAGACCCACTCAGAGCCGTTGTCAGAGGAACCGGTATTGCTCTTAGAAATATTGGCAGATTCAAATTCTTAATGCAATAAAAAACTTAGCGTGAGTATGTTATGGGTTCGGTTATACAGTTTATCAAGACCTACCTTCACCTGATACTTTTTGTTGTTTTTCAGGCTTTTTCGATAACCTTGGTTGTCAGATTTCACGCATTATATCAAATATTTTTTTTTAATACATCCAATTCTATAACCGGAAATATTAAGTCCTTTTTTAATAATATTAACGAATATAGAAATCTCAGAGATGTCAATCGCTCGCTTGTGAACGAAAACTTGTATTTGAGAGGTTTTCTCAAAGAAAATTTCTATATGCAAACAAAAGACACATTCTATATCAATGATACACTTTACAAACAGCATTATGTGTATGTGCCTGCATCTGTCATAGGTAATAGTGTGGACAAAGAAAATAATTTTCTAACTCTCAATAAAGGCAAGTCAGCCGGGATTGAAAAAGGTATGGGAGTGTTCGGACCCGATGGAATTGTTGGTGTGGTTGAAGATGTGTCGGATAATTTTTGTCTTGTTATGAGTATTCTGAATGCCAGAGCAATCGTTTCACCTAAAATTAAAGAACTCAACTTATCGCAAGGCAAACTGATTTGGGGTAACAGAAGCCCTTATTATGCTTACCTTGAGGGTATTAATCGTTATGAGAAAGTGCATGCAGGGCAGAGGGTTGTTACGAGTCCTTATTCTAAAAACTTTCCTGAGAATATACCCATCGGTGTAATTGAGGATGTAAAAGAGATTGACGGTAGTTTCTTGAAAGCAAAAGTCCGGTTGTCCACCTCGTTTAGCCAACTCAGAGAGGTGTATATTGTGAAAGATTTATTCAAAGCAGAGTTTGAAAAGTTTAATAAACAGATAGAAAGTCAAAATTGAAGATGAAAGATTGGCAGAAGTATATATTGATGTTTATCTATTGTTTTGGTGTCCAGATTGTGATATTAGAAAACATCCATGTAGCCTACTGGTTCCATCCTTTTGTATATCTCTTTTTTCTGCTTTATTTTCCTCCTGTGATGCCAAAATGGCTGTCTGTTTTAGTATTTTTTATGGTGGGCTTATTGTATGATGTCTTTCTTAATTCTTATGGAATTCACGCTTCTGCTTGTTTATTGTTAGGATTAATTAAACCCTTTGTTACCATCGGTAATGTAAATACTGCTCCCACCCGAGAAGACGAAAAAGGAAGCTGGCTCAATAAAGGGAAAAGAAGATTTAAAACAATCTTTCTACTTTCGTTCATTCTGATTCATCATTTTTGGGTGTTCTTTTTGGAATCTTTGGGGCATGATTTTATTACTGTCTTTGTTCCTACTTGGTTGGGCAGCACCATCCTCACCTATTTGTTTTTGTTATTATCCGAAGAATTGTTTTTTAGAACTTTTAGGACATCCAAATGAGTAGCCAAAATAATTTTAAGATATGGGTTTATTATGGTGCGCTTGTAGTAGTAGGTATTGTCTTCATTTATAAAGTTGCTGTTCTGCAATTATTCAAAGGAGAGGATTATTTAAAACAAGCATTAAGAAACAGTTCGGCAGAAATTACATTACATCCGGTGCGTGGTACAATATATGACCGCAACGGGAAACTCATTGTGTATAATGATTATGTTTATGATTTGTTGGTAGTTCCAATCAAAACGGAACAGTTTGACACTATAGCACTATGCCGAATTTTGGGAATGGATACTGCAGAGCTCAAATCTAAACTCCAAAAAGCCAGAAGTTTTTCTTCGCGCAAGCCAGCACTGATAGCCAAAAACCTGAGTACTCCCGCATATTCTATACTTCAAGAAAATCTTTTTCTTTTCCCCGGTTTTTATATAGAAAATAAAACGGATAGAAAATATAAAGTAACCGGAATGGCTCATGTTCTAGGCTACACAAGTGAAGTAACCAAAGAAGATATTGAAAAAGATCGCTATTACAAACAGGGTGATTTTATTGGAGTTACCGGGATTGAAAAAAGCTATGAAAAAGAACTGCGCGGCAATAATGGTGTGCGCGTGATGATTGTAGATAAACACAATATTGAAAAAGGAAATTTTGCAGATGGAGTATATGACACCGAGCCTACACCCGGACAAGACCTTTTCACTTCCATTGACCTTGATTTGCAAGAATTAGCAGAAGAATTATTAGCTAATAAAACCGGTAGTATCGTAGCCATTAACCCCAAAACGGGAGAAGTTTTATGTATTGCCAATAGCCCTGCCTACGATCCCAATGAACTCACGGGTCCCGAACGAAATAAAAATTTCAGAAAACTCCTTTTAGACCCCAAGAAACCGCTGTTTAACAGAGCACTCAAAGCACCTTATCCGCCCGGCTCTACTTTTAAACCCGTAGAAGCATTAATTGGGCTGCAAGAAGGAATTATTACCCCCCAAACCACTTTTTCCTGTTACAGAGGATATGTTTTAGGTAATAGAAAAGTAGGTTGCCACGCTCATGCCAGCCCCGTTAACCTTAGATACTCAATTCAAACATCTTGCAATGCATATTACTGTCATATATTTAGAAATATTGTAGATAACCCTAAATATGCTAATGTATCAGAGGGTTTGAATGCTTGGATTGCACACTTAAATACATTCGGAATAGGCTCTTATATTGACATTGATATACCGGGAGAATCAAAAGGTATTTTACCGTCCGTAAAACTTTATACGCGTGTGTTTGGTAAAAATTGGCGTTCTTCTAATGTGGTTTCTATAGGCATAGGTCAAGGAGAAGTGGGTGTAACACCGCTTCAAATGGCAAATTTTACGGCTATCATCGCCAATGGAGGATATTATATTCGTCCCCATGTTGTTAAATATATTGGCAGGAACAAAGCTCATCGCCCTGAGAACTTACAACGACATTATGTATCGGTTGATACTGCATATTTTCCTCTCATAATTGAAGCCATGAACTTTGTCTATCAACCTGGAGGTACCGCATTTTGGGCTTCTATTCCGGGACTGAATTTATGCGGAAAGACAGGAACTGCTCAAAACCCACACGGTAAAGACCACTCCATTTTTGTAGGTTTTGGACCCAAAGAAGATCCACAAATTGCGGTTGCGGTTGTAATTGAAAATGGAGGGTTTGGCGCTACGTGGGCTGCCCCAATTGCATCGTTGATAATGGAACGTTATATTAAACAAAGTAAAGAAACAGCCAAGCCCGATATGTACAAAAGAATGTTAAATCCTGTCACACCTGCCGTTGTGCAAAGTACTTCGCAAGATTAAGACTGTGGAAATATACTTTTCAGTATTGTGTTTGTTTAGCTTTGCTTTGTTCCATAATTACCGGTTTTCTTTTGCAAAATTCACTAACCCAATTTGAACTTTTGTACAGACAGTACTACCGTGCCTTGCACTATTTCTGCAAGCAATTTGTGCATTCTGACGATGATGCACAAGAGATTGTGAATGACACTTTTGTTGCGATTTGGGAAAAACGCGATGTGCTTACTCTCGATTTGCAGTTGAAGCCCTATTTGTACAAAGCAGTACGTAATAAATCATTAAATTTTCTGCAAAAAAGAAAGCTTGAAATACAGGAAGTTGAATCTATAGAGAATCTCTCTCACAAGGCTTATTCCAATCCCTTTGAAATACTCTACACTAAAGAAACAGAAAAACTTGTGCTTGAGCTCATTGAAAAATTGCCACCTCGCTGCAAGCAGGTGTTTGTTTTGAGCCGTAAAGAAGGTTTCTCATATAAAGACATTTCCGACATTATGGATATCAGCCCAAAGACTGTCGAGAACCAAATCAGTATTGCTATTAAACAAATAAAAGAAGGAATAGAAAAACGGCACAAAACAATAGACAAAAATAATGGCGCAATTCCTCTATGGACATTGATTTCATTGGCTCTGGACCATATTTATTAAAAAATACACTGATTTTTGGGGGAAAGATTATCTTTTGTTGTTTTAGCAGTTGATGAAAGACGAACTTAAAGCAAATTTAATCACAAAATATATTTGTGGTCTTTGCACTCCCGATGAGGAAGAGTTTATAAAAAATTGGTTAAAAACTAACAGTACAAACCAGTTGTTCCTTGGATACATAAAGCAAAACTTAATGAACAGCCCTGGAATTGCGGTTGTGAAGTAAAATGAAAAAAGAAAAAAGAAACTTCAGTAATATTCTCTCAGACTTAGAGAAAGGCTACTCCCTCCCTGAGAGTGAGAGTTGCTTTTATACTATTTGGGAAGCGGCTGAAAATTTTGAATACCCGCAACTGAACGTTGACAAAGCTTGGATGCAACTCACTGACAGGATTCATCCACAAGCAGCACCTAAACCATTAAAAGTAAATTACTTTAAAACTTGGGCAGTTGCCGCAAGTTTGGCTTTGTTGTGTGCCTTTGGTGCTATCTATTATTATCAGTCAGTCCAAATTACGCCTGTTGAATACGTTGCCACATCTCAGAATAAGATTATTACATTAAATGATGGAACACAAATTACTTTGAATCACAATTCAAAAGTAATAACAGACTCGAAATTTGGCTCCAAACACAGAAATATTACCTTGCAAGGTGAAGCATTCTTTGATGTGAGCAAAAACAAAGAACTACCTTTCGTGGTTACTACCGGAAATCTTGAAACAAAAGTAACCGGCACTCATTTTAATATAAATGCATTTACTCAAAATCTGGTGAAAGTGGCTCTCACAGAAGGTTCTGTTGAGTTGAATTTTATCCAACATAAGGTTGCTGTTTTGAAACCGGGTGATTTGGCGATAGCCAACCAATTAACCAACGAAGTGAGTATTTCTTCATTTAATTCGAATTCTATTTTAGCTTGGTTGGATAGCAAACTAGAGTTTGTCAATGAGCCATTGTCTGACGTTGTAGAACGATTAGAACATGTACTGGGTGTGAAATTTATATATCCCAAAAGTATGAGTACTGTTTTGATTACTACTTCCTTCCCTAATTTAGACCCGGACTTAGCAGCTGCAATACTTTCCAAAACATTGGAAACAGAAGTAAAAGTAGTTAAGTAAACCTACTCGTCTGCAAATAGACATGCCGCTATCGCATCTGAAAATAATAAAGCTTCTTCTTTACAAATCAATCTGTTGCCTTGAATATAAACTTGCTGATTCAAAGGCTTGCTGATTACTTTCTGTAATAATTTATCAGACTCTCCGGGTAACATTGTTTTAAGATAATTAAGTTCTATTCCTTTGGCAGTGCGAATGCCTGTCATGATGGCTTCATTAAAGGCCATTGTGGGTGTAATCGTTTCAATTTCATGCGGAGGTTCTAACTGTTGGTTGAGGTTTTGCATATAATGACTATGTGCCGTCAGATTCCATCTTCGAGAATGTCCATTGTATGAATGTGCCGAAGGTCCTATTCCAAGATAATGTGCTTTCTCCCAGTATGAGCTATTGTGCTTGGAGATGTGCTCATCTGACAATGCAAAATTTGAAATTTCATAGTGTATCCATCCCTTTGATTTGATTAAGGCTATTGATTCTTCAAATGCTTTTGCTTGTTCCTTTTCTTTGGGCTTAGGAAAATGTTTTAATCTGATAAGCCTTTCCCAACTTGTGTTCGGCTCAAGGGTAAGGGTATAACATGAAAGGTGCTGTGGTTGTAACGATAATGCTTGCTCAATATCTGTGATGTGTTGTATGTTGCCCACTACGGGAATGCCGGTAATGATGTCAATACTGATATTTTGAAAACCTAAATCTTGTGCAGTTTTGATACTCTTGATGGCTTCTCGTGCTGTGTGTGCTCTATTCATCCATTTGAGCGCTTTGTCTTCAAAGGATTGAACTCCAATACTCAGCCTGTTTACACCCATGCCAAACAAAGCCATTAATTTTTGTTTATCTAAATCATCCGGATTTGCTTCTAAAGTCACTTCTGTCAGAGATGAAATATTAAATTCTTGATAAACTGTATTGATAATCTGCTCTATTTCCTTTGCAGGTAGAATGGAAGGGGTGCCACCTCCGAAATAAAGAGTGTTGATGGATTCTTTCCCTAAATAGTCTTTTCTTAATTTTATCTCTTTGCAAATGGCATCTGTCATTGCTTGTGTAGATTGATTGCCGGCTTTGAAATGAAAGTTGCAATAGATACAAGCCTGACGGCAAAAAGGGATATGGATGTATAAACCAGCCAATTATTTTTTAATTATTAACCCTCACAATCATGAGTCCATCTCTGAACGGTAGTAAAAAATTTTCTACTCTGTTATCATTCAAAACAAATTGGTTGAATTCATGTAATGACTTGGTATCCCTGTCATTTTCACGCTCTTTAATGTCCAAAACTTTGCCACTCCACAACACATTATCGGCAATGAGTACGCCTCCTCTATTCATATTAGGTAAAACCATTTTATAATAATTCAGATAATTGGATTTGTCTGCATCAATGAAAACCAAATCCCATTTTGATAGGCTGATTTCGGGTATAATATTTAGTGCATTTCCATAGTGGATATGGATTTGACGTGAAAAGCGTGATTTTTTAATAAACTTGTCATGTACATCTTCTAATTCATCATTGATGTCAATGGTGTGAAGCATCCCGTTTGAAGTTAATCCTTCTGCCATACACAAAGCAGAGTACCCTGAATAGGTGCCAATTTCTAATACATGGATAGGTTGGATGAGTTTGCTGACAAAAGATAAAAAACGCCCTTGTACTTTTCCGCTTAACATTCGCGGTTGTAACATATTGGTTTGGGTGTAGCGTTCTAACTCATCCAGAAGCAAATCATTCAGAGTGGAAGCATTTTCAGCATATTCTTCAATAGTGGTTGCGCTCATTTTTTTAATGAAAAGGATTTGAAAATTTGGAATTGTTAATAAAACTGTGGTCTGTCAAGCTTTTCAGATAAGCAATCAAGTCTGCTTTTTGTTTTGCATCCAAATTTAAACCTTGTGGTATCTGGTCCATTTGAGGGTCTATATTGGGAGAGTTGGCATGAACACCTTGTGCATAGAAATCAATGACTTCTTCCAGCGTAGCAAACCTGCCATCGTGCATATAAGGAGCCGTCAGTTCGATATTCCTTAAACTGACCACTTTAAATTTGCCCTTGTCATATTCCTTGCCGGTTACCTCGGCATAGCCCAAGTCGGATATGTGTTCTGCATCCAAACCATTATTTGTCATTTTGAAACTGCCGAATTGGATATTGCCGTGACAATGAAAGCAGTCTGCACCTCCAAGAGAAGGCTCACGGTTAAAAATGCCTAAGCCCCTGAATGCTGAATCGCTAAAAGTGCTGGGTTCTCCGCGATTCCATTTGTCAAATTCGGAGTTAAATGAAATCAATGAAAATAAAAACTGTTCCATCGCCTTGGCATACAAGTCTTGCGTGATAATCTCTCTGCCAAATGCTTGATAAAATAATTTGCGATAAAAATTAGAATTATTGAGTTTGTGCAATGCTTCCTCCATTGATGAATTCATTTCATTGGGGTCTGCAATAGGTGCAACTACCTGCTCTCGTATATGACTTGCTCTTCCATCCCAAAAAAACTCAGGATGCCACATTAGGTTGAATAATGCCATTCCGTTTCTTCTGCCTACCGCTCCTGTAATACCGGTAGAAAAGCGCTGTGGATCTGCAAAGGCGTTTTCTTGCAGGTGGCAACTTGCACAACTTTGGGTGCTGTCTCCCGATAATATGGGGTCATAAAATAGAAATCTACCCAGCGCAATTCCTTCTTCGGTCAAAGGGTTGTCTGCGTTGGCTTCAAACTGAGGATAGCCGGTGTGTCTTTCGGGAAAATGATGTGGTGTGGGATTATAAATGACAGTTTTTTTGGGCTCGCGTTTACAAGCTACTACTGTGATGAGTATTAACAGATAAACACTTGTTTGACGTATCCCATTTGTCATTACTTCAGTTCAAATGTGTTACTTAGATTGTTGTGTAATACATCCATGCGTAAGTTTTCTGCCGGTGAACTTGAATGTGAAATAGCACCATTCTTTTTCAGGCTGTAGGGTTGAGGTGTAGAGAAGTATTTATCTAAATTCACTATGATATCTCTTTGTACTTTCGTCTTGTTGTCGAAACTAAAAGTATTGTTAGTGATTAATTCGATGTTTTTCAAATATTGAATCGTTGCCATGTGAAAAGAGAAAATCTCATTGCTATTTCCGTTATTCATGTGATAGCCTTCGCAAACCCAGAAGATATAGCCCCCTTGCCATCCCCAATGCATATTATTTACAATCGGGTTGAGAGGGTGATTTTTGCCCCAATGGTTCGGGTCGCCATGGTTGATTGAGGAGTCAAGTCCAATCATAAATCGAATTCCTTTGTATTCGCCTGTGGGAAAATCCATGTCAATATCAACATTGTTGCGCTTTTCGCCCAAACTTAAATAAGCAAAAGTGTCCACTTTAACTATGTCTCCATTGGTTTTGATTAGTTCAAAATTAGAAAGAATCATCTGACTGCGTGTAAAATTAAGTGTATCGCCTTCGGCATTTATATATTGCATTTTGTTGAACTCTATGTCTTGCCCATTGAATTTGGGCTTGAATGTGAAACGCAATGCCGGAGTTTTTTCGACTTTTGGAGGTTCTGTATTGGGTTTGTCGTTCTTTTTGCAACTGAATAGGATTACTGCCAATATTGCTATAAGTGAAATTGAGCTTGAGATTTTCATAAGGTTAAATTTCTATTGTTTGATAAATTTAGTGATTTGTTTTCCTTCGTTATATGTGCTTTCAAAAATATAAAAACCATCGGATAGTGAACCAATGTCAATGAGAAGGTTTTCTCCTTTGCGAAACGGAATTTCGAAGTTGTTATATAAAACTGTTTTGCCTTCTGCTGACATGATTCTGTATGATATTATGTCATAGTCAAATGATAATACTGATAAGTTTCCATTGTTGGGGTTTGGGAACAGTAGCAAACTCGGTGATTTTGAAGACTTTTCTTTGATTGTCATTCCTCTCGCCAACAACCATTTTTCAGGGTCAAATTGGACAGATTCAACTTCAAACCCAAGCTGAATCTTAACATTGAAAAGATTGGTAGTGGGTTTCAGAATCCTATATTCTTTTTCTCCGTTTTTTCCATTAATCATAATAGGAACAGGGATATCAAAAAAGTTCACAGAAGGGTCGGAGGTTTCTTGTATGATGCTGATTTGCAACGATCTGTCTGTATTTTGTGTATAGTGAATAGTAAATGTTGGAAAGCCTTCGCGCATAATCCATTGCTCAAAGAACAAGTCCAAATCCAGCCCTGAACTTTGCTCCAAATGCGATTTCAAATTCCCTTGACGTGCAAAATTATATGCAAGATTACTGTCTGCAAGGTAGTTGCGAATACCTGCATAAAAAGCACTGTCGCCACACACAAATCTTAGCATGTGAATGACCATTGCACCTTTCATATACACCAATCTTTGGTCAAATAAAATGCTCATTTTGCTTGTGTCTTTTGCAAAAACACTTCCATTGGGTTTACTCAATACCTGATCTATATTGGTCTGTAGTTGTTGTTTCCATAAACTATCGTTTTTCAAGTATTGGTAACAAAGCATATTCCCGTATGTAGCAAAACCTTCATTAAGCCATAAATCCTGCCATGTCCCGCAAGTGATTTTGTCTCCAAACCATTGATGCATCAGTTCGTGAGCAATTAAATCAAAGCTGAAGCTGCCCATAAAACTCATCGTCTGATGCTCCATGCCGCCACCGTGATGAAACTGAGCATGTCCATATTGTTCGCGCATAAATGGGTAGGGTCCGAACAAACTGTCATACAAAGTCATGATGGGGATAGTCTGTTTGACAAGTGTCTTCGCAGTTTCTTTGTAAAACGGATAAACAAAGTTTTGTATCCTGAGCGAATCATTACCGTTGTTTACGGGGGCATAATCTGTGATAATGTCATAAGGGGAAACTGCAATTGCAACCAAATAGGGGGCAATAGGGTAGCTGTGTTTCCATCTATAATAATTTCTGCCTGAACCTGTGTCTGCGACTTCCACCAAGATTCCATTTGAAACCCCTTTATAGATACTGTCGCAATAAATTGTTACTTCTAAAGAATCAATTTTGTCGCTGAGTGTGTTTTGGCATGGGAACCAATAATAACAGCCATAAGGTTCGGAACGAGTGGCAACAATATTCCCGCTTTTGTGCGCAGAACGGCTGTAGTATAATTCATCAAAACTCGGTTTCCCACTATAAAATATTTCAACTGTGTCGGCTTTGCCTGCGGATAATGGTGTCAGCAATTCGAAGATGATTTTGTCGGGCTGTCTTGTGATATTAAATTTTGCTCCGTTTCTAAATGCAGAATCCACAGTTAAAGATTTTTCTAATCCAAATACAATTTGAGAGCTTGTAGTTTTTGGGCTGTAAATAATCAGCGTGCTGCCTTTTAGCTCGCCATTTGCCGGATTGGGGTCTAATTTCAAATTTTGGAAAATAATATCGAGCTTAGTGTCATCACTGCGTCTATCCACCATTTGTCTGGACGTGAAACCGCATTTTTCAGTAGCAGAGAAAGGGGTATCTTGTGCCAAGATAAAGAATGGGGTTGTTAACAAAATAAAGGACAGAATCAGTTTCATTCAGGATTTCAAAAATAAGGTATTACAGCCGATTGCTTTTAAACTAGGCGTGAAATTCTTAATTGTGCCGTAATTTTTACTGCTCTTGTCTGCTTTACATGTTTGACTGCATAAAGTTTGTCTTAAATTGTTCTTTGCGTTTCTTTCAACCGTTGTTTTTTCTACTTTTGAAACGCTTTTGAAATTGCCCTTAAAATATACAGTACTATTAGTGTTTCTTTTGTTCAGAATACATGTTGTTCTGATAGCGCAAGGCATTTACTCTCACTTT
This sequence comes from Bacteroidota bacterium, assembly GCA_023957335.1. Lineage (NCBI taxonomy): Bacteria > Pseudomonadati > Bacteroidota > Bacteroidota bacterium. The sequence goes on along the minus strand of JAMLHC010000002.1, from coordinate 462,297 downwards.
GGCGAGAACAGAGTGGATTACAAGGATTTTGTTTGGGAAAAAATTAACAGTGGTGCTGACGAAATTATTTATGAGAAAGGTCAGTCATTAATGGCTGAAACTATTTTACAGCAGTTTAATTTTGAAAAAAAAACATTAGAAAGAGAACTGCAATATCAACTCAGAAGCGGTGTCAGAGTGATAATCTTTACCAATTTTGCCGATTATTCACAAGGGAATTTTGGAATCAGCGATCAGCAATTTTATGCGGGAGGATATATTTACACTCCTCAAAATACAATCTTTGTTTACTTTAATGGTGATTACAACCAACTCAACAAAGATATCAAACAAGGCATTGCCAAAACTATCATCAACGAAATGGTATTAGGGGGGACAATGCTCGAAAGAGTGCAGAGCAGTGCGCTGATTACGCTACCGGAATGGTTTGTGGACGGGCTTGCGGCTTATCTTGCAGAGCAATGGAATACAAGCAATGACAACCTGATGCGCGATGCTGTTGAACAAGGTCGATTTAATAATTTTACGTCTTTGGACAAAGACCTCAGCGTTTTTGCCGGACATAGTATTTGGTTTTTTCTTGAAAGAAAATACGGCAAAGAAAGAATCCGAAATATCCTCTTTAATGTCCGAATATCAAGGAGTGTAGAAAGTGGAATTGAAGCCTATACTGATTTAAGTATCTCGCAGTTTCTTAAGGAATGGATTGCTTTTTATAAAGACAGATACACTAAGGATATTGCCGGATTTATCCCACCAAGAGGAGAGGAAAGCAAGCTCGGTAAATATGCTGCTATCAGACATACCGATATGAGTTTGAGCCCTGATGGCAAGAAAATAGCATTTGTTACCAACAATCGAGGGGCATATAAAGTGTGGATTTATTCTATCTCGCAACGCGGTACTAAATTTCTGTTTGGTGGTGGTAGCAAAACCTATACACGAGAGCCTAATTACTTTTTTCCCACTGTGAAATGGATTGATAAAAATAGAGTAGGAGTTTTGCAAGAAAAAAATGGAACTCTTTCGCTGACAGAGTTTTCAATTTCTGGTAAGAAACTTAATACAACGGATTTGAGAGAATTTGATTGGGTAAAGGATTTTGATTTTTCTCATGATGGGAATGCTCTTGTCATTGCTGCCTTTAAGAATGGTAAAACCAATCTTTACTATAGAAATAAAGGCGAAAAAGGGTTTACGCAACTTACGGATAATATCTTTGATATTTCGGAAGTCTCTTTTACACAAGACGGTAATATTCTTTATATTTCCAATGCAATAGGTGGCGGTAAAGATGAATCTCGTTTTGCTCTTTTTAATTCGACTAAAGGTGTTTTTTACTATAATATAAACACCAAAGAAAGCACCCGAATCACACCCGTTAATTATTCTGTAAACTATTCTCAGCCCATACATCAAGGTGGTAATTATATTTCTTTCACTTCCGATATAGATGGTATTTTTAATAGTTATCTCGTTGAATTTAAAGGGAAAGAAGTTGAGTACTCAGAATATAAGAAACTTACCAATTATAACCGCAGTATATTGTTTCAGAGTGTTTCTGTTGAAAATGCAAAAATTGCGGAGATGCTATACATTCAAGGGAAATACAAAATTTATATATCCAATTTCAATATGGCTGATTTTCTTAGTTCTTCTTATGTGCCGTTTCAAAACACCACACTTTATCGTAAAGAAATAAGTAATACAAAACAGCCAAAGTATATAGTGCCCAATCAACCGATTATTGAAATCCCATCCGGTGGTGTACAATCTGATTCGGTTGCGCAGGATACAAATAAGATCAGTGATGCTCTACCACCTTCATTTCAAATACAATTTCCACGTGTTGATTATGTCTCTCCCAACCATACGCCCGAACCCACAATGAAAAATGAGCTTACATTTGGAAATGAAGTAATTCCTTTGGTGCACGTAGATTATTTTCTGTTGAAGTTGTTGGATAATTCTATTATCGGGGATTACTACTTTCAAGGGGGACTCAACGAAAGTATTTTTCACTCCACCTTAGTCAGTCCGCATGTTACTTTCTCGTTGAGTGATATGTTCAATAATCATACAATACAGGCGGGGGCAAGAATTATGGGGACTTTGGATGGTTCGGATTATTATTTTAAGTATAATAACAGGCAGGGCAAGATTAATAAAGAAGTGTTCTTTAACAGACGTGCTCGTTACTTTGATGATCAAGGGCTGTATCAAAGAAATATTTTTACTCAAGGTGGTATAGGATTTGAATTGCCTTTGAGTGACCGGTCGCGGATTGAAGCCAGAATATTATTCCGAAATGATATGCATATTGATTTGGCAGTAGATAGCGAATCATTATTTCATCATGATTTAAAACAATATTTATTAGGCACAAGGCTGGGTTATGTCTTTGATAATACAGTTTCTCGAGGATTGAATATGCTGCAAGGCACACGTATCAAAATATTTGCCGACCCTTATTTTGGGCTTAGTCGTAAAGGAATGGATTTGATGTTGGGAATAGATATTAGAAATTATACTAAACTACATAGGCAATTGATTTGGGCAAACCGATTTGTGGCGAATTCTTCTGTGGGCTCGCTCAAAACAGCCTATTTTGTTGGAGGACCGGAAAACTGGTATTACAGCAAATTTGAAGGAAATGTGGGCAACTTGCGTAATTCCGAATTTGCGCTGCAAACTATTGGTGCTCCGGTAAGAGGATTTCCACTTAATGCTCGTTCAGGAACTTCCTATATGGTGCTTAATTCCGAGTTAAGATTGCCGGTTTTTGCATATTTAACTCAGAAGCCTATCCAGTATGAATGGATTAGGAGCTTCGCCTTGGTTGCCTTTGCCGATATTGGTACAGCATGGGTCGGAGATAACCCATACAGTAGCAAGAATCCTTTTAATACTACGATAATAAACAAACCGGATATAGATATAACGGTTACTGCCAATAGAAATCCCTTTATTTTGGGAACCGGTTTTGGTGCCCGAATGAAGTTGGACTCATATTTTATTAAGTATGATGCTGCATGGGGAATGATGGATGGTGCGCCAACACGCTTTTTTAATCATTTTTCACTCGGTCTTGACTTTTAGTATGAACGAAAATCCTAAACCTGCCATACTCTCCTTTATTGATTGGTATAAACCTGCTTTTAAAGCAGGCGGTCCCGTGAGGTCAATGGTCAACTTGGCTGAATTATTAGGCGAATATGCCGACTTGTTTATGATGTGCGGAAATAAGGAAATTGATGGAACAATGCCGGATGTTGAGAGCAATCAATGGATTGAGCAAGACTCGGGAGAGCAGGTTATGTATTGCTCAAAACCCAAGAAATCTATTATTAGAGATTGGATTTTGCAGTTTCCCGAAGGAGTTTTTCATGTAAATGGAATTTATTCGCCCAAGTTTTCCATTTTGCCTTTGTTTATTTTGAAAACCTATTTTCCTTCAAAAAAAGTGGTAGTGTCGCCTCGCGGAATGTTGAACGAGGGCGCATTAGAGATTAAATCTGTTAAAAAACTTATTTTTATTTCTTTTGCACGCGGTCTGGGCTTGTTTGACAAAGTAGTTTGGCATGCAACTTCGCAGGAGGAGGAAAGCAGAATCAAAAAATTCTTTCCCCAAGCCAAACAAATTTATGTACTTTCCAATATCCCCTTATTGCCAAGCAAATTAAAAAATCGCCCTGAAAAGGTACAAGGCGAACTCAAAATGTACTCTGTAACCCGTGTCGTTCCTATCAAAAAAATAGAAGTATTGTTGCAGTCTTTGCAAGCATATCCGATAGATATACACATCACTTTTGATATTTATGGACCTGTCGAAGACAAAGAATATGCAGAGGAGTTGAACCGTTTGGCACAACAAATTCCTAACTTGTATTTTAATCTCAAAGGGGCTGTTGCACCGGATGAATTAAATGACATCAGTGCGCAATATCATTTGTTTTGTTTGCCGTCTGCTAATGAGAATTTCGGACACTCGATTTATGAAGCTTTTGCAAGTGCTTGTCCTGTCTTAATTTCAGACCAAACTCCGTGGCGTAAACTGGAAACTGAAAAAGCAGGTTTTGATATTGCATTGGATAATAAAAGTGCTTTTAGTGAAAAGTTGAGTTTGTTTGCTCAAATGAACCAAGAAGAATGGGAATGTTGGAGCGAAGGTGCGTTTGCATTTGCCCAAAAACATTATAACAAAGAAGAGTGGATAAACTCATATTTAACTTTATTTGCGCCCAATGACAGTAAGTAGGGTAAACATATTAATCACCGGTGGAGGCGCACCCGGAGCAGAGGGAATTATTCGCTGTTTGCGCGAAATACCCAATGTTCATATCACAGCTTGCGACCGAAACGCAGAAGCTTATGGAAAATACCTCGCAGACGCATTTTTTGACATTCCCGATGCAGACCATACAGAGTTTATCCCAACTGTCTTGAATATTTGCCGAAAAGCTCAAATCAACTTAATTCTTCCGCTTGTAACCCGTGAATTGATTCATTTTAGCAATGCGCTCAATCAATTTGAAAATGAAAATATAAAAGTGCTTGTGTCGCAACCGGAGGTTCTTAAAACAGCCAATGACAAGGGACTCCTTTATCAAACTTTGATTGACAATAATACTCTTGCCCCCGACTTTGTGAGAGTAAATAATTGGCAAGATATGAAACAAGCGATTTGTGCATTGGGATATCCCGCCCGAAAAGTGATTATTAAACCCTGTGTAAGCAATGGACTGCGCGGTTTTAGAATCATAGATTCACAAATCAATGAACTGGATTTGTTACTCAATCATAAACCTGATAGTCGCTATATCAGTTTGCAGAAATTGGAATATATTTTCTCTCAAAACCCAATGCCTGATTATGTTGTGAGTGAATACCTCCCCGGTGAAGAATATACAGTCGATGTGTTAGCACAAAATGGCAAAGTGTTGCAAATAGTGCCGCGTCTGCGCTTGGAGACCAAAGGAGGAATCAGTACAAGAGGTAAAATGCTCAAGAATGCAGAAATCATTAGCTATGTAACTCAAATAGTAGGCTTGCTCAAAATGAATTGGATTGTAGGTGTGCAATTAAAAAAAGCCGAAAACGGAAGTTTCAAAATTTTGGAAATCAACCCCAGAGTACAAGGAACAACAGTCGCATGTTTGGGTGCCGGTATTAATTTTCCTAAAATAGCGGTTGAACTTGCACTACAAAACCATTTTGAATACCAAGAGCCAAAGTGGGGTATAAGTTTTTTTAGACATTGGAATGAAGTTTACTTTTGAGTAAAGACTGTGAAGAACAAATTATTGCAATGAGCCTCAAAAAATGAGTGTCCCTCGCACTTTCTCATTGTGGATTAAATATTGAATTGCTACAATGCTCATGAATTAATATTGTATTGAAATTTTTAGTAATGAAAACTAAATGGTGGATTGCTTGTGTGCTGTTATTGTTGTTGATGATTATATTTTTTGTTGCATGCGGACAATTCAAACCCCCTCTGTCTGAAACAAAAACGCAACATTCAGGAAACCCGACAACGGATACAGTCGTGTCGCGTAAAGTTCCTACTCATCATAACCCTTATCTCATTACCACTTCCACACTTCCGGATTCGGTAAAAATTCACGTCCTTTGGGGAACACCCTATGATGCTGACACAAGTAATGACTACTTGATTTTCAGAGCGCAATATGCATTGTCATACAACCGTTTCAAAGGAGTGCCAAACTGGGCAAGTTGGGAATTAGATGATACATGGTATGGTACTGCCGGACGATTCAAAGGAAATTTTATCACTGATTATACCTTGCCCGATTCTTTTTATAAACCCACACACAATGACTACACAGGCACCGGATATGACAGAGGACATGTTGTACAAAGCCACGAAAGGTCGCGCTCACCGGAGGACAACAAAGCTACGTTTTGGATGAGTAATGTGATGCCCCAAACCCCTGATTTGAATAGAGGAGTATGGCTGAAATTTGAAAATTTTTGTAAAACACTTTGTTTGGATAGTGGATACAAACTATTGATTGTTGCCGGTGGAGTGTATCACAGCAATACTACGCTGAATAAGCTTGGAAAAGTGGCTATCCCGGATTCGTGTTTTAAAATTGTCATAGCTAGCAAGAATTCACTTGATAACATAGATTCGAGCACGGCAGTATATGCAGTCATGATGCCCAATATACAAGGTATTAGAAAGGATGCATGGCAGAGATACCGTACCAGTATCAAGCAAATTGAGCACTCAACCGGTTATAATTTCTTTTCTGAAATACCGGAAAACTTACAAAACTATCTGGAAAATAAGTAGAAATCCCTTCATTCACAGGAGCGAAATGCTATTTGCAATGATTTTGATTTGTTAAAAGAAAAAATTAGAAAGGTGGAATTGCTGTGTATGCTTTTTGATTTTCTGCTATTATTTTCGCAGACATAAAATGATTACTTCATAACAAATGAAAACAGTAGCACAATTTAATTTTAACAATGAAAGAGTGGTGATGCGAGTGGACTTCAATGTGCCATTGGATGTCAATAAACATATTACGGACGATTCCAGAATCAGAGAGGCAGTTCCTACCATCAACAAAGTGCTCAAAGACGGAGGTTCTGTTGTATTGATGTCACACTTGGGCAGACCCAAGGAAGGTGCGGAAGATAAATTCTCACTCAAACATATTGTGTCCAGAGTGTCTGAACTAACAGGAGCTAAAGTCTTTTTTGCCGATGATTGTGTTGGAGAACAGGCTGTAAAGTTGGCATCTGCACTCAAACCCGGGGAAATTCTTTTGTTGGAAAATCTACGCTTTTATAAAGAAGAAACCAAAGGTGATGCGGCATTTGCACAAAAGTTGGCAAAACTCGGAACATTCTATGTCAATGACGCTTTTGGAACTGCTCATCGTGCGCATGCATCTACTGCCATCATTGCACAGTTTTTTCCTTTAAAAAAATGCTTCGGTTATTTGATGGCAAAGGAAATTGAGAATGCACAAATCATACTGAATAATCCTCCAAAACCTTTTACTGCAATTGTTGGTGGAGCTAAAGTTTCAGATAAATTGCTCATCATTGAGAATCTGATGAATATTGCTCAAAATATCCTGATTGGAGGCGGAATGGCTTATACCTTCGCCAAAGCAATGGGTGGCAAAATAGGTAATTCATTGAGCGAAAATGATAAGGTTGAACTTTGTAAAGAATTGATACAAAAGGCAAAGACTAAAAACGTAAACCTTGTATTGCCAGTGGATAGTGTGATTGCAGATAAATTTGCAGAAGATGCAATGACTGATTCTGCGAAGAACAATGCCATTCCGGATGGTTGGATGGGGCTGGATATAGGTATGGAAAGTGTCCAAATTTTTTGCACTATTATAGAAAACTCGAAAGTCATTTTGTGGAACGGACCCATGGGAGTTTTTGAAATGGAAAAATTTAGCAACGGAACGCGCAAAGTGGCAGAATCGCTTGCCAAAGCTACCGACAAAGGTGCTTTTACCCTGATTGGCGGTGGTGATAGTGCTGCCGCTGTACGCAAATTTGGTTTTGCAGACAAAGTGAGCTATATCAGTACCGGTGGAGGCGCGTTGCTTGAGTATTTTGAGGGCAAAGAATTACCCGGAATTGCGGCTATTGAAGATGCCTCTCAAAATATCTGAAAAGATGACTACAGACTCTCTTATAAAAATTGACTATCCTTCTGCTCAGTGGAAGGAATACCGGTTGATTGATTGCGGAAATAAGTGCAAACTCGAACAGTTTGGGCAATATATTCTGATTCGTCCTGAACCTCAGGCAATTTGGCAGCCTAAACTCGAAATGAAGGATTGGTATAGAATGGCGCACGCTGAGTTTGTGCGCAAACCGGATTTCAGGCAAAATCCTGCTAAAGAAAATGAGCTTGAAGGAGGCTGGAAAATTTTGAAGAAAATGCCGGAAATTTGGACTATGCAATATGTTTCTTCAAGCGTTTCTCTAAAAATCAACCTGAGGATGACAGGTTTTGGACATATTGGTATTTTTCCTGAACAGTCGTCAAATTGGGAATTTTTATTGCAACATGTTCAAAAAGGACAGAAAGTACTCAATTTATTTGCCTATACTGGAATAGCATCATTGGCAGCAGCCAAAGCCGGGGCTCTTGTTACGCATATTGATTCTGTAAAAAATGTGGTCAATTGGGGGCGAGAGAACGCGGAATCTAATCATTTGGATAATATCCGATGGATAGTAGAAGATGCTTTTAAATTTGTTCAACGTGAGCAAAGTCGCGGCAATCAATATGATTGTATTGTGCTTGACCCGCCTGCGTATGGAAGAGGACCCAAAGGCGAAAAATGGATTTTGGAAGAAAAATTAGCAGAATTACTGCAAATGGTCAAAACTATTCTGAAACCTGATGGTAAATTGATTATCAATCTCTATTCTCTTGGCTATTCACCATTGTTATGCTATAATTTGCTGCTGTCACTGTTTCCGAAAAATAAAATTGAAACCGGAGATTTGTGCATCAAATCAGAGCATGGACATTACTTGCCGCTGAGTGTGTTTGGAAGATTAGGGTAGGATTTAGTTAAGAAAAAAGCCGCGAAAATCAGCAATCAATATTATTGAATGGAACAAGGTTAAAAGAATAAGTGCTGAGTTTAGTAAAAACTAAACTCCGGCTGCTTTTTGTTCAAAACCTCTGTCAGATACACGTTGTGGTTTTTGAACTCCTTTTCTTACGTTGTTGTGAGGCTGTATTTCAGGTTTTTGTGCCATGGCTTTTTCTCTCTTTATTTTACTGTTTCAAATTATGTACCATTTTTCTCTGTACTAAAGACACACTTTTTTTTGAATTCGTTGCCTCCGTTTGATTATTCATTTGTAACATTCGTTGGTATAATACTACATTCTTAAAAAGGTTTTCCCCCATACTCCTTAAACTCACTGACAATTCTTCTTATTGTGTGCTCTTTTGGAGTAAATTCAAATCCTGTTTGTGTCTTTATCTTGTCCGAATTATAATAGTACTTATTCATAGAGTTGGTAATGGTTTCAGGAGTTATAAAATTTGTTCTAATGCCAATATTGGCTAAGATATTCAGCGTAAACTTCAATGTTTTAGCCATCCAAGGGCGTACCTCAAAGGTGGGAGGTCGTTTGCCCATTTCTTTGGCAATGGTGAAGAATAGTTCTTTGTAAGAAATATTAAATCCCACCAATACAAATCGCTCACTCTTATTATCTCCTTCATTGAGCAGAACTGCTGCTTTGGCAACATCCAAAACATCTACATAGCCATTGACACCTTGCGTATAAAAAGTGAATCCCTTTGCAATTTTCTTGAAAATAGAAGCCGAACTTCTGTCCGGGTTGCCAAAACCGAGTATAAATCCCGGATTGAGGATAACAACTTCCAGCCCTTCTTCTTTCCCACGCCAAACTTCGAGTTCACCCATAAACTTACTTTTAGAGTAGTTAGAATTTAACTTGGAGTCTTCCCATTCAGCAGTTTCATCAATTTGTTCAGTCTCTTTTTTTCTGGACAAAGCAGCAATGGAACTGATATAACACAACTTTTGAACATGTGCACTCAAGCAAACGTTGACCAGGTTAGCCGTTCCACCTACGTTGGTGTTAAAAAGGTTTTCTTCTTGATTTTTTTTGAAAGTAACAACTGCCGCACAATGATATACTCGTTCAACTCCTGTAAGATTTTGTTCAAGCCCAATGATGTCATTCAAATCTCCTTCTACCCATTCCAATTTCTCTTCAAGAAGATTTTTTGTTATTCCACATACTTGTGCAATACGCATAAACCAATCTGTAGAAGCATTTTTGCGTTTAAGTGCTCTGACAGAGTGTCCTTGCAAAAGCAATTGACAAACCACATAGCTGCCCACTAATCCCGTTGCTCCGGTTACTAAACGCATTGTTGAAAATCTTCTGTTTAAGTGTGCTGCAAATAGAAGAATATTGAACACAAATAACCCCTATGATAGAGAATTTTTTTCAACCAATTGCCAAGAATGTCCATAAAGCATCCCCAAGCACTAATATTATTGGAAACAGTATGATAGCTGCGGACAAAATTTCAGAAGATAGTTTAGTGATTTTTTCGGTTGGACATGATTTTCCGGAAGTTCGAAAAGCATTTTCGCGCCTTGCCAAGCATTTTGAAAACACACAAATAGCAGATTTAGGACTTTTTAATAGCTCTAAATCACAAAAAAATAACATTGCAGGCTTGCGTGAAGTCTTATTGTATTTGTATGCCAAACAATCTAAGGTGCTTATTTTAAGCACAAATGCAACTGTGGTATTAGCACAATGGCAAGTTGAAAAAGAACTCCAAAACTCAACCGATTGCGCACTGATTACACCTTCTTTTAATGCACCTATTGCTGATTATCTGTTTGATGTATGGAAACAAAAACAAGACCGCCAACATTTGTTTCATTTTTCATTGATTGCAAGTCAGTCTTATTATAATGACCTGAGTACATACGATGAGTTAAATAATTTTTTTTATGATGATATGCGTTTGGGTGAGTTTAGGGCAAACCCTCATAATGTTGAAACTTTGTTGCGCGAAGCAGATTTTGCAGGTTTTGATATGAATGCGCTCAAACGCTCTGATTTTACAGCGCAGACTTCACCTAATCCCAATGGGCTATACAGTGAAGAAGCCTGTTTGATAGCTCGTTATGCGGGTGTTTCCAATAAAATCAAATCTATGTCAATGCTCGAATTAAACTCCAAGAAGATGTCTGATACAGATGCGCAACTGATAGCTCAGATGATGTGGTATTTTACAGATGGGGTGGAGAATCGCTATCATGATTTTCCTAATCCTGAGAGTAGAGATTTTAAGGTGATTCACTGCCCCTTGGAGGGCTCACCTTTGCCGGAGGTGGTTTTTATAAAAAGTTTGATTAGCGGTAGGATGTGGATGCAGGTGCCGTTTGGTAAGCAATTACGCTGGACGGGCTGTACCGAAGATGATTACAATATTGCAGTACAGGGAGAAGTGCCCGAAAAATGGTTCAGAGCCGTAGGATTCTGAGGAACTAAATTTAACTTGATTTCAGTCTTTTCGTGTCAATGAATTGCGCTTTGTTATTTGAATGCGAGAAATTTTATAAGTAAACTATATCAATGCATTGAAATAGCTTACATTTGCGATATTAATTAACAATACTTATGAAACAATTACTTATTGCGGTCTTAGTAGCCGCCACTGCTTTTACAGCATGTAAAAAAGACAAAAAAGACGACAATGGAAATGGTGGAGGTGGAACAACCCAAACGACTGCCGAAAAAATGGAAGGAACATGGAAGTTGACAAAAATTAATGACAGTGTCCCTGAAATGATGCAATTTTTAGAGATGAAAATCACATTCAAAGAAGACAAAGCTAAAAAAGGTACCGGAACAGCTGTAGGGATAACCAAAATGACTATACCGGGTTTCCCGGAAAGTTCTGACACTTCTTATAGTACTTATGAAGTTATCAGTTCTACTCAAGTGAAAACAAAAGATGAAGACGGTGAAGAGACAACCGTAACCATAGTTGAACTCACTAAAACCAAACTTGTCATAAACGGCATCAAGGACGACAATGATCAAGATCAAAAAATGGAATTCGAAAAATCTAATTAACCAAGTAATCACACTGATATCAAAGCCATCCCGCAAGGATGGCTTTTTTGTTTAATTTCGCAGCCCTATGGACAGCAAGCATTACAACCCAGCGTTGGTAGAAGATAAGTGGTATGAATACTGGCTCACGCATGGCTATTTCAGTTCCGTACCCGATGAGAGAGAGCCTTACACGATAGTTATTCCACCTCCCAATGTTACAGGAGTGTTGCACATGGGGCACATGCTCAACAATACCATTCAGGACGTTCTTATCCGCAAGGCGCGAATGGAAGGTAAAAACGCTTGCTGGGTGCCGGGTACCGACCATGCTTCTATTGCAACGGAAGCTAAGGTAGTCGCCATGTTGAAAGAACAAGGAATTAATAAAACGGATATTTCAAGAGACGATTTTCTGAAACACGCTTGGGCTTGGAAAGAAAAATATGGCGGTATTATTCTGGAACAACTCAAAAAACTTGGTGCAAGCTGTGATTGGACGCGTACCCGATTTACGATGGAAGAAGACCTGAGCAAAGCGGTTATTCATGTTTTTATTGATTTATATAAAAAAGGGCTGATATATCGTGATACCAAAATGGTGAACTGGGACCCTGAGGGAAAAACTACCCTGAGCGATGAGGAAGTTGTGTATAAAGAAGCAAATTCTGCATTATATCATATCAAATACAAAATCATCGACTCTGACGAATCATTGATTATTGCTACAACACGCCCTGAAACCCTGCTGGGCGACACTGCAGTGTGTGTGCACCCGGACGATGAACGATACAAGCAATGGATTGGCAAATTCGTTGAAGTTCCTTTGGTAAATAGGCAAATCCCCATAATTGCAGACGAATACGTGGACAAAGAATTTGGTACCGGATGTCTGAAAGTTACGCCTGCTCACGATATCAATGACTACAATTTGGGCAAAAAATACAAACTTGATACAATAGAAATGCTGGATGAAAGCGGCAAGGTTAAGTATGTCGCCTTGCGCTACAACGGAATGGATAGGTTTGATGCACGCAAAGAAGTAGTAAAAGACCTCAAAGAACAAGAACTACTCGTTGAAATAAAAAATATCAGCAACAGCATTGGGCACAGCGAACGAACAGGGGCGGTTATAGAATCAAGAATCAGTACACAATGGTTCTTGAATATGCAAAAATTTATGGAACGCAACCCGCAAGTGCTTGATGCGGTTATGAATGACGAGATTACATTCTTCCCGGACAAGTTCAAAAACACATACAAACACTGGATAGACAATATCAAGGATTGGAATATCAGTCGGCAGTTGTGGTGGGGACATCGTATCCCTGCTTGGTATGATACTGACGGAAATTTTGTGGTAGCAGACAATGAGGAGAATGCACAAGAAGTATATAAACAAAAATTTGGAAAAACTGCCCGTCTGTCACAGGATGAAGATGTGCTTGATACATGGTTTTCATCTTGGCTGTGGCCTATTTCGGTTTTCAATGGTTTTGAACCCAATAGTAAAGATTTTCAATATTATTATCCCACAAGCGACTTGGTTACCGGTCCTGATATTATCTTCTTCTGGGTGGCAAGAATGGTAATGGCAGGATACGAATTTGCGGGTCAAAAACCCTTCAAGAATGTATATTTTACCGGCATTGTGCGTGATAAGCAAAGACGCAAAATGTCTAAATCCTTGGGCAATAGCCCCGACCCCTTAGATTTGATTAAACAATTTGGCGCAGATGGTACCCGAATGGGAATTTTGCTGTCTGCACCTGCGGGCAATGATGTGTTGTTTGATGAAGCATTAGTTGAACAAGGCAGAAACTTTTGTAATAAAATTTGGAACGCCTTCAAACTCATGGACTCATGGCAAGTGGATGCCAATGTTGCTCATGAAATCAAGACTTCCGATAAAGTTGCGGCAGCATGGTTTGAAGTGCGCTTACAACAAGCTGTTAATCACGCGCACGAATATTTTAAACAATACAAATTGTCTGATGCTTTGATGACTTTGTACAAACTTACTTGGGACGATTTCTGTTCGCAGTATCTCGAAATGGTTAAACCCAAATTTGGCGAAGGGATAGACGCACAAACCAAACATACAACACTTACATTATTTGCAGAACTGTTGAAGTTGCTACACCCTTTCATGCCATTTATTACAGAAGAGCTGTATCAGCAACTACAAAATATTGTTCCTTCAACCCAAAGCGAAGCGTTGATTGTGAGTGCGTACCCACAGCCTTCTCCTCTTGTTCAAACGGCTGATAACCGTCCCTTGGCACTCATTTCAGAAATTAGAAATATCAGAAATGCCAAAGGTATTCCCGCAAAAGAACCGCTGCATATTGTCATTCATTCAAATGATGCGCTCATCTATCAAGAGTTTGCATTGATAATCAGAAAATTGGCAGGGGTGGAAACAATGACTTTTGGCAAAGTATATTCTGCGCAAGCAATCGTATTCCTTGTTGACAAAGACGAAATTGCAGTAGAGATGGAAGGATTGTTGAATGTGGAAGCCGAGAAAGAGAACTTGCTCAAAGAAATTGATTATCTGCAAGGGTTTCTGCAATCTGTCAATGCCAAACTGAACAACGAACGTTTTGTGGCGAATGCCAAAGCAGAGATTGTAGAAAAAGAGCGCCAGAAACAAGCAGACGCGGAAAGTAAGTTAAAAAGCCTCCAAGACGCAGTCGCAAAATTGAAGTAGTGGCGGCTGCCATTCATAATTCACTTTATAGCTAAGTTGGGGAAGTTCAAGTCAAACAAAAAAGGTCGCATTTGCGACCTTTTTTTTGTTTTGTCGAGGTGGCAGGATTCGAACCTGCGACCTCCTGCTCCCAAAGCAGGCGCGATAACCGGACTACGCTACACCTCGATAACCTGTGCGGTGAGGGGGGGATTCGAACCCCCGGAACGGTTTCCCGTTCGACAGTTTAGCAAACTGTTGGTTTAAGCCACTCACCCACCTCACCAAACCTCAAAAAACGCCTCTCCGATACTTTTAAGGGGCTGCAAATATATGTCTATTTTTAATTAAAAAAATCGTCTTTGAAAGTTTCTTTAATTTGTTAAATCATACTAATATTGAACTCTGATATGGCTAATAAAATGCAAGTCAATTTTAAATTTAGAGACATTAAAACTTATTGTTCCACCGAATGGCTGGCAAACAATACCAAGAAATACCGTTCTGTCTTTGACGAACAAGAGGCTTCTTATATCTATTGCGAATTTTCATTCTTTAACAAGATGTTTGATGCAGATGATTGGAATATCAAATTGCAATTAAAATGTTTTGATTCCGATGGAAATGAAGTCTGTGACTTAAACTGCGATAGAACCGTTGATAAACGTGACCCCGTGGTTTATGTAAGAGAAGGTTGGGGCGTGAAAACACCGGGTACCTATTGGAAAGCCGGAGTTTATAAATGGGAAGTTTGGAGCGATGGTGAATTGATTGGTTCTAAGCCGTTTTTTATTGAAAAACAAGGAGTTGTTAAGGATGGACTAAATCCATACTTCGATGTAACTTCAGTAAAATTGTATGAAGGTCCCGATGCTAATATGAAAAACAATGACCGCAAATATTATGTGGTCTTTAATGCGCTCTCTACACGATATATTTGGGTGGAATTTAATGCTACAAATCTCGTGCGCAAATCAACAGAATGGGCATGTGAATTGACTTTTAATTTTAGGATAAATACCGGATACACCAAAGGCTCGGTAACTAAAATATTGTTTGTTAAACCCGAAGATGAAGTAATCAATGCAACGGTTGGTTGGGGCTCGGATTTGTTGGGTACTTGGGGTAGAGGTAGGTATTTTGCCGAGATTGTTTTTATGGATGAACTTGTTGCTTCCATCCCGTTTGAGGTCGGAGATGACTACATTGAAGCCACAGAAGATGATTTTGTCCCATTTCAACAAATAGGGTTCATTGTAGAAGAAGGAGAGAGCAAACCTGAAAGCACTGCCCAAGTCAGCAATAAACCTCAGAGTCTTGATGAGATAATGAATGAACTTGATAAGTTAATAGGACTTGATTCAATTAAAACTAAGGTTAGAGAATACAGTAATTATCTCAGATTTATTTCGCTCAGACACGAAAAGGGGTTTAAGGATGAAGAAAAAATCAACCTGCATGCAGTTTTTAAAGGTAATCCCGGAACCGGTAAAACAACAGTTGCGCGTATGTTGGGCAAAATCTATAAGGAGTTAGGATTGTTGAAAAAAGGTCATGTGCACGAAGTGGATAGAGGAGATTTAGTAGCTGAGTTTATTGGTCAAACTGCTCCCAAAACCAAAGAAGCAATTAAAAAAGCCAAAGACGGCATCCTATTCATTGATGAAGCCTATTCCCTCGCGCGAAAAGATGATGACAGCAAAGACTTTGGGAAAGAAGCGGTGGAGATTTTACTAAAAGAATTAAGCGACAGTAGTGACATCGCTATCATAGTTGCCGGCTACCCTGCAGAAATGGATATCTTCCTGAACTCAAATCCCGGATTGAAATCCAGATTTAATATGGTGTACGATTTCCCTGATTATGTTCCTCAAGAATTGATTCAGATTGCTGAGTATGCTTGCACGAGCAGAGGGGTTGCATTTGATGCAAAAGCAAAAGATACAGTGTATAAATATTTGGTTGAAGAGTACCGTAAGAGAGATAAGTTTTTTGGCAATGCAAGACTTGTGAATTCACTTGTAGATGAATTTAAAATGAATCTGGGTCTGAGGATTATGAAGACCGACAAGCCGGATAAATTAACCAAAGAAAATCTTTCTACTATTGAGTTGGAAGACGTAGAAAAAGCATTTCAGATTCAAAAAGGCTTATCGCCTGATATCCCGGTGGATGAAGATTTGCTCAAAGAAAGTTTGACTAAATTAAAGTCAATGATGGGGCTTGAAGAAGTGAAAAAGAGTATTGAAGAATTGGTTAAGTTAGTACGTTTCTATAAGGAATCCGGTAAAAATATCCGAGAAACTTTTTCATTACATTCAGTTTTTTTAGGAAATCCGGGAACGGGTAAGACTACCGTAGCAAGGATTCTGGCACAGATTTATAAAGCGCTCGGAATATTGGAAAGAGGTCATTTGATGGAGTGCGACAGGCAGAGTTTGGTTGGGGGTTATATTGGACAAACAGCCATCAAAACAACCGAGGTTATTGATAAAGCTATGGGTGGAGTATTGTTTATTGACGAAGCCTATTCGCTCACCGAAGGAGGCTCTTCCGACTATGGAAAGGAAGCTATTGAAACACTACTCAAACGCATGGAAGACCAAAGAGGTCAGTTTATTGTAATCGCTGCCGGTTATACCCAGAACATGGAAAGATTTTTGGAGGCAAACCCCGGACTCAAATCCAGATTTGACAGGGTGTTTATGTTCGAAGACTTTAAACCGGATGAATTGTTTGAAATAGCAATTAATCAACTTGCAGAAAATAATATTACACCTGATGAAGCTGCTGAAAATCACTTGAAAGACTATATTGCTTTTGTGTATAAGAACAAAGACAAATATTTCGGAAACGGCAGAGAAGTACGCAAGATTATTGAAGAAGCGATTCGTAACCAACATTTGCGACTTGCCGAGATGCCAAAAACTAAACGTACTGAAAAGACTTTGCATACGCTGGTGTTAGATGATTTGGCTGAGTTTTCACTTGACAATAAACCTAAACAAAGAACCGGTATCGGATTCAAATGATAAATGTCTTTTCTTTTGAAGTTGCCATTTTGGGTCATGAATTCAATCTGATTTCGTTGATAATTATATGTCTTGCCATTATTTTTGCAATATGGCAGATACTTTTTCATTATGTGTACTTTCTCAAACTGATTCAGTACAAGTTCAAAGCTGATGAAACTGCTGTCAAACCTTCTGTTTCTGTTGTTATTTGTGCTAAAAATGAGAAAGAGAATTTGCGGGAACATCTTGAATCTATATTAGAACAAGATTACCCTGATTTTGAGGTGGTTGTAGTAAATGATTCATCATGGGACGGAACCGAAGAGATACTTTCTTTCTTTACTGACAAATTTCCGCATCTTAAAATTGTTTCAATAAAAGAGGAAATTAAACGAATTGAAGGTAAAAAATTTCCGCTAACGCTGGGAATCAAAGCTGCCAAAAATGAAATCATGCTATTGACAGATGCGGATTGTCACCCCACAAGCAAACATTGGATTAGCGAAATGATGGCACCCTATGCGAATACAAATATTGAAATGGTATTAGGTTATTCACCCTATCAATATAGACCGGGATTGCTTAATTTGTTAATTAGGGCAGAGACATCGCTTTCGGCAATGATGTATGTTTCTTTTGCGCTTAAAGGAAGTCCTTATATGGGTGTGGGAAGAAACTTGAGCTACAAAAAGGAACTCTTTTTTAGGCACAAAGGTTTTGCAAGTCATCACCATATTCCATCCGGAGATGATGATTTGTTTGTGAGAGATGCGTCCACTTCAACGAATACGGCAATTGTGATTTCACCTCAATCTCGTATGTTGAGTTTACCCAAAGTGTCGTTTACCCAATGGTTTAGGCAAAAGAAGAGGCATTTGTTCGTAGGCAGATATTATAACCCTAATATTAAGAAAAAATTGGCGGCTTTCTCAATTTCACATCTCTTCTTTTGGTTTTTTGCGATAGCGCTATTCTTCTTTTCACCCTCAATCTGGATTCCGTTGTGTATCATCTTATGTAGGTGGTTGTTGCAAGCCCCGATTATTTATTTAGCATTCAAAAAATTGGGACATAACATGCTTGCATTCTTAATGCCATTGCTCGATTTGGCGTATTTGTTCTATTCAATTTTTAGCGGATTGGTATATTTCTTTAGCAAAAAGCCCAAATGGTAGAGTATGAATCCGTTTGAGAAATATCTGAATTTGTCGGATGAGCAAGAATCAAAGCTGCGTTCTTATGCTGAATTATTACTTGAATGGAATGAGAAAATAAACCTCATTTCGCGCAAAGACACTGAGTTTGTAATAGAAAGACATATTCTTCATTCGCTTGGAATAGGCAAACTTAAAATTATCAAGCCGGGTTTTGAGGTGCTTGATGTTGGAACGGGTGGCGGACTTCCGGGAATTCCACTTGCTATCGTATATCCCAAAACCAATTTTACACTGGTGGATAGTATTCAGAAAAAAATCAGAGCCACTTCTAACATGGTAAAAAGGCTTGAGTTGAATAATGTAACCTGTGTGAATGCTCGGGTTGAAACTATGCAGCAAAAGTTTGAAATCATTACAGGGAGAGCAGTAACAAGGTTGAGTGATTTCTATCAACTTACCCGTCATCTGATGTTGAAAAATGGCACTTACCTTTTACTCAAGGGTGGTGATTTGCAAGAGGAGATAGCAGAGTTTGAACAGAAGAGCAGACTGAAAGTCAAAATCCATGAATTGCACAAAAGTTTTCCCGAACCCTTTTTTGAAACTAAATTTGTGTTGGAAATAACCAACAAAGTATGATACCGGTTTTAAACTCGGCACAAATTAAAGCAGTGGATGATTTCACCATCGCAAATGAGCCGATTACTTCTTTGAATCTGATGGAAAGAGCGGTGGACAGGCTTTTGCCTAATTTCTTGTATTTGAAAAATAAGCAAATACATATCATTTGCGGGACGGGAAATAATGGAGGAGATGGTCTTGTCTTGGCTAGAAAACTGTGGCATAGTATGGTTCATTGCAGGGTTACGGTTGCAGACTTTGGCAATAAACATTCAGACGAATTTGATGAAAATTTATTGAGATTACAAAACAAAACGGAAGTAGCTGTTTGTGTTGCTAATACTTTAAAAGAGGTAAAAATTAACCCCGGTGAAGTGATTGTGGATGCGCTGTTTGGTTGTGGTTTGAAACGAATGTTAGAAGGTAAGTATTTGAGTTTAGTTGATTGTATCAATCAAAGCCAAGCAGAAGTATATAGCATTGATATGCCCTCCGGGCTTATGTCAGAGGGCGAAACGCCATTCGAGAAGTTTGTGCACGCAGTCAAAACGTTTGTAATTCAAATTCCAAGAATTTCCTTGTTTAACCCTAATCATAAAGTTGATTTTGAACTTGTCAATATTGGACTTGACGCAAAATTTATCCAAAACCAAACTACAGATTGTTTCTTAATAGAAGAGTCCGATGTGCTACTAAAACCTCGCGATAGGTTTGCGTACAAAAATACATTTGGACACTTGCTCATTGCGGGTGGAAGTAAAGGCATGTATGGAGCACCGGTTATCAGTGCCAAAGCTGCGTTCAAAAGCGGAGCCGGTCTTGTGTCTTGCCTTGTGCCCGAACGCGGAAGTCAGACTGTGCATAATCATTTGATGGAAGCAATGGTGCAAAATGCAGGAATAGATTTTTTGGATGGAAATCTCTATGATTTATCTAAATACAAAGCCATTGCCATTGGCATGGGGATGGGACAAGAACAAGGTTCTTTTAAATTGTTAGTAGATATTCTGATGCAATCCTCTGTCCCTGTATTAATGGATGCAGATGCGTTGAATTTGATTGCAAAACATAATGCTCTTGATTGTGTAAAGCCCGGCAGTGTTCTAACTCCCCATACAGGCGAGTTCAAGCGGTTGGTGGGAGAGTGGGTATCCGAAAAAGACAGATTACATAAACTTAAAGAATTGGCTGTACAAACTCAGAGTGTTGTGGTTCTCAAAGGCACCTATACTGTAATTGCAGAACCCGCAGGTACTCTTTTCTTTAACATAACAGGCAGCGCATCTCTTGCCACCGCAGGCGCGGGAGATATGTTGAGTGGTATGATTGGAGCGTTCTTGGTTCAAGGTTATTCTCCATTAGAATCAGCCATGCGTGGTGTTTATTATCATGGTAAGGCAGGGAGTCGTTTTATGGGTGCTCCGGTGCGGGTAGGCGAAATTATCAATGCCATACAATTTTAACTTTCCAAACTTGCTGTCTGATAAGCTGCTACGGGGTATAGACATGTGTTTATAAACATCTGTTGCAAATCAAATTCGAACAAAGAAAGGCATACATTTGCACCCATATTTCATTTTTTTTTATGATTTCTAAACGTGTGAGCGGTATATCAGAACCTGAGACTATAGTTATGGCAAAAAAAGCCAGAGAATTAGTAGCACAAGGTTTTGATATTATTAGTTTGAGTATGGGCGAGCCTGATTTTGATACGCCTGAACATATTAAAAATGCAGCAAAAGCTGCTTTGGATGCAAATAAAACACACTATCCTCCTGTTGCCGGTATTCCTGAGTTAAGGGAAGCAGTATGTCACAAACTTAAAAGAGACAATCATTTGACTTACAAACCTGAGAATATAGTTGTCAGTACGGGGGCTAAACACTCATTGATGAATGCTGTGTTGAGTTTGGTTGACCCCGGTGATGAAGTGATTGTGCCTAAGCCTTTTTGGGTCAGTTATAAGGATATGATTGAGTTTGCTGGCGGTGTGCCCGTATTTGTGGAAGCTAAGTTAGAAAATGATTATAAAATTACACCCGAGCAACTTGAGCAGGCAATAACACCGAAATCGAAGATATTAATTTACTCTAATCCCTGTAACCCCACAGGTTCATTCTATAATGAGTCCGAATTGAAGGTATTGGCAAAGGTGTTGGAAAAATACCCTCGGATTTATGTTTGTTCAGACGAGATTTATGAATACATCAATTATAGTGGCACACATTTCAGCATGGCACAAATACCGGAAATGTTTGACAGGACTATTGTAATCAATGGAGTGAGCAAAGGATATGCAATGACAGGATGGAGAATTGGGTATATTGCTGCCAAAAGAGAGATAGCTGCTGCTTGTGAAAAAATCCAAAGTCAATTTACATCCGGAGCAAACTCTATTGCCCAATATGCGTCTGTTGCCGCTCTTGGTGATAATCTTGCGCCCAGCCGTGAGATGACACGTAAGTTTAAGGAAAGAAGAGATTTGGTTTTAACACTCGTGGCTGATATAAAAGGAATCAAAGCCAATGTTCCGCAAGGCGCATATTATCTTTTCCCTGATGTGAGTTCATATTTTGGCAAAAAGACTGAAAAAGGAGTTGTCATTAAAGATGGAGGAGACTTGGCACTGTATCTTTTGAATGAAGGACATGTAGCAACGGTGCAGGGTTCGGCATTCGGAAACCCTAAATGCTTGCGACTATCATTTGCTGTAGCTAATGAAAAACTTGTGGAAGCATTTGCCAGGATGAAGAAGACATTGAATAAACTAACTTGAGTAAAAGATGCAACAGAAACTAAAAGAATTATTCAAAGGGAAAAAAGTATTGATAGCGGGTGATATCATGCTGGATTCATATATTTTTGGCAGTGTTGATCGCATTTCGCCCGAAGCACCGGTTCCGGTTGTAGCTATAGAAACAAGAGAAAACCGTCCGGGTGGGGCTGCTAACGTTGCTTTTAATATCAAATCTTTGGGTGCGGAACCTTTGCTGTGTGCGGTAGTTGGGAATGATTCCGAAGGCACATTGATGAAAGAAATTTTACAAGAAAATGGGATTTCAACTCAACATATTTTTGTTTCACCAACACGCAAGACAACAGCAAAGCTACGGGTGATGGCGCAAAAGAATCAGCTCCTACGCCTTGACTATGAACAAACAGATGACTTAAATGAATCTGAAAACAAGCAATTTTTAGAAGTGTGCAATAGCGCTATGCAACAAGCGGATGTGATTATTATGGAAGATTATAATAAAGGACTCTTGACATCTGAAAATATTCCACAAATCATCGCCATTGCCAAGCAAAAAAATATACCTGTAACTGTTGACCCTAAAAAGAAAAACTTTTGGGAGTATAAAGAAGTATCACTTTTTAAACCTAACCTAAAGGAACTCAAAGAGGCGCTTAACTCTACCGATGATTTGACTCAGACAAAACTATTTCTCAAAGCAATTAGTGAAATGGAAACGAAGTTGGGGAATAAAATTAGTTTTATCACACTTTCTGAGCGTGGCGTTTTTATTAAGGACAAGAAAGAACATCATTTTCTCCCTGCTTTTTTGCGAAGAATTGCCGATGTTTCTGGTGCAGGAGACACTGTTATTAGTGTTGCTTCGCTTTGCTTAGCATCAGGAATGGATATTAAAACAACTGCGTTGATTGCTAATTTGGCAGGAGGCTTGGTTTGTGAAGAGCCAGGTGTTGTACCTGTTAATTTAGAAAGGTTGGAAAACGAATACGCAAAAATCAGCCAGCAGAATGGCCTCCTTTAAGAGCAATCGAAAAATATGGATATTTGAGCATAACCAAGTTATCCTCAAATGGAATAGGGTAGTGATTAACCTTATTTCATTGATGGTGTTTGGGTTGATGGTTATGCGATATGGATTTGATTTTCAAGGTAGGGCATCTGCATTATGGATTCCCACTATTAGGGTGTTTTATTTTATCTATGCTTTTAATTTCGTTTTTAGAGTGGCTTTAGAGCGAAAGAGAACTGAATTTATTATGGGGCATGTTTTTGAGTTTATTGTATTTCTTTTGATTTTGCTTAGTGGTATCAGCTATTTTGTTTTTTCTACTTCTCATTTGCATGATTTTGCAAGTCTGCTTGGGAACGATAGAAAATACTATGAATTTTTATTGCTCTTCTTCTTGTTAATGTTGGCATTAATTGAGTTTGTGAAATCGCTTAATTTTATTGTATCCAAATCAGTTAAACCTGCAACATTGTTCTTGACCTCATATATCGTGCTGATTCTCATAGGCACAGGGTTGTTATCCTTGCCCGGTTTTAATGTAAAAAATGAATTTTTATATTTTTTCGACTCTCTCTTTGTTTCAACCAGCGCTGTTTGCATAACAGGATTGAGTACAATCGAAATTGGACGTTTCTTTAATCTGAAAGGGCAAATTATTTTACTTATCTTAATTCAGATGGGTGGGCTGGGATTATTGACATTTGCATCATTTTTTGCTACGTATATTCGTAAAGGAATAGGAATCAGGCAGCAAGTTTTGATGAATGAATTGTTCAATATGGATTCCCTCAACAGTAGTTTTTCATTTCTCAAAAGAATGTTGTTTTTGTTTTTTGGAATAGAAGCCGTAGGAGTTGCAGCCATTATGCTCTCTTGGGGTGATTATCCTTTTACTTCGTTTGGTCAAAAATTGTATTTCAGTATATTTCATGTCGGTTCGTCTTTTTGCAATGCCGGTTTTACCTTGTTTCCGGATGCTGCAAAAAATGACATTATTAATCGAATGTTTGTTTGGCAATATATAGTGGCTGCTGTTATGATATTAGGAGGATTGGGTTTTCCAACACTGATAGATATGTTCTCTATCAGAAGGTTGAGAGAGCGCGTTAGAATCACATGGAAAAACTGGGAGTTAGGCACAAAGATTTCGCTATATTCCGCTTTAATATTGCTTGTGCTGGGAACTGTATTTTTCTTCTATCTTTTTGTAAACAGCAATTTTCAAAATGAAAATTTGATTGAAAAAATTTCTATCTCTTTCTTCCAATCCGCAGGATTGCGAACTACGGGGCTAGGCTCCATAGACTTAGCTTTGGCATCTCAGGCATTGATTCTGATTTGTATGTTTTTGATGTTTATTGGAGGAGGGTCGTCTTCTTTGGCAGGAGGTATCAAAACAAGTACATTCGTAGTAGCTTTTGTAGCAATTTTAGGAACAATACGAGGTAAAAAGGAAGTGAAATTAGGTAATCGTAGTGTTCCCAACGAATTGATATATAAGGCGTTTGCTATTATTATTTTTTCAGCTAATTTTATTCTGATTGTCATTACTGCTCTGAGCTTCTCAGACCCTAATATCCCTTTTCTCAAACTTACTTTTGAAAGTGTGTCTGCTTTTACGAATACAGGTTTATCAATGGGTATCACCAGCACTCTGAGCGATGCAGGAAAGGTCATTATCAGTATTGCCATGTTTGGCGGTAGGGTCGGGGTTTTGACGCTTGCTTTTGCTTTGAGTTCTAAATCTAAACCCAATACTATTCATTATCCTAAAACTCATCTAATTATTGGCTAAATGGAGAATCCACCAAGAAATAAATTTAAATTATATTTATTCTTAGCAATTACTGCAATTGTAATCTTATCATTGATATTGCTTTACACAATATTCTTTTTAGAATAGACCGTTCAAAGCAGTCTCAATCTTTGTTATGACTTGATTAGTGGCTTCGGGAGAATTGATGAAATCAAGTTCATCAATATCAATGATGACCATATTCCCTAAGTTGTAAGTAGAAATCCATGCTTCATATCTCTCATTTAGACGTTTTAAATAATCTAATCTGATAGAATCTTCATAGTCTCTACCTCTGTGTTGAATTTGTCTGACCAATGCAGGGATAGAAGCCCTCAAATAAATCAATAAATCCGGTGGTTGAATCATGGTGTTAAGTGACTGAAACAATGAGATATAAGTTTCAAAATCTCGAGTACTCATCAGCCCCATTGCATGCAAGTTGGGAGCAAAAATGAAAGCATCTTCATAAATAGTCCTATCTTGTATGACAGCGTTGGGGCTTAGTCTGATTTTTTTGATATTATTAAAACGCGCATTCAGAAAATAAACCTGAAGATTAAAGCTCCAACGTTGCATATCTTCATAAAAATCAGTTATGTAGGGATTGTCCTGAAGGTCTTCTAATTGTTCATCCCAATTGTAATGTTTTGCTAAGAGTGCTGCCAATGTGGTCTTTCCTGAACCTATATTGCCCGCAATGGCTATGTGCATGTTCTGTCCTTTCATTTTGTAATTATATATGACGAGTCAAATTTCAATAAAATTTTTTAAATCCAATAATTTCTCGCACTTCTTTTATTGTTTTAGAAGCACTTTCTCGGGCGCTTTCTGCCCCTTGCTTTGCTACTTTTGCTAAGAGTTGTTTATTTGCAAGTGTATCTTTTATTTTTTCCCTAAAAGGATAAATAAATTTTTCCATATCCTCTGCAAGCTGTTTCTTTAGATCTCCGTAACGTATGGTGCAATCTGCATAAGACTTTTTAAAACTGTTTGTTACGTCTTTGTCTGATACCAGTTCCATTAAACTGAATATGTTTGCTACAGGTTGTGTTAGTTTTGAGTTTGGTTTTGTAGGACCTGAGTCGGTAACAGCCCTCATGATTTTCTTTTTTAAAATATCAGCTTCTTCACTAATATAGATACAATCGGCTTCTCCGGCTGATTTGCTCATCTTGCCTGTACCGGTTAAACCGGGTACTTTGATTAGTTGTTCTCCAAATGTGAATGCAGTGGGTTCAGGAAAATATTCTGACTGATAAAGTCGGTTAAACCTATTCGCAAATGTTCTGGTCATTTCGAGGTGTTGCTCTTGGTCTTTGCCAACGGGAACTTTATGTGCCTTGTGAATTAATATATCGGCAGCCATTAGTGTGGGGTAGGTGAGCAGACCCGCATTGATGTTGTCAGGCTGGGTTCTGGCTTTTTCTTTAAAAGAACTCACTCTCTCTAATTCACCTTTATACGCATTCATGTTCAAATAAAGGTATAACTCGGTTACTTCGGGGACATCACTCTGTAAGTAGATGATGGATTTATCGGGGTCTAAACCTAAAGCTATATATTCTGCCAGTACTATCCTAGCCGATTCGTGTAAATCTGAAGGTGTCGGATGCGTAGTTAAGGAATGAAAGTCGGCTATAAAAAAATAACATTTGAAGTTATTTTGCATTTTGAGGAATTGACTTACAGCACCAAAATAGTTCCCTATATGCAATTTCCCTGTTGGTCTGATTCCACTTACAACTATTTCCATTCGAGGCAAAAATACAGCTATAAACTTAATTAAAACTCCATGTTAATAAAAAAGGGCTTCAATTGAAGCCCTTTTTATAATAAGGTTTAATTAAGTTATTTCTCTCTAATCAGTACAACAATACCGCTTACATCTTCTTCTTTCATGCCTTTGAATCGGTATTTCAGTTGATAGATATATTGTCCATCCGGACAAATTGCTCCGGTATTATTTACAGTACCATTCCAATCTGTCTTGTCATTATCTGATTTGAACACCACATCTCCCCAACGGTTGCGGATAGTTAATTCATATAAATCATGACCACTGATAGGAATATCAAACAAGTCATTGATACCGTCACCTGATTTACCTGTTATTGGCGGTGTAAAGACGTTTGGTACTTGAATCTTACGGAAGAATGAAATCTCTTTACATACCGTGTCTATACATCCTCCGGCATTTTCAACTATCAAACATACATACCAAGTGCCAAGGGAATCAACAAAGTTGTTACATACTTTCTCGTCATTGGATTCGATTACTTCTTTGAAAGGTTCACCTCCACCTAAGGTAATATCGGTTGTATGGTAGAATCCCCAACGGCTCTTAACAGCATTCAATGAAGTGTTCTTGAAGCAGTAGTCTGGCATCTTAGTTGAATCTATGTCAAAGTCAGCTTTTACAGAATCAACAAATACATAAACAGTATCACCATCAGGACATTTTAGAATATTAGGATCCATGTTGCCATAAGTGGTAATCATGAAAGAACCTACACCCATAAATTGTTTTTGGCGAACCGTATCGGCACTGGTAGATGTGTCACTGTTGCTATTTTCTGCATCAAAATTCCAAAAGTAGTTAACATAGTCAGGGTCTCCATTCACTTTGAATGTTACGATATCACCGGGACATATGGTGTCCTTGTCGGCAGTTAAAGTAACAGGGCTCTTACCGATAACTCTAATACCATATTTGGGCTGGCTGCCATCAATTGTGTCAGGGTAGGTAAATCCGCAGAATCTGCCTGCAACTGAGTCAAACATGGTCAAGAATGCATAATAAGTGGTGTCTCCGGCTCCAAAATAGGTAAATTCACGTTTGAATGAATCCAACTGATTGGGTGCCTTTTCTGAAAATGAGGTTTTGTCTCCAAACTGCCATACCCATTCTGAGTGACCTGTAACTCTATCGCTATGATTATAGAACATAATGGAATCGCCTGAGCATATCTCTTGTTTGTCGGTAATAAATTCAGGAATAGGACCTGCTATCACAAAGGTTTTTCTTATAGAATCTTCGCAGCCTAAATCTGTTTTCACTCTCAACAATACCTCAAAAGTGCCGGCTCTGGTATAGTTATGACCTATATTAAAACCTAAATACGGTGGATATGTTTGCTTATTAAATATGTCGGGTTGTTTGTCATCTCCCCAGTCAATATACCATTCTCTTATCTCATCACAATTGACACCTAATTTTGCAGGGCAAGGGTCGGCTAATATAGTTGAGTCAAAGAAGCTGACAATGTTAACGCAAGCATTTAAAGTATCTTTAAATCCAAAGTTAGCAAACAAACGTGTTACATAAATATTTTGATATAAAGTGTCAGGACAACCGGTGCTGTCACTTGCAGCAACTCGCATGGTGTAAATACCTGAATCTTGATAGTAAATCTTGTTTGCTCCATTACCGCCTAAGATTACAGGGCTGTAGCTATAAGTACCATAAGGATTAGTGCCCGAATTGTTAGGAGCATATATTGTGTTAGGATCTCCGACATTATCATCATCTTTAGACCAATCCCATTTAGTAAATCCTTCTATTTTGGGTTGGCCTGCTTGACCTTCTCTTTGAGTCCAATAGTCGGTACAATCCATCCATGTTCTCTTACAAGGTGGGTTAATATTGTTATCGGGGTCAATATGGAAATATCTGAAGTAAGGTGTTCCTTCTATTTCAGTTTCTTTACAAATAATAGAATCTGAAACATCGAGTTTATTATAGAACCCTACAATTACTCTGTATGGTGCTCTCACTATACAGCCGCCAATTCTGGATCTGATTTGGAATGTAAAATTGAAAATACCGTTTTCTTCTGCAATGAAAGTATAAGCATTTTTTTCATAATCCGCAGGGGCGTTATCGTATTGGTCAAGCCCAAATATAGAAGTATCTCTATAGTGAGTGGATGTCCTCTCTAAAGGCAACGTTGTCCAAGTTATATATCTGCCTAACCCGGTGGTGTCAATACATTTTAATTGGAATATTGATGCAATTTCTTGGTCGCTCAAGGTAGCAAGGTCAAAACCCAATGATTCAAAAGCAGGTTCAATTTGGTCAAAAATTTGAGATACATCTGCAAGTGAAATCCATTTTTGAACTGTTCCTATCGAGAATCGTTCCTTCTTAAGTGTTTGAGATGTTCCACCGAGTGTTCGTATGACCTCCCTATTTAAGAAGTTTTCAAGATAAGTACCCCCATTTTGAGGTACAAACCATTCATAGTTTTCAATAACTTGATAAGAATAGAATGGGAATCTACCACCTTCTTCCACGTCACTTGGAGCATAACGCTGGAATGTATATGATATCTGGTCTGCATCATAAGGAACTGTTAAGTTGTCAGCTTTTACGCGCATAACCAATGAGTCGCCTCTACATACTTTATACACATTTGCAAATCCTGCAAGCGGTTGTGCCGGTACAAGAATCTCAACAGCAGGGTCAATCACAGGGAATTTAAGGAATGAATCATAGTAAACAGTATCGTAACACATGTTGGGTGCTTGTCCGTTTCCGATAATAAATCCAACGCTTGCATAACCGGTCAAATTATCCTTAATAGAACCGGCATTTGGATAAGCAATGAAAAGTTTATTAGGATAAGGACCTGACATTGCATAAGGCATTATAGGACTTGGTGACTGATAGGTTCCGGTCTGGCCGCCCGGCAAGTATCCTATCCAGCTTGCTGCATCATCAACCGGGTAAAGCGCAGTGTCCGGATTGATATAAACCTCACTTGTAGTACAACCGGGTTTTGTTCCAGGGTCTAAATTGAAAGTTACTCCATAGTTAGGTGGTCCACCAAAACAATATCTTCCTTCTTTGCGGACACCTGCTGCATTGGGCTTCATAATGGCTATTTGTGTTGTAGCCTGACTTTCGCAGAATGGCTCATGACAAGTGTCTTTGTGGTACAATTTGACATTGTAACAACGAGGAATTTCCTGATAAAATAGTCGTCTGTGTTCCTCTTTATCTGTGGTATCAACACTTATTTTATAACATCCCGGAGTCGGAGGGTTTGTTACAATAATGGTTTTATCAAATGGAGTGTTCTTTAAGAAAAATGAATCATAATAGATGGAATCCCAATCCGTGTACTTGTGAACAGGCAGAGAATCCATAGACCATTTACAATTTACTCCTACATTAATACCGGCTACTGTATTAGTTGTACACTTAGGTGCGTAGTCGTCATCAAAATCCCATATTCTAAATACACAGTCTTTGCCTCTGTTTGGAAGTGAATCTTTTTCAGGCACCATGGTTAAAGAAGTGCTGTCAAATTTATATATCCACATGTGCAAAGAGTCGTCTTCGAAGTATCCGTTCGCATCATTAAAGAATTTGTTATCGTTGTGGAAGAAGGTTGATTTGTTAGGAAAGTGTACAGGTTTCTTAGCTTCGCATTGATATCTCTCGTCAATCGGAATGTCCTTGCCGGGTATAGATGAAGCCGGTCCTAACATTGCTACTTGTTTGTATATATTTCGGTTTCCACAAATGGGGTGAGAATAGGTATATGAAACCAAGAAAGGTCCCGGTTTAGAAAAGTCATGTTTGGAAGTAAGAGGGTTTTTATTGTCAATGTTCATAGGTCCGGTATCTGGATCTCCGAATGTCCATAGGAATCCGGTTGCACCTGTAGGTAATCCGGGTACTAATGTAAAGTTAATAGGGTTGTCTGCCATACATGCAGAATCTTTGTCCGGAACAATTTTACCGCCAACAAGCAAGTTAACAGCAGAACCATCAAAGCAAAAAGTCTCGGTACATCCTGTTGTGTCAGTAACAGTTAAGCATGATTTGAAAGATCCCAAGTTAGGTCCTTCAAGGTAGAACATGTGCTTAATAGTGGGTCCCCATGTGGTGGAGTCATAAGTGCCATCTCCAAAATCCCATTTGAATTTAGAAATAGCATTTAAGTTAATCATTGAGTTATTAGTTATGGTCATGAGAGTTGAATCACAACCTTTAGGTTTGTCAGAAGTAAAGTTAAGTCCTAATGAAGGTTTTACTTCAACAATATCTTGTAATCTTTTTACAATAATACAACCGTTTGCATCTTCAATTTCAATGTCAATACTGTAGAAGTTTCCACCCGGGTCGGCTGTGCTAAAGTCAAAACTGAATGGCATGACCGGATTGTTTTGGTCAACCTGCAAACCGGCAGCAACATATTTTACACGTTTGATAAACGAACCTGGAGCAGCTTTACTATTATCCACTAACGTAAACTTATTACCCGCATAGCACTGAACAACAGGGGTTATAATATTAATGTCCAAAGTAGGTGGAGGTAAAATGGTTATTTGAATGGTCTGCGAACAAGGGTTTCCCGCTGCATCAGTGTAAGACAATTTTACATTGTACGTTCCCGGTGCGCTGAATGAAAAGCTGGGAGTAGGATTGCCGGAATTGTCTATGGTTCCGTTGAAATCCCACACTACGTTGCTTGCACCTACCGCTTGTAGCTTAAATTGGATTGGTGTGTTGGCGCACAATGTGGAACTCAGTACGCTCGGTGGAATACACTGAGCACTCAAATTTTGGTTTGCCCAAAAGGAGAGGATGGCTATAAAAAGCCATTGGACGAGTTTGAACTTTGAATTTTTCATATTGGTATTTTTTATTTTCATTTTTTAATTTCTAATTACTTGAATAATGCCTGTTTTGGTTTCTGCTTTTTCGTTTTGTTGTTGATAGTTGAGGATATATATATAGGCTCCTGCATTTACTGCATTGCCTTGCATGTCATTGCCATCCCAATATTGGGTAACATCATTGGTTTGAAAAATAATCGAATTTTCGGGTCCTAAAACTTTGACATTAAAATAAACTGCATTTTGTATGTCAATAATCCACTTGTCATTCAATCCGTCATTGTTGGGTGTAATTACAGTGGGAATCATAAACTCTTTTGAATTGTTAAAGTATGAGGTAATATCCTCTGAATATGAAGCAGGGCAGCCATTTCTGTCAGTTGTTTTGAGTGTTAACTTAATTCGTGTGCCGTAGCCGAATTCCATGTTGCGATAATAAACAATCTGATTTACATCTTCATTAATTAATTCATTATTTATAAACCAATCGGTATTGTGCAGCTCGCTACCATTCAGTATAGAACAAAAAACAGCATCCTTACCATTGTTTGTAATTTCTAAAGAAGGAGTTGTGGAACCAATCCGAAATCTGCGTTCAAGTTTGTCACCACTTTGGGTGTTGGTGCGCGCTGTCACCCATTTATTTTTGATGCTGAATGGTGCAGTTTTAATAGGTCTGTCACCATCAAAAAAACGAATATTGGATAATCCTATTTTGTCGAAAAGTTGAATGTCTTTCAAGTCGCTGGATAAACAAATGATTGTGTCCGATAACAGGTTGTAAAGCTTGTCTTCTTGTGTGGGAACAGCTTTATTTAAAGATTCAATGGGGTTGCCGGTAGTATTGGCAGGGTTTGAAGTTGTGCCATTGTCGGGATTGTCTGACTTGAGAGGAGTATTGCTTGTTACGTGGTCTGTCTTGTCGCTTTGATTGAATATGTGGTTATTTGGCTTTTCAGTCTGAATGTTTTGGCGGGTGTATTTATCAGCAGGATTATCGCTAAGAGTTTGTTCAATATTTTGCTTAGTGTCGCTATGTTCCGGTGTTTGAATTTTGCTTGTGTTCTGTTCGGTTATTGCCGATAATGAAATAGGACTGTCGCTTTTATTATCAGTTTTGGTTAAGAAATAAATACCGGTGCCGGTAATGGCAGCGGTAGTAGCAAGAATGGCAATTTTACCTATGGTGGAAATGCCTGACAGAAAATGTGTGCCGGTATTAGAGGCAAGTTCAGTGTGGGGAATGGAAGGGGCGGGGGAGGAAATGCTTTGGGCAACATTTTCCCAAATCCCCTCGGGAGCAGGAATTTGTGCATTGTTCAATGTGTCTTTGAACAAAGAATCCAATTGTTGCTCTATATTTTCACTTCCTTTCATTGTTTCCTTTTTTAGCCGTTTTTGATTTTGGACATCAGCAGTAGTCTAGCTTTGCGTAACTGTGTTTTGGATGTATTCTCAGAGATTTTTAGTTCGCGGGCTATTTCCTGATGAGAATATCCTTCAATTACAAATAGGTTAAAAACCGTTCTGTATCCTGTCGGCAAACTGCTGATGAGTTTGAGCAAGTCTTGCAGATTGAGTTTTTCAAGAATTTTATTATTAAATCCTAAATTCTCATAGTTTTCAATCCCTGTTTCTTCAACAGATTTGACTTGTTTTCTGCAAAATTCCAGTGCTGTTGTAACGAACACTCTTCTCATCCAACCTTCAAAAGAGCCTTCAAAACGGAATTGTTCGAGTTTATGAAAAACTCTGATGAATCCTTCCTGAAGGAAATCTTTGGCAAGGTCTGAATCCGAGGCGTAGCGCAGACAAACTGCATACATCTTTGCCGAGTAAATATCAAATAACTTCTTTTGAGAAGCAGCATCCCCTTGCAAGCATTTCAACACCAAATCTTTTTCTTCTTCCGCTTGTAACATGCTTTGTCATTTCTCGGGTTCACATTGCTACTCAGACCTAAAGAAGTAAATTGCCTTTAAAAGGTTGTCTGAGTGAATATTTTTTTTCAAAAATTATTCGGAAGACTTTTCAAGTCTCTTGACCCCGTAGCGTTCTTCTAATATATTCTTAGTGGTCTCGGCATAATAACCAACGCTCTCGATAGCTTCGATGACATCTTCCTGCTTGAGTGAATTGCAAATTCTTCTGAATTTTACAGCCAACATATTCTCAGCTTTATTGACAGTATAGGATGCGAAAAGCATATTGAGATTGTTTTCCAGCAACTCTTCATAAAGTTGTTTCAACAAGGTTTGATCGATGGGCAGGTAGCAAATAGGTGCCAATACCTGAAATACGTTGAGTGTGTATCCATCCGGTTGAAAATATTGCCATCCGGTCATTTCTTTTTGCTCCCATAAATCTACATAAATCTCTGTATCTCCATTATAAAGCAACCATTGACCTGATTCGCTGCAACGGCTTTGCATGGGGTCAATTCCCAAAATGTTAATAGACTGCTCGATTAATGTTTTGTAATCATCAAAGTTTTTCATCGGGCTTCAAAATTAGTTTTTTTTTCCTTGTGGAGTTTGTACCTTTGCGACACATTTTAATAAGAGATTAAAAACCAAAAAATGAGTGTATTAGTAAACAAAAATTCTCGTATAATAGTTCAGGGTTTTACCGGCAAAGAAGGCACATTTCACGCATCTCAAATGATTGAATATGGCAGTAATGTAGTCGGAGGGGTTACACCCGGCAAAGGTGGTCAAACACATTTAAACAAACCTATTTTTAATACTGTTGCCGATGCTGTTCAAGCTACAGGTGCCAATGTTTCCATTATTTTTGTTCCGCCACCTTTTGCAGCGGATGCTGTGATGGAGGCTGCGGATGCAGGTATTCAAGTAATCGTATGTATCACAGAAGGCATTCCGACCAAAGATATGATTCAAGTTGCAGCCTATATCAAAGACAAAGCTTGTACACTTATTGGACCTAACTGTCCCGGTGTCATTACTCCCGGAGAAGCCAAAGTGGGTATCATGCCCGGATTTGTGTTTAAAAGAGGAAATATAGGTATTGTTTCAAAGTCAGGAACGCTTACTTATGAAGCAGCAGACCAGATTGTGAAATCCGGTTTAGGTATTTCCACCGCCATCGGTATTGGAGGAGATCCCATTATAGGAACTTCAACTAAGGAAGCTGTTAAATTGTTCATGAACGATCCCGAAACTGTGGGTATTGTTATGATTGGTGAAATTGGTGGCAGCATGGAAGCTGATGCCGCTCGTTGGATTAAAGAAAACGGAACCAAACCTGTGGTAGGATTTATTGCAGGCCAGACAGCGCCTCCCGGCAGAAGAATGGGGCATGCAGGTGCTATTGTGGGAGGAAAGGATGATACTGCCGAAGCCAAAATGAGAATTATGGCGGAATGTGGTATTCATGTTGTGAAATCTCCTGCCGAAATCGGTGCTAAAATGTCTGAAGTGATTAAAGCCCAACAAATAGCTTAGAACTTATTTTATTATAATATAAAAACTATAAAGATATGTCAAACACTATTGAAAACAACAACACCATATTGGTGCCTTATGATTTTTCAGAAATCGCTGCTAATGCATTAGGGCATGCAGTTAAAATTGCCAAAACGTACCAAAACAAAATTACTTTATTGCATATTGTTGAAGACAATTTACTAGAAACTGTTTTTGGTTCTAACCCGCTCAAAGAAGGACTTGTAAGAGAAGCAATTGAAGGTAAATTAGATAAGATTATCAATGAAATCAAAGCCAAAGAAAATATTGAAATCGACAAGATTGTTGAAGAAGGTAGGGTGCACAAAACAATTGTCAGAATTGCGAACGAAGGTCACTATGATAGTATAGTGATGGGGTCCAATGGTGCAGCAGGCATGGAACAGATTATCGGTTCTAACGCTTCTCGTGTTATTCGTTTTAGCGAACAACCTGTTGTGGTAGTGAAAGAAAAACCTGTGGGTAATGGTTATGAAAAAATTGTACTGCCGATTGATACTACTTATGAAACTCGTCAAAAGGTAACATGGGCAATACATCTTGCGAAGAAATTCAGTTCTACAATTCATATTGTATTTGAAGAAGTTGAAGATGAATTTATCCGTTCCAAATTATATGCATCTGTTAATAGCGTTCAAGAAATCTTGGATAAGAACAATGTAAAGTATGTGGTAAAAAGTCTTGATGAAGACAAATACCCTGATAGTTTTGCTAAGGCGACATTGAAGTATGCAAATAAAATAGATGCAGACCTTATTATGATTATGACTCAACAAGAGGTTGGCTTTTCTGAACTTATTATTGGCTCTTATGCTCAACAAATTGTGAATCAAAGTGAACGAGTTCCAATTATGTGTGTAAACCCTAAGGAAGGAGGATACACCTTAGGATATGGACAATTCTTTTCCTAAGATTTTAAAGATTAATAAATAAAAAAGGGAGTATTGTCAAAATACTCCCTTTTTTGTTTTACACCCGATAACTACGGTACTTAATTCTTATCGGATATAGTATTGATATCAAGACTTGAATTGTGCATTTCAATAAGCCTCGTGCAAGATTGAATTAATTGTCTATTCTTAGAAAATTATCTGATTTGTCAAACAGTAGTTCAATTCCGTTGTCAAGTTCAACTTGCTGATTTTTTTTGTCTGTTATTTCCCAATCTGTAATGTGATTGTTCTCGTAGTTTGCTTTCACATAATCATAAATTTTAGTGGGAATTACACTTGAAGGTAGCTCGGTTTTGCCGTCAATTCCGATTATTTCCTTTTTTCGGTTAAACTCAAGTGAAATAGCATCGGACAAAATTAGGTCATAAGTCAATTCAAAGTTATCTTTATCTTTCATACATTGAAGGATAGTATGCTTAGGAAAGTGAGTTGTTACATAAGTCTTAATTTCAGAAGGGATTTGTTCTTGGGTCAAAGGCGTCTCTTTATCACAGCTTATCAAAGTGAAAGACAATGCTGAAACTGCAATGAGTAATGTAGAAAGAATCTTTTTCATGTGTGTTATTTAATTATGTTTAGTTATTTATTAGATTTGATTGGTGCCGTGCTTAAACATGGAATGCATGGTCAACCGCACAATGGTACAAAGTTATACAAAATACTATTAACGAAAACTTCGGCTTTTGTATATAAGTTGAATGGACTAAAAAATACGTTATTAATCGCATGTACACATAACAAGGCTGCCGGATAAATTTTTTACAACATACTTTTTATATAAATTGAAAAGTATTTTACTTGCCGGTTTCAATGTTGATTACCTAAACAAAAAAAGTCGCCATTTCTGACGACTTGTCTTGTAGGGCGCACCCATCAGGACTCGAACCTGAAACCTACTGCTTAGAAGGCAGTTGCTCTATCCGGTTGAGCTATGGGTGCGGATAGGCTTTTTGAGGGCTGCAAATATAGTCTTTTGATAATTATAAAAAATTCAATTTTGATTTTTTAAGGGTTGTAGAGCAAATTGATGAAGAACTTATATGCCCCCAAGTTTCCTGCGGGTAACTCTCGGAAAAATACCAAGCCGGTACAGATATAACTGCCTTTTCCGTATGTGGCGTAAACCAAGGCTCCGTCATTCGCTTGTTCTTTCGGGTCTGCCATTGCAAACAAGGAAACAAATTGGGTGTCTCGTGCTCCTGCAAAATAAATTCCGCGTTCTTGTATCCAGTTATCAAAATCCGCAGACGTAATTTTAAACGGTTGCTGTACTAATTTGTGTGTAGGTTGCAAGAAATTAACAAAAGCATTGTCGTCTTAAACGCGGTTGGCTGTTAGTGTGAGGGGGTACGGTGTGTTACTATTGTCGCGTTGTTTCTGTTACTCTATGCTTTGTTTAATTTCATCAATCTGCGCTTGCAGGTTGGCTAATGCTTCAAGGATAGACTGTCCGTTGGCGATTGGCGTATCGCTCCCTGCGGGCAAATCGCTTAGTTCGGAAGCTAATACCTCTTCTTCCTTTACCTTTCTTTTAATCCAGAAGCCTGTGTCGTTGTCTTGGTCATCAGGGGCAACATCTCCTTCTTCTGCTGCGGGGTCGTAGAAGTATTCCGTATCTTCGCTCACAACGTATCTTCTCTGGAAGGGCGGAATCTGTGCCTGAGGCAAATCTTCCAGTTCTTCAATGTCTTCCACATTCAGACCGTGAGACGCTTTCACTTCGTCTATGCTGTCGTTTGTGTCTTCCAGTGCGCTTTTGCAGGCATTTATCTGGGATTGAACATTCGCCAGAGAAGTTATCAGGTTCTGACCGTTTGCAACGGGTATGTCGCTGCCCGAAGGAAGGTTGCTGATTTCCGTTTCCAGCACCTCTTCCTCATTCAGCACCCTTTTAATCCAGAAGCCCGTTTCATTGTCCTGGTCATCGGGGGCGATGTCGCCTTCTTCTGCGGCTGGGTCGTAGTAGTATTCCGCCTGCTCTTCGCTCACAAACCTGCGCTGCATAGCGGGTATTTCCGCCTGCTCGACAGCTGCAAGGTCAAGAAGCGTTTCAACCGTAGCTCCATAAGAGCCTTTAAGCTCGTTTACATCTGCTTCAAGCGAGTTGGACAGTTCTTCAATGTTTTCCCAATTACCGTCAATCTCCTCATGGGTTAGGGGAGTTGATTTGCCTGCTCTTGTTTTTAAGTTTAGTGCCATACTGGTAGATATTAAGTTTTTTTTATTCTGAATAATTTATCGGGGCGTAATCCGGCTCCATATACCGGTCGCGTATTCTTTCCCTGTATTCGTCATCGTATTTCTTTTCAAGTGTGTCAAATTGCAGGTGGCTTAGTGTTTCTCCCCTGCCTGTTGTTTTCTGATTACTCAGCCATACATGCACAGAGCCGTCATGCCAGCGCACACGTTTAAACTGCCTGAACACAATTGCACCTGCTCTCGGTATCTCTTCCTCAAAGATAAAATAGGGTTCGTGCGGGTCGGAATCCAGACCATGCCTGAGGAAAGAGGTTCTCGGCTGCACAAAATCATCAGCGAGCGGTTCATTGGGTACGCTCCCTTTTATGATTCGCCTGAACCGCGCACGCTGAAAACGGATTTGCATATTTTCCTCATCTGTTCGGTGGGGAATGAAAGGTATCCAGTTTTCGGGTGTTGAGTTCAAGAGTTTGTACCGAAGTATGTCGTAAGTGGATTCCTCTTCGGAGTAGTCATATTTTTCCTGACTGTGCCCGAACAAATCAACTTTGTATGTGTGCTCCCTGTGGAAGTCAGTCAGTTTGAGAGCCGCAGCCGCACCATCTCTTGTGCCGCCTATTCCGTTGTATATGAGGGATTCTACCGCCCACACCATATTTGCCATTTCGTCCCTTTGCAAAGAAACTTTTTCAAGTATCTCGCTTTCAAGAGCCTTCACTCTTGCAGAGTAATAAAACCTTGTATCTGTGTTGTAGAATTGTGTTTGCTTGTTTTGTTTAAATACGTCCCAGTTGTTAGCCGGCATTGTTACTTTCTCTCCGCCAACATAGTGGTAAAAACCGAAAATGTCTTTGACAACAAGGTGCTTGACTTCGGTAAAACTCCCTGCTTCAAGAGAGAAAGGTATCTGAAGCCAGTCGGGATTGAAGGTGAGGGCAAAATCCTTCATCATTGTGCCTGTAACATCGCTTTTGTCGTTGTCCCATTTGAATAGGTTAGTGCGGGCATCGTGAATCTGCCACCACCTGTCTGTGGGCATACCCTTGAAGGTTACGGGATTGGGGAGAACCTCAAAAAAACCTGACTTAACGGCTTCGCTGTTGGTTATGTCATGGGATATATCTTCCGTAAGGGTGTCGTTGCTTTCCCTGCTTCTGTCAAAGGTGCTCCATTCCGTGCCGTTTCCGTTGTACTCTTCTGCAACCAGCACCTGCTGTGCGCCCGTACCGACATCTGTGGGGAAAGAGCATTTTGCAGTGTATTCCAACCGTGATTTGTTCCATGCGCTTTCGTTGGTTGAGTGGTTGTACAGCCCGGAAACAAAGTTCAGGAAATCCGTTATGGCATCGTCTAACTTTTCTTCATCGTTGGAGTCAATAATATCTTCTTCTTCCGGTTCGGAAAGCCTGTCGTTCATTTCCGCCATCAGGTCTTCCGCTTTTTTTATTCCGTCAGCGGTGAGGTATTCATGCAGGTCGCCTCCGTTGGTTGTGCGTCCGTGCAGGGACTGCCTCAGCTCGCTTTCGTCCGTATTTGCAATCTCTTCGGGGGTGAAGGCGAGGCTTATCGGGAAAGCTGCTGCAAAGTTGCCTGCGTACCCTTCTATTTCGTGTTTCTTCAACATCTTTTTCCAGTACCTGCCTGTCTGAATCTGAATACCGAGGTCAAACACTATTTTCTGCCTTTCAATCAGCACGTCCAAAGGAGCTGTTCCGTCAAAGTGGGCTACTTCTCCGTTGGCGGGCTGAAACCTGTTTATTTTCCGTGTGTCGTAATAAACTCTTGCAAGCAATGCGCTGCCTGCGTCTTCGCCTTTAAACTGCCCTAACATATATTGGGAGCTTAACGCCCACAAGGCATCGTGTACGCTTTGCGTATATTGGTGTCTGAAATTTTTGGTTTTTGTGCTCAGGTCTAACATGGAGAGCATAAAACCTGTTGGTGAATATGGCATAATTTAAAATTTCTTTATTTACTTTATACGGATACAACTGTCGCTCCTGCGCTTAGCTCTGCGGAGTGCATTGAGTTTGCAGTTAAGTACATTGCATTATACTGGTCTATAATTTTGTTTATAACTCCTATCGCACTGTGTGAAAGCTCATCAGGGCTTACGTTGCGCTGCCTGGCTAAGTAGAATGTTTCGTTTACAGAGCCTAACAGCTTTGCCCATGTCCAGTTGCCTGTTTCTTCGGGTGTAACGGTGTAGAGCAGGCAGTTAGGGGCTTTGGTGTTCGGCTGGTCGTAGTTGAACGCAAGTCCTGATATTTCTTCTTTTGCGGGAATAACCTCCACCCATTCGTCTATGAGCAGTCCTGTCTGCCAGCATGTGTGGTCAAGGGACGGAGTGGGCGATATATGTCCAAAAGAGATGACAACAGAGGTCTTGTCATGGCTGTAATCCGTACTATTCTGCTTTATTGCCATCCATCTGTCGCCCGATGTGAAAGGAAACTGAACAGGCTCCCGGTGGTTTTCAAGGCTGAACAGGCTTTCTCCGAGCGACTGCACTATGTCCAGCTCCCGCAGGTTGGAGCGTACTTTGGTTAAGCCCTGAAACCATTTTTCTATTTCCATTTCCCTGTCCGCAGATTCGTCTATAAGTGTTCCCGTATTTCCCCAAGCCTGCTGCATTTCAGGTTTGTTTATGAACTTAAACAGAGGAGCGCAGGCAAATGCGTCTCCGAAAATGATTTTGGCTATATGCTGCAAATCCCTTAGGGCGGTGTCGGAATTTATGTATTCGTTGTCTTCAAAGTTTTCCCAAAGCTCCTCTGTGTCCGTAAGTTTTCTGTCAAGTGCTTTGACTGCGATTGCTCCCTGTTCCAGCAAGGCGTTTTTGGCTGCCGTGTCGGTTTCTGTTGCATATTCAATCGGGGCAGCGTCCATGATGTTAAAAGCCCATGCTTCAAGAATACAATCCCGCAATTCGTTTATCTGGTTTGCAAAACCACTTTCAAGCGGCACTAACGCTACAATGGCGTTGTTCAAAGCTGTTTTCAGGTTTTCGAGCGATTCTAAGATTGCTTCAATACGACCGAAGAACTCCTCTCTTTCGTAGGTAATTTCCGCCTCTTCGGGTATGGCGGAGTTGGAGGCGATAAAATCTTCGGGGCGCAGGGGACGGGAAGCTGCAATCAGCTTCTTTATCCGCTTAATCAGGGGTAATGCTTCGCTGAATGAAACGGGGTCTGAAACAGGAGTGCCGGGTTGCAGAGGCTCGTTGTATAGGACACTGATTTCCGTGTTGTGCGGCAGGTTTTCCTGTTTTTTTACTTTGTACCGAATGAGCCTTGCCAGTTCGGAGGTATCGTTAGCCAGCTCTTCGGGGAAGACGGAGATTATATCTAAGGGCTGCAATTCTAAGTCCGCAAGCGAGAAGCTGACATCATAGCCTGCACCTTCGGGCGGCTGACATTGAACCTTGCAGAGAACACTTTCGGGGTTGGGTATGAACTGCGCAACGAGCTTGGAAAGATAAGGCTCTGCTTGCAGGCGCGGGGTAATGTTTCCGCCCCATATTCCTTCAATTTCTTCTTTTATCTCGTCAATGCTTTCTTTGTCAAGCATGAGCGCGTAACGCTGTGTCAGGATTGAGCCCGTGAGCGGTGTTTTCAGGAAATCAAGCTCCTGTGTAATGAGTTTGCCGCTTTTCAGCGCATCTGTTATTGCTCCCGCTTTTTCGTAGTTGTTCTGCACAAGGCAGTAAACGGCTTCTGCAAGGCAAACATCGCTTATGGCATCAAACACCTCTGCCAAGCGGTCAAGCTCCGCTTCTATGGCATCTTCTTCCGCCTGCGGAATTCCGCTCAGGAAGTCAAGGCTGTAGTTAAATGTTGCATTGGATTCTTTGCGGGTAGCTACAAACAGTTTCCAACCGTCCAATATGAAAGATTTTTCTGTTTCGGTGCCTTCGGTTATTTCGTCTAAGGAAAAACTTTTTCTGAAATCGTATATAAAGTGGTTGAGATTGAGGGTTGGGGAGTGCCTTTCGTTAAGCCCGCGTTCAAACTCGTAGCCGAGCAATGCGCCCAGTGATTGACCGTTTCTGACTCCTGCAAAGAATTTTTGCGCCAGACGCA
Source organism: Bacteroidota bacterium (assembly GCA_023957335.1). Classification (NCBI taxonomy): domain Bacteria; kingdom Pseudomonadati; phylum Bacteroidota; species Bacteroidota bacterium. Next base: position 420,268 of record JAMLHC010000002.1, on the reverse strand, counting down.
CCCTCTCGGAAGTGAGCGTAACTTCTTTGGCTTTGGAATCTCCGCCCTGCTTGTTCAGGTAGCCGCTTTTGAGAATGGCGGCAGCCGAGGCGTGGTTGGGAGAAGGGGTGTGAATGTAGCCTCCCTCAACACTGTTTTCTATATCATCAGTAATATCCCCTACGCTTCCGCTTATGTTCAGCCTGTTTGTTTTGGGTTTTAGTTGCTCTATGTAGCCATACGCACCCAAGTACAAGCCTGTCTGATAGCCGGAGGTATTCCGCATTTTTTGTATTCTTTGGTGAACCATGCCATGCTGCCATGCATCGAGCCTGAACGAGCCTAAGTCCATGTGTTCTTTTAGAAAGATTTCAAGGTCGGACACACTCCATTGGTGTATGTCGGCAAAGACAGCACGGCACTCCTGATAGGATATGTTCCACGCAGCATTTGCATAAAGAGGGGAGTCCACAAGCTGATGCAGTGTGCCGCTAAAGGGAACAGCATTAATGACAAAGTTTCTGTGTTCCTGCATTATGGCGGCAAAGCTTTGTCCTCCTGTTATAATATTGCTATAAGGCAAACCCGATGACGGTATCATAATAGTGATAGTCAGCGTGGCGTTCGTACCGGGGAATAAGGCGTAAAGCTGTGTGTGAAGTATAAGGCTTTGGTGTAGTACGTCTATGGTGAGGTTTTGAATCCCTGAGTGAGTAACCGTACACTGTACAGTTCCTCCTGCCTGAGTGAATGCCGTAAACATTCCGACACCTGTATGTATCTGAACTTCTATGTCTTCCGGAGGGTAGCCGTTTTCGCCTTCGTTCACTATTTCTATGTTGAGCGTGGAAGTATTCCACCCTTCAAAAAGAATTTCAAGGGTAGCAATGGGAGGAGTGCCGCCAATATCTGATATGTTTGTAAATTCAGGAATATTGCGGTCAAGCTGAATCAGGTGCGGATAGGCTTCGGAAAAGGCAATAGCAGCATTTCTGTATTCTTCCAGCAGGGCTTTTTTGGCTAATTTGTAAAGTAGAGTATTGGGAGCCGTAGCACTTGCGCTTACGTTGGAAAAGTCCTCGTTCAGAATTTGCGGGTAGTTGCTTTCGGAGAGCCATTGCAGGTAGTTTTCGCTTGCTCCCTGCAAGGGGCGCAGGGGCTGATTTTGTCCGCCTTTGCCTTCCTGCACGAGCGCACCTGTGTATTTGCCTTCTGCCTGCATGTGGGTCAGGCGGGTCATTCTGGGGGGCGGGGTGCTCGGAAAGCCCAAATCCTGCATGGTCTGCGATGCCTGATTTTGCAGGTCGCTGTGCCATGTGGAGGCATCGCTGAGCTTGTTCTGAAAGGAGAAAAGATTCCATGTGTAGTCTTCGCTCATGGCAAAGCGGTGGTATATGTCCGTAGATACAGGGCTGTTGCCAAGTACGGAGATAACGTCCTGACGGGGGCTGCTGCCCTGAGAAACAGGGCTTTTGCCTGCTGCATACGTACCCACTATGTCGCTCATGTTTTGTACGGTATGGGTCAGGTTGTCCAGAAAGTTTTTGTTTGGCTCTGTGTTGTGCCATGTCCATTGGGAAAAAATGCTTGCGGGCAGTATTCCATACGCCTGTTCGTTTATGCGAATGGAGGGAAGCAAGCCCCGTCCTGCAATGTGCTTGGTGAAAAATTCTCTTGTCTGCTGAATGGATTGCAGGGACATAACGTCCAGAAAGCCGTATTCGAGCTTGTAGCCGATTGTGGCACGCCACAGCATTTTGTTGAACTGCAAGGCTTTTTTTATGTCTGTGCCTGTTGTGTTTTCTATGTGGTACAGCGTTGAGGGGGCTATGCCAAATGCCTGCGCCAGTCTTTCTCCGTCTGTCTGCTCCTCAAAGCCCGATGCGGCAGAGAAGGTTTCGTTTTCTACTTCAACATGGTAGCTCCTGTGGTTGCCTAAGTCGTGCGTAGTGAAAGCGGAATCGGAAACAGAGGTGTTGTGTGTGGGCTGACCTATTTTGAGAAGGCTCATGCCTAAGTCGGTGTAGTGGTGGTCGTCTATGAGGTCTTCCAGCAGGGTTTTGCCCAACGCTGCATCGGCAGATATTTTTACTCCCAAAACCACCAGTTTCAGTTCGCCTGTCTCAATATCCGTTGTGCTAAGGTTCAGGTCTTCAAGTTTTACCTCTATTGCCATACCACATTCTTTCGCCTCGTTGAAATCCCCCATCCATTTGAGTGATTCGCCAAACACTATTTTGTCTTCATTGTCAAGGTCTATCTGTGTTTCGTCATTGGGGTCTAAGCTCAGCTTTATGCTGTCGCTTACAAGCGCGCTTTCTCTCTCTCCCACAAGACTGTAATCGGAGTCGTACTGACCTTTGAAATAGAAGGTTGTTACAAACTTGTCGGGCAGGGTGCGGGCTTCCGCCTGTCGTACCCATGCTTCGCTTTGCTCGGAAGCGGAGCTTTGTTTGAGGATAAAGGCGGCTCTTTGGCTGCCGTGTGCCAGTGCAAGGGTGTTCCATGCGGCTTTTTTCTCTCCTTCTGTTGCCTGTGCAGCATTTACAACATCCATGTAGTCGGCTCTGTCCTGCACTTCTGTGGGGGTGAGCAACCATTCGTGGTTTTCTATATGTACATCATCGGGAAAGAAGCGCACTTTTAGGTGGTATTTGTTGTTTGAATCCAGATAGAAGCGGGTTTCTATTCGCACAGGCAGCAGCAATACAGGGTATTTGTCGTTCAGGTTGTTTACGAGATTTTTGTGCAGGAGGGTGTGTGCGGCTAAGGTTTCGTATTTGCTGCGGGTGCTTGCTTGCAGTGCTGCAAAATCCATTTGCGCTTCCTGTACGCTGCCTGCGGGCGGGCTGGTAGGAGGCACAGAATTATCTTTTGCCGCCAGAATATCACGTTCCTCTTCTTCGTCTTCAATGTCTTCTTCTGCTGCTTCCTTGCGGGCGATTTCTGCTTCCAGAATACGGAGCCTTTCTCTTCTTCTGATATACTCTTTCTCCGCCTCGTCCCGCAAGACTCTTTCGTTCAGGTAGTCGGTTTGTTTTGTTATAAAGCTCATTTCTCTATACGTATTTTTTTGTGAAGTACAGAACCCTTATGTTCTATTCTTAGCAGGTACAGCCCTGCGGTGCTTATGTCTGATATATCTAATTGAATTTCCTCAAAGGCATTGGGGAAATGTTGGGTTTTGACTGCTCTGCCCTGCATATCAAGCAGTTGCAGGGAAACCGCCCCGCTTTGCGCTTGGCTTAGGTTTATGTGCAGGGTGCTGTTTGCGGGGTTGGGGTATGCCTGTGCCTGAAAAAGCGGAGCGGCTATGTGCGGCACGCTTACCTGCGGTACGCCTTTCAGGAATAGGATATACACCGCGCCCGAACCTGCCGTAGCAGATTGGTCGCTAAATGCTCCGACTGCAAGTTCAGGTACTCCGTCTCCGTCTAAATCTGAAATGCGGGCAACTGCCCCTCCAAACCTATCCCCACTGCTTATATTTCCTGTAAACCCACCTTGCCCATTGTTTATTTCTATGTTCTTCTTAACTGTTCCGTTTGCATTAAGCAGCAACACCCAAGCCCTGCCATACAGACTGCCCGAAGAATCAGGATTTTCATACCCCAGTTCTCCAACCGCAATATCATTTATTCCGTCTCCGTCCATATCTCTTAAATTGGTTACTGACCTACCAAAATTTGAGCCTACATTAAAAGAGTCTGTAAACCCGCCTTTGCCTTCCCCTATTTCCTGAACACCTTTTAGTGTGCCATCACTGTTCAGGAAAAGTATCCATACTGTTTCATTTAAGCCCGGCTCACCGACTGCTAAATCCGTATTACCGTCTCCGTCCATATCCCCTATATTGGCGACACTAGTACCAAAATACCAATGGTTTCTTCCAAACAGGTTGTTGTTGTCGTTAATCCGTGAATGGGATTTTACTTTTCCGTCTTTTTCTAACAGTATGATATAAACAGACCCACTGTTGCTTGTTGCAGCATTTTGAGAATAAGCACCCACCGCAATATCGTCATAGCCATTGCCGTCAATATCGCCTATGTTGGCTATGCTTGTGCCAAAGTAATTTCCATCGACTATTGTTCCAAAAGTTGGAGTAGTATCACTTAGCCTTCTTTCGCCTATCACTTGTCCGTCCGCATCTAAAAACAAGAACCACAAAGAGCCTCTTTGAGCACCAGAATAGGGTGTTCCTACTACAATGTCGTCTATGCCGTCATCGTTTAAATCCCCTACATTAGCAACTGCATAACCAAAAGCATGGCTGGAAATATTGTGGTCTCCAAAGCCGCCTGTGTTTTGGGTTATCCTCACAGTAGATTGTATTGTGCCATTGGAATTAAGATTGTGAATGAAAACCTCTCCATTCTGACCAAAATTAGGAGCTCCTACTACTATTTTAGAAGTAGTATTTTTTTTTAATTCAGCAATAGAAAATCCGTAATGTGTAGTGGAACTTTGATTAATTGTAATTTTCTGCATATTCTTTACTTCTCCGTTTTCCTGTGCAAAAAGGAGGGAAGGAATGAGCAGTACGAGTGTGTTTAAAAGTATCTTTTTCATAATTTTATGGGGTTTGGTTTAACATATTGCTTGCGTGTATCATTACCTTAGAGGCATTGCGGCAGAAAATTACACCCATATTGGCAGCGTTTAAGCCCCAATCAGGCGGCTCATTATTAAGATTTGTAAGCGTAATTCCCACATCTATAAAATTAATATCGCTGATTTCTTCCAAAGACATTCTGTCGGCTATATGCCCCCAATGTAGAGCCGCCCAATTAGGAAACGGGTTGCCCCACCCTAATGGGCTTGTAGGTATTTGCACTCCAAATCGTGTATCTCCCGCTCTTTCTTCCAGCACAAAGAACCAACCTGCATTCATACCTGTGGTTGGCGTGCCTGTGTCCCAGTCGCCTTTCACCTCGCTTTCTGTCAGGTCAAAGCCCACTAACATTACATCGGGCTGCAAATAGCCGTAAAAAATAGGCTGTTTAGTCTGCTGCACATCGCCTATGCGGGGTTCGTCTTCGTTTATTTCGCTGCCATCCATGTTCCACACCGCTTTCTCTGCATACACACGCACGTGCGGGAAATGCTCAATCAGCTCTCCTTTAATTACCATTACCAAAGGGTTTTGGTTGACAAGCCCGCCCGGCTTGCGGTTCTGGCTCAGGCTGCTCGCCAGATTCCAGTTGTGCATGGGGGTAATGTCGCGGTAAAGGTTCGGGTCAGCTACATCGGGCGGTATGTCCGTGCGCCAGAATTTTCTGAAATAGCTGCCCCGCATGTCCGTAGGGTATTGCCTCCACAGCAGCTCACGGGACATCTCGTGGTTCATGCCCGCAAAAAAGGAGTTTATGAACCTGTTGTTGAGTTGCAGCAGGGTTACGCTGTTCTCGTCCACTTTGTGGAAATTGGGCACAATAAAGTCTGCGGAAAGCTCTTGCAGGTACTCATAAGCGGGTATGTCAATTGCGGGGTATGCCATAATGGATTTGCGCTGCAAGATAGTTGTTTTTGGCGAGTTGGGCGCATCTGCCACAGCATAATTAAGTTGGTTGGTGTAATTGGTTTCGGCAAAGGTGGCGGTGTCAATTGTGGCTCTTATGCCTGCAAGGTTCGCCTGCGGGGGTGTAGGCGCAACCCAATACACGGTGTCTTCTACTCCCGTAAAGTTGTCTGTCAGCAGCGTTCTTGCTTCGTAAGCATGCTGTGAGTCAAAGCTGCCTGTTGTCCACATAGTAAAAGGAAACGATGTTCCTGCATTGGTAAGCACAAAGTTTTCAAGCGGCTGCTGCCCGCTTTGGGCAGATGAGGTAAGCTCTGTGGCAAGCAGGTAGTCTTCTATAACAAGGGAGTGGGCGGGTTGTACGCGCACCGTATCAAGGGTTACAACAGCCGTGTTCACATCTGCAAGAAAGGTGTGCGGGCTGTCTGCTTGCCAGTCTGACACAACTGCTAAATTTCCGCCCGCTCTCACAAGGCTGCGGAAATCGCTGCTGACAAGGGAAACGTTGAGAGGGGTTTGGTTTTCAATATGCCACGAGAGGGTTGTTCCCGAAGTCAGTATGCGGGACGATGAGCCTGCCCATGTGAAAATAACTTCCTGGTGGCTAAGGCTTGCTATGTGCTTGTCCTGCGCTGCGGAGCTTACGGCAAAGTCAAAGCGGGTTGCTTCTATAACCGCGTTTGCCGTATCTAAGTTGCTTGCCAGCTTCCAAGCCAAATCCATAAAATATTCCTGATGCCTGCGCACTACTTCCGCACCTGCGGCTGCGGCAACTCTGTTTCGGGGGTCAAGGTTAAGCTGGTCTATCCAGCGCGGGCTGCTGCCGAGCGGCAGCACCTTGTTCACGGCTGCATGCCACTTGCCGTAAATAGGAGGGGCAATTACGGGGTCGCCCTCATTTTCTGCTTCAAGCAGGATGGCGGGCAGGTTCAGAAACTCCGCAAGCACTTCCTGATAGGCGACAGCCTCGTCTGTGTCCCAGTCGCCCGCGATGCTGCCGGACTGCTCCAACGCACCTTCCATAAGCAGGTATTGCTGCGTAAGAGGGTCTTCTTCTTCCTCTTCGGAGGGGATAAAGAGTTGGTCTATGGGCGGGTAGTTTGTGCGGGAGATGTCCGCAGGTCGCTTGCCCAAAGAGGGGTTTGCTTCCCCTGCCTGTATTTTCTGAACCAATGTGGTAAAATCCTGCCCGTCTGAGGTGCGGAACGCCCATGTGTGGTAATAGGGAAAATCAAGGGCGGCAGTGCCTGTTCCCCATGCGTGCTGCTGCGGGTGGGTTTCTGCAAAGTCTTCGCCAAGCCCTGCCAGTCTGCCCGCCTCAAAGGTGGGAATGAGAAAGGCGGTGTAGGCGGTGTCGGGTTTCAGCTTTCTGGGGCATATAATCCGCGAAACGCCCCTGTCGGGGTTGTCTGTAAGGACGGTCTGTATGGCGTCCAGCTTGCCTGTGGCTGCTCCTGCCTCTATATTTTCGGAGGTGTTCAGCTGCACATGCGCCCAAGCCCAAAGCTGGTCGTGGGGCGGCAAGGAGGCGGCAGGGTTGTTTATTTTTATCGCTCCTCTTGTTTTTCCTGTTGCAGAGGGCAGTTCGCTGTATTCGTGCGCTTCCAGTACAACAAGGGCAAGCCAAGGGCGCAGCTTTTTGTCCTGTCCTGAACCCGCAGCAGCAAAGGGGGTGTAGCTCCACAGGAAGTCTTCTTCGTAAAACTCCGCAAAGGACAGGTAGTTTGCCAGAAAATCGGTTGAGCCGTCATGCGGCTCAACTCTTACTATGGCAGCAGGGTTTATGCCTGTTATGTCTGCCGGTCCGTACAGGGACAGGGTTTGGGGAACGGAGGTGTTGGCTTGCTGCCCTGCTCCTGTTACTTCCAAAACGGCATTTACAGTGGCTCTGCTGAACTCTCCCGAAGAGGGGGGTGTGCCAAGCCCGTCCGCAACTGACAGATACGGGGTCAGCCCCTTGCGGAGGTATGGTAAAAACAGGTATCTTGATGTTTCGCTCATAAGGTTAGTCTATTAGTATTTCATATTCACTTTCTCTTACAACAATAAGGTCGGTTGTGTCTAATTGCAGGCTTGCAAGAAGCGTTGTCAGGCTGTCTTCTGCTGCCTGAAAAGAGCCGAATGTCAGTCCCGAATTTGCATCGGAAAAGGTGTCGGTAAATACCACGTGGTATTTTTCCTGCTCTATTTTAACGTCTTCTGCGGAGTCAAGGCTGGATTTTTGCGTGTTCCTGCCCGATGATATACCCGACACAGCCGTTGCATTGCCTTGCAGGGACATGTCAAAGTGGGCAGTGTTTATGTTGTCGTGCCTTGTCGGGTAGTCAAAGCTTCTGTCTATAATCTTTGTTTCATGGGTTGCGCTTCTTTCCCGTATGCAGGAGGTGTCAATTTTGCCCGTACTGCCCACGCGAATCCCTGCCCTGTAATTGCTGAACGAGGGGGATTTGAGCTTTTCCTGCTCGGAAAGGGTGAAGAACTGCCCGGGCGCGAATTTGTCTTCCGCATGGGTAAAAGGTACGGTATCGCCCTGAATCTTAATACCCGCCACCCATATATTGTCGGGGGTTTGCGCCTCAATACGTGCGTTGCCAAAACTGGCGAGCTTTACACCCAAAGGCGCAACTCCCTGCTTTATTTCCAGTCCGCCCATGGGGTGCAGCAGCAGCGGGCTGCTTTCAGACGGCTGGTCTGACATATCTGCTATGGAAACCTGCGGTGCGCTGCTGTCCTGCAACACCATCATCCACGAGTATTCCTGCTCAAACTGCGCTACTACCTGCTCAAATACGTTGGCAGTTGCCTGAATAACGGTCTTTTTGGTTTTGGTTTGTACGTCAAAGTTGGCGGATATAGTCAGCTTGCCTACGGAAAAACTTCCGCGCCCTGTGGCAATGTAGGGGTTGGGTCCCTGCAAGGACAGGTCTATTTTTACTCCCGCAAGCTGTTTGCTGTTTCTGTAAACCCCCGCACTAATGTGCATCTGCGCCATAAACGAAAATTCGGGTTTGGTGTACACCAGCACGTCCAGATTGAAATTGCCTTTGAGAACATATTTGCCCGTTATTTTTACATATAAGTCCACAGCCGCCCCAAACTGCACCGAGTTGGAGGTTACCGCCATGTAAAATTCTCCTTTGAGCCATTTGTCCGCCTCGTTTATAAAGCTGATGGCAAGCCTGTTTATCTTGGCGGGCAAATCCATTTGCGGAGGCGTGTAAGAAGGGTGGAAACCGCCTATGGACAGCAGGAAGCCGCTGTTTTCTCCCCAGTAATACCGCGCCAGTATATCCCCCGACACGGAAGCATTCATGATTTTGGAGTCGTAAATCTTTGCATCAAGCAGGAATTTTTTTACCTCAAAATCAACCGCAGCAAGGAAAGCCGCATTGATTAGCACCAAGGGGTTTTTCTCATCGGGCAGGGAGAGAGTAAGCACACCCGCAACAGCTATCTTGACGGGGTTTTTAACCTCAACCATAATACCCATAGTGAGCGTTACGAGCTTTTCTCCGCCCCAATACGCTTTCAAAAGCAGCCCAAAGGTAAACTGTCCTTCGTTTACAGGAAAGACTTTGCCCATAGTGCTGATGATAGTGGAGGCGTTTTCGACAGGTTTTTCGGGGAACATGAGGTGTTGCAGGGTGTTGTCGCGTACGCTGTCCTGCAAGGCGGTTATGTCCATAGAGCGGTTCAGCCCGAACAGCACACCTATTCCTCCCAGTTTCAGCCCCATGGCAATGTCTATGGCAGGGGTGAACTCCACAGAGGCAATGCCCACTATGGAGAATCCCGCGTTGCCGTTGGGAAGCCTAAGATTGAGTATTCCGTAAGCGGTAATTTTCAGCTTGTCCTGAATTTCAAGGTGGAGCAAGCCTGCGTATTCTTCTTCGTTTTCGTCTTTTTTCAGCCAGCCTCCTCCTTTTATCCCGGGTATTTTTATCTGAATTCCCATGGAGTCGGGCGTTACAAGGCTGAACCGAATGTCGGCAGGTCCTAAGTTTCCTCCGTTTTCGGGGAAGGTGATAGCCGCTTTCAGCCCTCCGCCACGTATTGTTCCGAAAATCGGGTCGAGGTTCAGGTCAGCATCTATGAGCGCACTTAGGTCAGCCCCGTCCTGCACGTTGCCCGATGCTTTGAATTTCATCAAATGGAGCGTGAAGATTTTCAGGAAGGTTTTGTTGATAGGGAAAACATGCTCTTCATCAACGGATAAGCCGCTCTTAGGGAAGGTGGTTGTTATATCGTTTTCCCATTTGATGTCTATGTCGTAGTCGTTGGCTGCCCCCTGATTGATTTCAAACTTCTTAAAGTCAAGGGTGCGCGGGATTATCGCCCCGATTTTGGGTATGTCTGCTACACGGTCTATTTTGCCTTTGCTGCTGAAATGCCATTTGCCGTCAGTCCTGCCAATGGAAAGGGAGTACAAAGTGATGTCCACCACATTGGGGACTTTTAGCTGAATGCCGTTGGTGTTTTCAAATTTTATGGTGTAGCCGTTCTCGTTCCAGTCTATGGTGAAGTCCAGCACGGCATCATCGCCTTTGGAGTCTTTCAGCCCCTCTATGGTGAGCTTGCCTTTGATGTCGGAGGAGATGACCGCATTTTTCTTAAACTCAACATAAAAGGAGGTAAAGTCTATGTCTATGCCTAAGAGGCTGAATTTGAGGTTGCCATTGCCTTCTACGCCTATTTTGCCCGAAAAACCACCGTCTGTGCCTATGAGCAGCTCTTTTCCTTTTATTTCTACTACGCCTGTGGAGTTGTCTGCCCAGTCTTTGGGCAGCCCTATGGTGGCTTCTTCTATGTAAACTCCTTTGAATTCTGTACGCCCGTCTGCTTCGGCTTCAGGAATGTTGGTGGAGTCCGAAAGGTCTATTTTGGCATTGGTAAATTCTAAGGTGAAGCCTGTGTTGCCGATTTGGGATTTGGGGAAATTAAAGGAAGATAGGTTTTCAAAGTCGAAACCTTTACGTGAAGAAAAATAAAAAGAACCTACCTCAAATAAGAGTCGAGATTTTTTATCCTCATCTTCATCAACCTCTCCTGTTTGTTCGTTAATTGGTTGGAGAATATTTCGGGGAAATTCTAAAGCAATATTAATGCTGTCAAGAGATACTGAGACCTCGGGAATAAGCATGCTTGTTATGTTTCCAATGGTGAAATCGCCTATAAAATAACGGAATAATTTTATAATATTTGAAATGCTCTCATCTATATCTTCGCCTATAATATAATCAGTAAATATAATTTCAATAATGTCAAAATCATTGCCATTGCTTTCCATTTGAAGAAGTAAATCTTCAATTACATCTGTTTCTTCATCTGTTGAGATTACGAGTGGTGTAGTTGGTGTGTAGTTTGTATTAAAATCATCTACAAATTTCTCAAGTGGACTTCTTTCCTCATCATCTTCTTCCTCTTCCTCCTCCTCCTCATACTCCTCCTCATACTCATACTCATCCCATTCATAAAAAGAATTAATAAATGTCTCTAAGATATTCCTTCTATTTGTGTTGCTAATCGCTATTAGTATGTCAAAAAATGCTCTGGGAGAAAAATCAAAATTGTCGCTATCAAAGGTATTAACATATTTCAAAATAGGTAAAGAGTAAGCCAAAGAAACAGGGAACTCTGTCCAGTTTGTTTGATTTATACCGGGATTTAATATCAAGGTCAGACCGTTGGTGTTAGGAAATTCAAAACCTATTCGTGTAAATGAGAGTAATTTGAAGCTATAAAAAGCGTACTCTTTATGTACGCTAATCTGAACAACATAGTCCCCAACAAATAAGTCAGCAATAATATCTTCTATGCAATCCTTTATGAACCCCAATTCATCGGGGATTTTTTCAATTGGGACTAGCTCATTTACAGGAATAAGATTTTCATCTATCATTTTAAAAAATATTGTTAATTAAAAATTTACCTTCAGAAGAAATGACGATTTTATATGTTTCTTGCATATCATTTTCGATAATACCTAAACTTTCTTCTTCATCAAAAACAACATAGGATTCTTTGATGTTGCAAATATGAATTGTGTAATCTTTATCTATATAAAAAAATCTTTGATAGGTGCCTTCTGCACCGAAACTCTCCTCATTAAAGATAGTTAATAAATTGGCTTTCCTTTCTTCTTTGTCATAAAGAATTATTATCCCATACTTCGGCTTTTGGCAACCTTCCATAAAATCCTGAAATAAATAGTGTTCATTGCTCATATAAAAAACTTGAAACTTTCCAAAATCGGGCAAACGAACTTTGTATTTTGCTAAACGAGAAACTTTGTTAATATCATGAGGGCTTAATAATCTGTTGATATAATAGCATTCATCATAATATTCATTCTCATTGATTTTAGTAATATTTAGAAAATCTACTGGAGGAAATAAATATGTTTTAGTATATCTTGGTTCACAATCATTCATATAAGCGGCAGTTTCAATGATTTTATAATAGAACAATTTGTTTTGAAGGCATAAATCGTCTATGTTCTTTATTGAAGGTCCGAATGGAAGTGGTGTAATCTTTGGTTCTTCATCTGATAAAGTTGTATCTTCTTCCCATTGTCTTTCAAGTTGTTCTTTTTTTGAGGACAAAAAAACACTATCCGGTTTTTTATCCGATTCTGCGAGGATATTATTTATTTCTATGCTTTCCTTGTTAGATGTAGTATTGCTGTTACACGACAATAGGAAAACAAAAAAACAAATTTTTATTGTATAAGTATTCATGGTTTATAATACTAAATGTGCGTGTAAATGGTCGTCATGAAGAGATCTTCTTGGTTCGAGGAAATTTCCTTTTTTATCTTTTAAATCTTTTGTATCTTGTATTACGTTTTTAGCACTATAATAGCTTTTTGTTTTTAGCTGTGTCAAAAGTTCGGCAGGTTTATATTTCCCTATTATCACATAAGAAATACCATATTCAAATAACAAATCAATAAATTCAACATCCTGAGCAAGTGTTCCTCCCCATTGTTGAAAGTATCTATTATCAGATGCCATACCATTGACATGAGATGCACTAGGAGCACAAGAAGCATCACCAAAAGCAAATCCTGTAAGAGTTACAGATCTTCCATTTCTAATAACAACTCCTAAAACTATTGCACATAAATAAGGATTGCCATATGTTCTTCGAGTATCTCTATAGACTAAGTCAATACCTAGACTTTGGTTGTTTGTATCATCAAAGATTCTGTTTTCCACATCAGGGAGATCCGTATTACTCAATGATGTTACAAAATGAATCATAAAGGTCTTTCGTTGAGTGTTTTCATAATGTTTATAGCCGACACTACCTGTGGTTTGTTTCGATGATATTATGTGTCCTGTCACGGGACTTTTTAAATTTCTTTTTGTATCTCCTCTTGTATAAGATGTAACTAATGAATATTCGGATGTTATTTTCTTTCCATCTCCTTTTTTTTTCATTTCATTCGTCATTACAATATTAAATTGGGCAATATCAACATCAGTTGGACTAAAAGAATTTGGTCTGATGTATTTATAATAAATTGGCATTAATGCCCCAAAGACGTTATCTGATTGTGTATGATTTTCTTTTCTAACGAAGTGTTCGTCAACAGCTTCAGATTTTCGAATTAATGCAAAATCAATATTATCATTAATTTTAATTCTCCCATCGTGATAAATCGAAAATTCTATCCTATTCTCTCCTGCAAAATTTCTTCCTATACTATATTCCTCATGTTCGACAAAATTCACGGAATGAAAAAACTGCTTGTCCCGACTATAAACTATTACAGGTGTAGTTGGAGCGACAATGGTTGGAATTCCGTTGTTTAGTCCCTGAACTTTTACCTTAAATTTAAAATATCGCATATTGTGGTTATCCAATAAAAAATTGGTAAAATCAGGTTCTAAAAAAATATATTTGGGATGGTCAGGAGATAATCCGGTAACACTCTTTAAACTCTGAAGTTCTGATAATGTTAATCCCAATAAAATCAAGTCTTCTTTTAATTGTTTTATCGGTTTTTTACCGATAACGACAACATCTGCAGGGTTGTGATATTGGTGATAGCTATTTAAGCCAAGAACTTTTAAATCACCATTGCTTGTTTGATATTTTTTGCAGGTAATGTCGAAATTATCTCTGAGCGATTGTTTAAATTGATGGTTATTAAGAGTTTCAATCTTTAGTTGTCTGTTAAAAGTCGGAAGATACTTCTTTCCTGAACCTTCTTGATATGTGCCACCGGGAAATGTTTTTTTACTGTAAAATAATATTTGGCTACTATCCCAATATACTCCAGATTCAGCAACAAAAGAAAAGTTACCTGTTCCGTCTGATTGCAAAGGTTCTTTTACATACACAGGGTTATAGCTTTGCAGCATTTTTATGGAAAGTAATTGCTCCCCAATATTTTCAATATCAATTGAACAAAAAGGAGAATCGTAATATGTTTTGTTTTTCAATCTGGTGCTATCTGTATCTATGGCTTCTCCAACAAAATAATAAACTTTGATATAGTTTGCTAAATTGTTTTTGTTTGTGTCTCCAATGTGTTTTGGGTAAATATATACTTCATTTGTCCACCCTGTAGTTCCATCTTTCTTTATATTGAGAAAGGATATCTGTTTTGATGCAGTTTTGTCACTTTCGGCTTTGTTTGATAAAAATAGTATTGGCGTATTATTGTTATCAATACGTAATTTAAAACTTAATTTCTTTCTGTCCTGAGTAGTTTCATTAGCTAATGTTTCAAAAAACATAATCGGCCAACCATTAGTTCCATATTCAATGGGTGTACCAGCCCCATTCAACTTAATATTAGAAGAATCAGATATGCTTACCTTGTAGTTGTCATAAAAATTATATGACATCCCTTTTTCACTTTTTATGTCGAGGTATATTTTATTTTTATTTGCAAATTTTGAAATTAAGTCTGAGTAAAGACCATTTGATAATTTCTTAGTTTCAGTATTCTTACTAGAGCCACTATATGTAGTTACTTCTACTCCTATATCTGCATGCATTCCGAAAAATGCAGCCGGGTCAATGTAAGTAGTAATAAACTCTTGTTTTCTCTTCTTAACCTGTTCATCATTAATGCCATCTACGGAAATACTAATAGCATTGAATGCACTATTACCTAGTGTAGTAGTTGATTTTAGTTCCGTATCCAACTGTATCTCGAAAGAAATCTTTGCAGAATTGGAAAAATCTCCAATCCACATTCCTTCTTTAACGTCAAACGCCTTTGCCGGAGCTTTTCCGTTAAATAAATCTCTTATTGGTCTGTTTTCATTAAGATTATTGGGGTCAGAAAGAGATAAGCTATCATCACCATAGCCTATATTCAAGGGAGAAGATGGGGACATTGTTATGTATGATTTTGTTCCTAATAACGTTCTCCTATTCCAGTACAAAGCAATAAACTCACTATTTGTAGGGTCTTCGGCATTTATATTTAAATTACTTCCATCCTTGGTAAAGAAACTGGAAAGTTTGACACCTCTGTATATATAATATCTTACAGCTATTCCTCCAATACTAACCGAATTGGACGGTTTAATATATAGATTGACTAGATTGTCAGGGTCATTTGAATTCCTCCTAACTACCATCATACCATTTTGGCATGCAAAAGCCCTAGCTTCTTCTGGCAATTGAAATTGAGTGGAAATATTGAACACATTATTTGGGTCAGAAGAATTAGGCCCATATTTAAGTTCTGAGGTCGTTTGTTCAGTTAGTTTCGTATGGTCAATAAAGAAGTGCATATTCCTTAGATTGTTTCAAGTGAGTACTTATTTTGAATGCTTTCAGGCATATAATGGGTTTTAAGATGTCTGCTTTGCTCTTGCCTAAACGAAGAAAAAAGGCTGATTTGAGACTGAAACAGGTAAAAAAAGCAGCTTATAATTCCCCCAAAAGACGTGGGCTAAATTAATACAGTTAATCTTATCAGCCAAACATTATTTCACATTTTTTTTATTTATTTGTAAAATGAAAACGGTTTTATGTTTTTTGTTATGCCACACAGGGTTTTAGATTTTTAGACATCTGGATTTATTGTGAAAATTAGATGTTTTTTGAGGGTGTTTTTATCTTTCTATCATTATTTTCTTATTTATTATTTGTCCCTTATGTTCTATTCTTAGCAGGTACAGCCCTGCGGTGTTTATGTCTGATATCACATCTGTCCAAGATAAATTTCAGTAAAAAGGGCATGGATTAAATTTTAACCCAAAACATTTATTTTGGGGTGTACAAAAAAAAACACCATGCCCACGACAAATGTAAATCTGTTTTCTCAAATTCTTGGCTTAATAGACAGGAATTCTTTCACAAAAATTGTAAACAACCACGACTCTGACAGACACTGCAAAGGCGTGAACACTTGGACTCATTTAGTGTCAATGTTGTTTTGTCAATTTGCCAAGGCAAATAGTGTAAGAGAAATATCGAATGGACTTAAGAGTGCTACTGGTAATTTAAATCACTTAGGAGTTTCATGTTCACCGAGTAAATCCACCATTTCTTATCAAAATCAACAACGCAATTGGCAAGTTTTCAAGGATCTTTATTTTGAACTTTTCAACTCGCTCAATAGCGGACTTCAAAAGAAACGACAGTTTGCAAGAATGCTGAAACGTAAAATTTTCATAGTAGACTCCACCGTTATTTCTCTTTGCTTAAGTTTGTTTGATTGGGCTCAATACCGCAAAAGAAAAGGAGCAATAAAGCTTCATACTGTATTAGATTACGACACCTGCCTTCCTGTTTACATGCACATGACAGACGGGCTTAAACACGATGTGGCAATAGCAAAAACACTTAATATTCCCTCAGGCTCTGTTTTGGTTATGGACAGAGCTTATGTAGATTTTAATTGGCTGAATGTTTTGGACAGCAGAAGGATTACGTTTGTAAGCAGATTAAAGAAAAACATACAATACAGTGTGGTAAAAGAAAATGAGATTAAAGACAAAACGGGATTAATAGTCAAAGACCAAATTATAGTATTGACGGGAGTTAAGACAGCAATTAACTACCCCAAAGAACTAAGGATAGTAGTGGTTTATGATCCAGTAAAAAAAGCAGAACTGACTTTCCTCACCAACAACACATCTTGGACAGCAGAAACAATATCGCAACTCTATAAAGCCAGATGGGAGATTGAGACCTTCTTCAAACAGATTAAACAAGTACTAAAAATCAAAACTTTTATAGGCACAAGTCCCAATGCTATACTTATCCAAGTTTGGTCTGCTTTAATCACCATTCTCTTACTCAAATATCTTCAGAATAAGGCAAAGTATGCATGGCATCTGTCCAATTTGGTGGGACTTATAAGGGTAAATCTTTTTGCTAAAATAGATTTATGGTATTGGCTTAATCATCCTTTTATTAAAATGAAGCCTCCAGCTAGCCAACAATTAAGCATTTTTATAACATAAAATCGGAGGGGTAGATTTGACAAAACAACATTTTTAGATCGTAACTTACTCATTTTCTAATCGTTTCATTGGTGTTTAAAAATATATTGGACAGCAATGGTCTGATATATCTAATTGCATTTCCTCAAAGGCGTTGGGGAAATGTTGGGTTTTGACGGCTCTGCCCTGTATGTCAAGCAGTTGCAGGGATACAGACCCGCTTTGCGCTTGGCTCAGGTTTATGTGCAGGATGCTGTTTGCGGGGTTGGGGTATGCCTGTGCCTGAAAAATGGGAGCGGCTATGTGCGGCACACTCACCTGCGGAACTCCTTTGAGGAAAAGGATATACACCGCACCTAAGCCTGCTGTGGCTGCATCGCTATTTGTTGAGCCAACAGCTAACTCAGGAACACTGTCCCCGTCCAAATCTGGCAAGCGGGCTACAGACCACCCAAAGCGGTCAAAACTTTTAATATTTCCAGTAAAGCCTCCTGTACCGTTTCCTATCTCTATGTTCTTTTTAACTGTTCCGTTTGCATTGAGCAGCAGCACCCAAACCCTGCCATAGAGGTTGCCCGAAGAATCAGAGTTTGTATAACCCATTTCGCCTACGGCTATATCGTTTACTCCGTCTCCGTCTATATCCCCAAGATTGGTTATATCATGTCCAAAATTAGAACCTACATTAAAGGAATCGGTAAACCCGCCTTTCCCTTCCCCAATTTCCTGTACACCTTTGAGTGTGCCATCACTGTTGAGAAACAAAATCCATAATGCTTCATTTACGCCCGGCTCACCAACTGCCAAGTCCGTATTACCATCTCCATCTATATCTCCTATATTTGCTACACCCTGTCCAAAATTCCAATGTGAACGAGCAAATAGCGAGTTATTATCATTTACTCTTGTATAGGATTTAACTACACCGAATTTTTCTAATAGAATGATATAAACAGAGCCGTTATCAGTTGTTGAATGGTTTTGATAAGGTGCGCCAACCACTATATCATCGTAACCATTGCCATCGATGTCGCCTACATTTGTTATACTTCTACCAAACCTATCTTGATTAGATAAATGTTGAAATCCTGCGGTAGTATCACTTAGTCTTCTTTCTCCTATCACTTGTCCATCTGCATCTAAATACAAAAACCATAAAGAACCTTTCTGACTATTAAAATTAGGTGCGCCTACTGCAATGTCGTCTATTCCATCGCCATTCAAATCCCCAATATTTACTACTGCCCAACCAAATGCGTGACCTGAAATATTGTGGTCGCCAAAGCCACCCACATTTCGGGTTATTCTGACAGTGGATTGTATAGTTCCGTTGGAATTAAGTTTGTGAATAAAAACCTCTCCGTTACCTGTTCCATTTTGCGAACCTGCAATCATTATATTTCCATTGTAAGATGCAACAGATGCACCATAACTAACAGTGCTTGCCAAATTCACTGTATTAATCTGCATACTCTTTACTTCTCCGTTTTCTTGTGAGAAACAAAAAAGCGGTACGGTAAAAGCTAAGGCAGCAAAGAATGTTTTTAGTCTTGCTGTTATTCCGAACGGTGGCTGAGGCTCTCGAAGCCACTGTTCGGCTGTGGTTCTGCGGGTGGTTTCCCTTATTGAGCGGGTGGCTTCGAGAGCCTCAGCCACCCGAATATGCTCAACCGCCCTTGTTGTTCCTGTGAAATGTTTTTTGTTTTTCATATTAGTTATTTTTATTCACTTGGGTTTAACATATTGCTTGCATGTATCATTACCTTAGAGGCATTGCGGCAGAAAATCGTCCCCATTTTCCTCACCCCCAGCCCCTCTCCAAAGGAGAGGGGCTGGGGGTGAGGAGGTTTTATTCTATCATTATTTTCTTATTTACTATTTGTCCCTTATGTTCTATTCTTAGCAGGTACAGCCCTGCGGTGCTGATGTCTGAAATATCAAGTTGCATTTCCTCAAAGGCATTGGGGAAATGTTGGGTTTTGACGGCTCTGCCCTGTATATCAAGCAACTGAACAGCAACCGCCCCGCTCTGCGCTTGGATCAGGTTTATGTGCAGAGTGCTGTTTGCGGGGTTGGGGTATGCCTGTGCCTGAAAGATGGGAGCGGCTATGTGCGGCACGCTTACCTGCGGTACGCCTTTCAGGAATAGGATATATATCGCTCCCGAACCCGAAGCAACATCAAAGCCTGTTGAACCAACTGCAAGTTCAGGTACACTGTCTCCGTCCAAGTCAGGCACTCTGGAAACCGACCAACCGAATCTGTCCCCGCTTTTTATATCTCCTGTGAACCCACCTTTTCCGTTGCCTATTTCTATATTTTTCTTTACTGTGCCGTCTGCATTAAGCAGTAACACCCAAGCCCTGCCATAAAAATTACCCGAAGAATCAGGATTTATATAGCCCATTTCTCCTACGGCTATATCATTTACTCCGTCTCCGTCTATATCACCCAAGCTTGTTATACTGTAACCGAATCGAGAATCAACATTAAAAGAATCCGTGAATCCACCTTTATCCTTGCCGATTTCCTGTACACCTTTCAGCGTACCATTGCTGTTGAGAAATAAAATCCATACTGCCCCCCGCGAACTTTGGTAGCCTGACTCTCCAACGGCTAAGTCAGTATTCCCGTCTCCGTCTATATCGCCTATGTTTGCTACACTGTAACCCAAATGCCTATGCGCCCTGCCAAACAGGTTGTTGTTGTCGTTAATTCTTGAATAAGATTTGACTTTACCTTGTGCTTCAAGCAATATAATGTATATAGAACCGTTTTGACTTGAAGAAGCCGTTTGATGTGGCGCGCCTACTGCTATGTCGTCATAGCCGTTGCCGTCTATGTCGCCTATGTTTGTAATACTTGTTCCAAACCAATCATCATTAAGAAGATGTCCAAAACCTGATGTGGTATCGCTTATTCTTCTTTCGCCTATCACCTGTCCGTCTGCATCTAAATACAAAAACCATATCGCCCCCTTATTGACTGAGGTATAAGGCGCACCTACCACAATATCATCAATTCCGTCTCCGTTCAAATCGCCAATAAAACAAACACTTCTCCCAAATTGCCGTATATCTGCAATTGTATCAAAAAACTGAAAGTTGTTATCCTCTCCTATTTTTTTAGCAGAGAGTAATGTGCCGTGTTGGGCATTTGTTCCCAATGTCAATAGGGTAATAATTGAATATAAAATTATCTTTTTCATGATTTTAAGGTATTAAATTGATTGAATGATAAGCAACCATAGTCGGTTGCCTGTATGTAATAAATGCCATATTAGAAGCATTTTTGCTCCAAATTATCTGTTGATTGGGTATCCGTAGAGGGCGAATTTATAGATGTTAGTTCCAATATTTCCTCTGATGAAAGTATCCTTTATTTGGAAGAGGATATTAGTTGGGGGGGGGTAATGCTTCTTCTGCGGCTCTCCTGTTTGTTTCCTGAGAGGTGAGATTTGCTTTTATGGTGCTGAAAGTCATAGTTTTTTCTCTTTTGGGTTTATATTTAATATTTCAGGCGGACAACCGTCCTTTTCTGTTATTCCAATTGCAGCAATAATTTCAGGTTGTTATTAAGTGATGACAGTTCTTTTTGCGCCAATTTCCCTAAAAGCCCTTTTGCCAATGTAATGTCCAATGTTGCAATTTTGCTTGTCCGTATCAGGGATTGTTTTTTAAGTCCGTTTGCTGCGCTTGGCGCAACTAATACATCTGTCCCTTCCTGTCGGTCTGTTCGGGTTGTAACAAAGCAGACCGTGAGGTCAAGGCTTGTGGCTACAAGCACTACGGCAGGTCTTAGCTTTGTTCCGCTAAGGTCGGTAAACGGAAAGTTTATCAGCACAATATCTCCCTTATCCATTGAAAACTTCTTTTAGGTCAGATTCTGAATAGAGGTCTTCTTCCTCATCTAAAAAGCCAAACGCCTCGCTTTGAGCAACTAATTTTTGCAGACCTTCGGTTAATTGCTGCTCTTCAAAACGCTTGATGATGAAGTCGGCAAAGGCGGATATTTCTTTCGCCTTGTCTTCGGGCAGTTGGTTTATTGCCCTGATTGTCCGTTCTATAATTATTTCACGTGTCATATCTTTGCAAATATAAAATAGTTTTTTCTCTTTTGGGTTAGTGATTAATGATTAATTTGGCTTGGAAAGCTCCTTCTGCGGTTTGCAGGCGAATGAAATAAACACCTGCTTTTAGCGGGCTTACATCAACCTCGTTGTTATGGCTGAAACCTTGCAGGCTCATACATATTTTGCCTGAAATATCCGTGATTTGGATTTCCGCCTCGTAGGGAGTGCCGCCATTTATGGAAACTTTAATTTTTGAGTTTGCGGGGTTTGGATATACTGTAATGCTTCTGCTGCCTGCTGAAAACCTGCCTGCGCTCAATTCATGCTCTATGCCGTCAAGAAAGAGCAGGTTTAAGCGACCTTTGTTTACTTGTGAAGGGATATTTTCACGAGATGATGATACGAGTACATCAAGCTTTTTATCTTTGTTAAAATCTCCAATAGAAATTATTGATGTTCCAAACAAAGCGTTTTCATCAAATGTAAATGGCAAGTTACCCGCAGAATTGCTATATCTTTTAACGATTTTTATATTATCATTAATATCGAGAAAGAAGATGAAAAATGCTCCAGAAGCATTATTTACATCATTATAGCCTAATGCCCCAATTGCGATTTCTGAAATACTATCACCGTCTAAATCTCCTATATTGGCTAAAGAACTTCCAAATGAACTATTTGATGATAAAGTATCGCTAAAGCCCAAAGTGGTATCAGTATATTTCTTACTATTTTGAACCATGCCGTTACTATCAATAGTAAGAAGCCAAATAGCACCTGCGCCAGAAGGTGATTGTGCTTTGGTAGAGCTAACAAAAAATCTCCCTTTTTCAAAAGAACAAACAGAGCTACCAAACCAACCATCAAAATAAATTGTATCTGTAAACCCACCACTGGTTTGGCTGATTTTCTGGAATTTTTTAACTGTTCCATTTGAATTCAGAAACAATACATATACTGCACCTTTTTGAGTTCCCCCGTCCCCATCTCTATGATTACCAACTGCAATATCAATCACGCCATCTCCGTCAATATCGCCAATATTGGCTATGCTTTTACTGAAATTCTGACCACCGGTAATGGTATGTGCAAATCCACCCACATTGGAGGCTATTCTGGAATGGTTTTTCACTGTTCCGTCTGCATTTAAAAACAGGATATAAATTTCTCCTCCATAGCTAAGATTAAAACCATTATTACCCACTGCAATATCCACCACTCCGTCTCCGTCCAAATCCCCCAAGCTGGCAATGGACTGACCAAATTCGTTGAAACCATTCGGGCTTGCCGTGTTTAATCCGCCTTCGTTTCTTGTTATTCTTGTATGTGATTTTACTCCGCCATCAGAATTCAGAAACAATATATAGACTACGCCAGACGAAATATTTTGGTCAACTACCCCTACTGCAATGTCTGTAACTCCATCACCATCCAAATCCCCCAAGTTGCAAAGACTTCTGCCAAAAGTAAAGTGATTATTTAATGTATCAAAAAACTGAAAATTATTATCCTCTCCAATTTTTTTGGCGGAAAGCAGCGTACCGGGCTGTGCATTTGTTCCCAGTGTCAATAAGGTAATAACTGAATATAAAATTATCTTTTTCATGATTTATGGGATTAAATTGATTGAGTGATAAGCTACCATAGTCGGTTGCCTGTATGTAATAAAAGCCATTTCAGAAGCATTTCTACCCCAAATTATCTGTTGAACATAATTGGGCTGCCCTAAAGAATCTACAGAAACATTTGTTTCTGTGTTGATAAAATCCTCTTGAATAGATACCCAATCAACATCATTCCAAGATTCATATTCGTTACCAAATGGCGGGTCATCTAATCCCACATCCAGCCCGAAATTAATTTCACCTGTCATTTCTTTAAAGACAAAGAACCAGCCGGGTTCGAGGTCTCCTAAGGCTGCGGAGAGATTTCCTTTTGCAGCATTGGGGGTTATGTTAAAGCCAAAAAAGGCTAAGTCCGCCATTTGGGTTATGAATATGGGTAGCTTTACAGCTTCGCTTTGCTGCGAAAGCTTTCTTTTCTTTGTCAAATCAGGTTCGGATTGTTCATCTAATTCAAATTCGGCTTTGTGGGCGTAAATAAAGGCATTGGGGTATTTTTTAATCAGTTCCGCCCTCACCACAAGTATAATCAGGCTGTCGGGGTTTGAGCCATTGGCAGGGAAATTTCCCCCCAAGCCTGTAGTATCTCCCCATTGGTGTATGTTTTTTATCACCCTCGCTTTGTCTGACTCGCTCACTTCTGCAAACGAGCTTACAGGGCTGCTCCAAAACCGCGAAAACACTGTTCCCCTCTGGTCGGTGGGGTAGCCTCTCCACAGCAGTTCCCGCATCATTTCGTGGTTCAAGCCCAGCATGTAGGCTTCCACATATCGTTGGTCTATGCCCAGCGTGCTTACGGAGTTTTGCGGAATGGAGTTAATGCCCGGTATCAGCAGGTCGGGCGAGTAGTCATACAAATACCCCGACATGGGAAGCTCTATTTTGGGCGTAGCCATAATTTCGTTTAAGCTGATGATGAGAACAGGCTGCCCCAGATTGTTAACCCTTCTTACTGTACCCGATGCAATGGTTTGTATGGTTAGGGTGGGGTCTAACTGCGCTATGATTGCAGTTGCAGAGCCGCTAAGGTCTAAGGTAGTCCCCTGACCCGGGTTGGCATAGCTCATGGTCAGGTTATCAACTGTGTTCACAGATGCCGTCATGAAATTATGTGCAACCAAAGTGTGAAGCGACCCTGTTCCGGGCTGGTAAAAGTTAAGGCTGGGGTTGGTGAGGTAAAAGTTGTTTCTGCCGGGTTGCGCTGTCAGCCAGGTTTGGTTAAATGTGTTCTGCACGGAAGTGGACAGGTAATAAGCCCCTGAGGGGGCGGCATAGTCATTTGCCACAATAACTACCTGATTGTTTATGTTGCTGATTAAATTGTCGGCTGTGAACGCAAGGGAGCTTGTGCCGAGAGCGTTTGCAAAGCTGCCGTTTTGCCTGATAAGCTTTCTGAACGCTCCGCTCATAATTCCGTTTGGAATATGGCTTTCGTCAATCTTGGCATGGACTGTCAAGCCCTGATTTAAAATAAGGTCGTGCAATGATGTTGAAAGCAGCACAATGTTGTCATCGCTCTGATTTGCAAAGCATCTTTCATAGGTTGAAACAGTGGCTCTTTCCGCAAGTTTAAGCTGCCGCAGGATTTTGTTCGCCTCGTTTACCTTGTCAATTTGCAGCCAGCATAATGCCATGAACGCTTCCTGATTTTTCTTAACAACTTCCGCCCCTGCGCTTGCGAAAATCCTGAACCTGGGGTCTAAGTTTACCCTTGTGAACCAGTCGTCTTCTGCGTCAGCGCTTATTTTTCCCTTTTTTGCATGCCAACGTCCGTATAAGGGGGGGCTTATTATCGGGTCTTCATTGGGTCGGTTTTTCTGAATTTCGTAAGCGTAGTTCAACTTTTCCCTCAGCAGTTCAAGGTATGTTCCCGATGCAATGTTTTCCACCGACCAGCTTTCGTCTTCTGACGGTTCGTAGTCAAGCGTTCTTAGCACTCCGCCCAAATCAACAGTGGGCGAGTCAAGCGGCTCTGTAATGGCGTAAAATTCCGAGTCGCCCGGTTCTTGTATGTCCACTTTCTGAAAACCCATAGAGTCGCCCTCTAAAACCACAGGCTTGATTTCTTCAACCAATGATTCGAAGTCGCCATGCTCTGATGTTTTGAAATACCATTCGTAATAAATGGGGAACTCAATGTCAAGGGTGGTGGTATCGGTTTCGTCCCATGAGGGAGTGAGCGATTTATGGTTGTTCAAATCCAGGGAAATTCCCAATCCCGCCCTTCTGCCATGCTCGTATGCAGGTATCAGGAATGCGTAGTAGGAGGTGTCCTTTTCGAGCTTTCTCGGACACAGTATTCTCGACACGGCTTTGTTCGGGCTGGTTTGCAGCAATTCGTCAAGCGATTGTATGGAGTTGCTTATCTGCGCCTGATTAAAGTCGTGGTTTGCATGCACATGCGCCCAAGCCCATAGCTGTTCAGGGTGGGGCAGGGAAGCGGAAGGGTCTTGTATTTCTATCACTCCCATAGCGGGGCTAGGTATTGTTATGTGCTTAAATTCTTTCGCTTCCAGCACCGCAAGGGTAACCCAGGGTCTCAGCTTCTTGTCGGGGTCAGAACCCGAAGGAGCGAAAGGGTTGTATGCCCAAGGGAAATCCTCCTCGTAAAACTCAATGAAGGGAAGATAATTCGCCAGAAAATCGCTTGAGCCGTCATGGGGTTCTGCTCTCAAAACTGCATTGGGGTTAATGCCCACCACTTCGGCAGGGCTGTAAAGCTCTACGTCTTTGTCAACAAATGCGTTGCCTTCCTTGTTCCCCTGAATATTCAGCTTTATGGTAACGGAAGACCTTGCAGTTACCGGAGAACCGTTATCCTGCGTGGTTAAAAACGTGGTCAGCCCTTTTCTAAGGTACGGAAGGAAGGAATATTTTGCCGGTTCGCTCATAATGGTATTTTATTTAACTGACTACTGTTTCACTTTGTCTTGCTATTAGTAATTCCGAATCATATACATCTAACTCAACGGCTCTAAATCGGAGTGTTTCCAATGCTTCTTCGTAGGTTGAAAAGACATTGGGGGAGGCTTCCGAATGGTCTTCCGCAAACAGCAGCACAAAGCTGTCTGCCTCGTACTGCACGCTCTCTTCCGAGCCGATAAAGCCGTGTACGGTTGTTTTGGCTTGTGAAGCGGGGGAGCTTGCTGTCGCTCCGCCCAGCATGGAGTCGTTGAAACGGGACGAGGTAACAGGTGTAAGCCCTCTTTCCACAACAAACATTTTGTCAAGCACTATCGTCCTGTGATTTATGTCTTTAATCCTTATGCAGCAGGTGTCCGCTGCATCTGTTCCGCCAATTTCCACTCCCGCCTGATAGTCGCTGAAAGCGGGGGATTTCAGCTTCTGATCCTCTGTGATATTGAAAAACTGGGCTGGTGCGAACTTGTCCCTGACAGGGGTGGATGGCAGTGTGGTCGCGCCTATCTTAGCACTCTGAATCCAGATTTTGTCGTCATCTTCAATGGTTGCATTGCCAAAGCAGTTGAGTGATATGTTCAGCGGGGCTACTCCCTGTTTCACCTGCAAGCAGCCCATGGGATGAAGCATCAGCACGCCTTCCGACAGATCTTCCGTTTTCAGCTCCCTGAGCGTAACATCAATGGTGTTCAGGTCGGGCAGAACGGACTGCCATGTGTAGCTGTCCTTAATCTGTGCTTCCACCATGGCAAACACATTGACGCTCGAAGCCACAATCTGTCTTTTCTTCCCGACCGTGATGTCAAAATTGCCGGAAATTTCAAGAGGTCCAATGCTTACAGAGCCTCTTCCCTTAGCGTGATAGGGATTGGGTCCCTGCAAGGACAGGTCTATGCTTATGCCCGCAGCAGGTTTGTTTTTGCTTTTTCTGTAAACTCCTGCGCTGACGTGCATTTCCGCCAAAAACCAGAATTCGGGTCGGGTGTACATCAGCACATCAAGCCCGAATCTTCCTTTGAGGCTATATCCCAAGGCAAGCTTGACATACAAGTCCAGAGCCGCCCCGAACTGCACCGAGTTGGAGCTTATAGCCATATAAAATTCTCCTTTGAGCTTTCTGTCTGCCTCGTCTATAAAGCTGATGGCAAGCCTGTTTATTTTGGCGGGCAAATCCAGTTGCGGAGGCATGTAGGATGGGTGGAAACCGCCCATGGACAGCAGGAAGCCGCCTGTGTCTCCCCAGTAATATCTTGCAAGTATGTCTCCAGAAATGGAGAGATTCATGATTTTGGAATCGTAAATTCTGGCATCGAGCGCAAACTTTTTCGCGTCAAAATCAACAGCCGCAAGGAAAGCCGCATTGATTAGCACCAAGGGGTTTTTCTCATCGGGCAGGGAGAGAGTAAGCACACCCGCAACAGCTATCTTGACAGGGTTTTTAACCTCTACCATAATACCCATAGTGAGCGTTACGAGCTTTTCTCCTCCCCAATACGCTTTCAAAAGCAGCCCGAAGGTAAACTGTCCTTCGTTTACGGGAAAGACTTTGCCCATAGTGCTGATGATAGTGGAGGCGTTTTCGACAGGTTTTTCGGGGAACATGAGGTGTTGCAGGGTGTTGTCGCGTACGCTGTCCTGCAAGGCGGTTATGTCCATAGAGCGGTTCAGCCCGAACAGCACACCTATTCCTCCTAGTTTCAGCCCCATGGCAATGTCTATGGCAGGGGTGAACTCCACAGAGGCGATACCCACTATGGAGAAGCCCGCTTTTCCACTCGGAAGCCTCAGGTTGAGTATGCCGTAAGCGTTGATTTTCAGCTTGTCCTGAATTTCAAGGTGGAGCAAGCCTGTATATTCTTCTTCGTTTTCGTCCTGTCTCAGCCAGCCTCCGCCTTTTATACCGGGTATTTTTATCTGAATTCCCATGGAGTCGGGCGTTACAAGGCTGAACTGAATGTCGGCAGGTCCTAAGTTGCCTCCGTCTTCGGGGAAGGTGATAGCCGCTTTCAGTCCTCCTCCACGTATAGTTCCGAAAATCGGGTCGAGGTTCAGGTCGGCATCTATGAGCGTGGTGATGTCTATGCCGTTGCTCCGGTTTGACTTAACCTGAAATTTTATCAAATGAAGCGTGAAGATTTTAAGGACGGTTTTGTTGATAGGGAAGATATGCTCGTAGTCAAGGTCTAAGCCATTTTCATTGAAAGTAGCTGTGATGTCGTCCTCCCATTTGATGTCTATGTCGTAGTCGTTGGCTGCGCCCTGATTGATTTCTATTTTCTTAAAGTCAAGGGTGCGTGGGATTAACACTCCCAGTTGGGGTATGTCTGCTACACGGTCTATTTTTCCTTTGCTCTTGAAATGCCGGTTGCCGCCAACCCTGCCAATGGAAAGCGAGTACAAAGTGATGTCCACCACATTGGGAACCCGTAGCTGAATGCCGTTGGTGTTTTCTATTTTTATGGTGTATCCGTCTGCTTTCCAGTCTATGGTGAAGTCCAGCACGGCATTATTGCCTTTGCTGTCTTTTAACCCCTCTATGGTGAGCTTGCCTTTGATGTCGGAGGAGATGACCGCGTTTTGCTTAAATTCAACGTAAAAGGAGCTGAAGTCTATGTCTATGCCCAAGAGGCTGAATTTGAGCTTGCCGTTACCCTCTACGCCTATCTTGCCCGAAAAACCTCCGCCTGTGCCTATGAGTAGTTCTTTTCCTTTTATTTCTATATTTTGGTTGTTTGGGTCTGCTGTCCAGTCTTTGGGCAACCCTATCGTGGCTTCTTCTATGTAGATGCCTTTGAATTCAGTTCGTCCGTCTGCCTGGGCGTTCTGGAGGTTTTGTCCATTACTCAAGTATAGTTTTATTCCATCAGCGTCTAAAACAAAACCCGATTCTAAAATTTCAGATTTATCAAGAGTGAATTCAGATTCTTCATTGAACGAAAATCCAATGTCACTATCAAAGTTAAGTGAGCCAACGGTAAAGGTTAATTTTGATTTTTCATCATCAATCCGGTCATTATTTGAATTAAGTGGAATCAATAATGACCGGGGAAATTCAAGTGCAATATTCAACCCATGAAACGAAACAGAAAACTGAGGGAAAAGTATTTGCTTAAAAGATGCTAAAGTAAAGTCTCCAAAAAAGTTTCTGAACAGTAATTCAATATTTGCAAGTTTCTCTTCGAGGGTTTCACCTGAATCAATATAAAGATCAAATATTACGGTAAATGGGTCATAATCATTCCCTCCTGTTTTCATTTGAGTGAGCAGGTCTTCAATTATTTCGTTTAAGCTATCGTGAGAAGAAAGTGTTAAATCAGTATCAGGAGAATAATGAATATTAAAGTATTCAACAAATTGTTGCAATGGGTCATCCTCGTAATCTTCCTCATGATAAAAAGCAAAAATAGCTGATTGAAAGATGGCAGAAGTATCTATCCCAAACACCCTGATGATAATGTCTAAGAATGCAGATGGGGAATGATCAAAAGTGTCTAATTCAAAGGAACCGATTCTTTCTTTTAATATCCACCTGTACCTGGCGCTGACATCAAACTCGCTGGGAGAACCTGAAGAATATCCCGGATTGACCACCAGAATAATGTCTTCTCCTTTGGAAATGTCAATCGCTATTTTGGATTTGCTCACCAAGATGAAGGAGTACTCGCTGTTTCCTCCGATGTTGTGCACATAGAGTTGCTTGAAAAACAGCTTTGAGAACACATTGCTGATTCCTTCCTGAATAAAGCCTAATTCATCGGGGATATTATCTACGGAGATAATCATTGCTGTCCAAGATATTTTTAAACACCAATAAATTGTTTTGAAAATGAGCAAGTTACGCTCTAAAAATGTTGTTTTGTCAAATCTATCCCTCCGATTTCATGTTATAAAAATGCTTAATTGTTGGCTATCTGGAGGCTTCATTTTAATAAAAGGATGATTAAGCCAATACCATAAATCTATTTTAGCAAAAAGATTTACCCTTATAAGTCCCACCAAATTGGACAGATGCCATGCATACTTTGCCTTATTCTGAAGATATTTGAGTAAGAGAATGGTGATTAAAGCAGACCAAACTTGGATAAGTATAGCATTGGGACTTACATGCCTATAAAAGTTTTGATTTTAGTACTTGTTTAATCTGTTTGAAGAAGGTCTCAATCTCCCATCTGGCTTTATAGAGTTGCGATATTGTTTCTGCTGTCAAGATGTGTTGTTGGTGAGAGAAAGTCAGTTCTGCTTTTTACTGGATCATAAACCACTACTATCCTTAGTTGCTTTGGGGTAGTTAATTGCTGTCTTAACTCCCGTCAATACTATAATTTGGTCTTTGACTATTAATCCCGTTTTGTCTTTAATCTCATTTTTTCTTTTTTACCACACTGTATTGTATGTTTTTCTTTAATCTGCTTACCAAACGTAATCCTTCTGCTGTCAAAACATTTGACAATTAAAATCTACATAGCTCTGTCCATAACCAACAGAGCCTGAGAGATATTAAGTGTTTTGCAATTGCCACATCGTGTTTAAGCCCGTCTGTCATGCATGTAAACAGGAAGGCAGGTGTCGTAATCTAATACAGTATGAAGCTTTATTGCTCCTTTTCTTTTGCGGTATTGAGCCCAATCAAACAGCTAAGCAAAAGAGAAATAACTGTGGAGTCTACTATGATACGTTTCAGCATTCTTGCAAACTGTCGTTTCTTTTGAAGTCCGCTATTGAGCGAGTTGAAAGTTCAAAAATAAAGATCCTTGAAAGCACGCCATTGCGATGATGATTTTGACAATGTAAGCAGAATTTACTCAGAAGTGATATAAACTCCTAAGTGATTTAAATTACCAGTAGCACTCTTAAGTCCATTCGATATTTCTCTTACACTATTTGCCTTGGCAAATTGACAAAACAACATTGACACTAAATGAGTCCAAGTGTTAACTCCTTTGCAGTGTCTGTCAGAGTCGTGGTTGTTTACAATTTTTGTGAAAGAATTCCTGTCTATTAAGCCAAGAATTTGAAAAAACAGATTTACATTTGTCGTGGGCATGGTGTTTTTTTTTGTACACCCCAAAATAAATGTTTTGGGTTAAAATTTAATCCATGCCCTTTTTACTGAAATTTATCTTGGACAGATGTGGGAGATAATATTATTTAAAGATACTAATTTTGACATTTCTTCTTAATTTAAATTATCTATTTTGATATTCCCTTCCTTATCTATTTTAATCAGATATGTGCTAAGGATATCAGTTGTATAATCAGACTCTCCTTTTTCATTAATAATATCATATTGCCATGAGTCGATTACTTTTATAGTCCCATCTTTATTAATAAAAGATTCCCTGAATTTATTAGAACCATCACTGTAATAATAAAAATAGACAGGAACATTGCTGTCCAATATATTTTTAAACACCAATGAAACGATTAGAAAATGAGTACAGTTACGATCTAAAAATGTTGTTTTGTCAAATCTACCCCTCCGATTTTATGTTATAAAAATGCTTAATTGTTGGCTAGCTGGAGGCTTCATTTTAATAAAAGGATGATTAAGCCAATACCATAAATCTATTTTAGCAAAAAGATTTACCCTTATAAGTCCCACCAATTAAATTGGACAGATGCCATGCATACTTTGCCTTATTCTGAAGATATTTGATAGAAGAATGGTGATTAAAACAGACAGAAAAACTTGGATAAATATAGCATTAGGACATTTATAAAGTTTTGATTTTAATGCTTGTTTAATCGTTTGAAGAAGGTCTATAATCTCTCACATCTAATTTTAACCAAAGTGCGAATATTGTTTCTTTGCTGTCCGTCTGTTGGTGAGAGAATCAGTTCTATTTTTTGCACTGGATCATAACCACTACTGTGCTTGGTTCTTTGCAGGAGTATTGATTAATTAACGTCTTAACTCCCGTCAATACTATAATTTGGTCTTTGACTATTAATCCCGTTTTGTCTTTAATCTCATTTCTTTTATACACTGTATTGTATGTTTTTCTTTAATCTGCTTACAAACGTAATCTTCTGCTGTCCAAAACATTCAACCATTAATCTACATAAATGTCATAACCAAAACAGAGCCTGAGGGAATATTAAGTGTTTTTGCTATTGCCACATCGTGTTTAAGCCCGTCTGTCATGTGCATGTAAACAGGAAGGCAGGTGTCGTAATCTAATACAGTATGAAGCTTTATTGCTCCTTTTCTTTTGCGGTATTGAGCCCAATCAAACAAACTTAAGCAAAGAGAAATAACGGTGGAGTCTACTATGAAAATTTTACGTTTCAGCATTCTTGCAAACTGTCGTTTCTTTTGAAGTCCGCTATTGAACGAGTTGAAAAGTTCAAAATAAAGATCCTTGAAAACTTGCCAATTGCGTTGTTGATTTTGATAAGAAATGGTGGATTTACTCGGTGAACATGAAACTCCTAAGTGATTTAAATTACCAGTAGCACTCTTAAGTCCATTCGATATTTCTCTTACACTATTTGCCTTGGCAAATTGACAAAACAACATTGACACTAAATGAGTCCAAGTGTTCACGCCTTTGCAGTGTCTGTCAGAGTCGTGGTTGTTTACAATTTTTGTGAAAGAATTCCTGTCTATTAAGCCAAGAATTTGAGAAAACAGATTTACATTTGTCGTGGGCATGGTGTTTTTTTTTGTACACCCCAAAATAAATGTTTTGGGTTAAAATTTAATCCATGCCCTTTTTACTGAAATTTATCTTGGACAGATGTGAGACAGGAAGAACTTTTGCAGTGCTGTTGCTTTTATTAAACAGTATTAAATGCCCACATTCTTTATAATCTAAACAGAATTTTCTAAATTCATTAGAGAGGAATTTGTTATTATTTTCGTCTTCATAAACATAGTAGCAATCAAAAATGGAAATATCAGGCAATTTAAACATATATTTACTAAAATGAAGCATGCTGTCAAAGGGTTTGTTGTTCCGGCAATTGATTGATTCAAGCCCATATTCAATGGATATATATTGCAAACTATTGTATTTTGGCAAGTCATAAAGCTTATAAAATTCATTGATTTCTTTATTCAATAAAATGTCCTTATATAAATTAATTTGGAAGTTGTTTTTCTCGAAATACTCAAAACTAATTTTAGGTCCGAATGGAAAAGCTAATGAATCTAGGTGAGAAATAGATGAGTCTTTTTGAATTGTTGGTATTAAAGTAATCGTATCCGGTTGTTTCATCTTATTGTCATCTATTATTGAATCAACATTTTCATTTGTGTTCTCCATTGTACATGAAGAAAGCAAGATTATGATAAAAGTATTTGATACGGAAAAAACTAATTTCATAGTGGCAATTCTTTAACACCATTTCGAATAATAAAATTTTCAGAATGTAGATGGTTGTCATGTAAGGTATCTTTAACAACTTGAGTTGGTACACCATTTACTAGTATCGTTTTATATCCTGGAAATGCATCTCTTATAATTCGTGCATTTCTTAAATTATTAATTGCGTTTGCTGTCGTTTCTAATGTTGTTTTTGAGTATCCAATTAAAAAAGTTCTGAATCCAAAAGTATGCAATCTGCTCATGAAATTAGCATTATTTTGGTTGCTGTTTTTTAAATAACCTGTATCCATTGCAAACCCATTTACGTGATTAGCACTTGGATAGCAACTTCCATCCCCATATGCAAGACCTTCACTAGTAATATTGTTTGTTTCATTAACCAAGGCTCCAATGAGAGCTGCTACTATAGGTAAGTTTCCAAAAAATCTAAAAGTATTTACTAAACGAAATTGGTTATCATTTATCAAGTTGCTATCATCTATAATGGCATCGTCAACTCTTACCATGAATATTTTTTTCGATTGATTTTCATATAGACCAGCTGTATTTCCACCACTTCTTGCTGTAGTATATATGTGTCTATTTGTGTTATGTCTATATGAACTGCCAGCATCAACGCCATTGTGAATTGTAGGTGTTTGATAGTTGATTAACAACGCGTAACCACCAGGCACGATATGTGACCTATTATTTCGACCATTCTTTGCCATTTTGTCTGCCATTACAATATCAAAATTGGCTATATGTATAGATTGATGTTGATTCTCTTGTGTATGATAGTAGTAATGAATTTGTTGTACTAAACTTTGATCGTTTGCAATTGTATTATCATCTATTAGAGCCTCTCTGGTTGAAAGTAATCTTTTCCTAACTAGGCTTAAATCTATGTTATCTGTAATTTTTATAACTCCATCGTGGTATATGTGCATTTCAATCTGGTTTTGTCTTGGAGAAACCGTTTCTTGCTCTGAAAAATCTTTTGAATGAAAGAACTGATTGTCTCGGCTATAAACTACAATATCCTGTTCGTCTAATTGTGGAGTAATCATTCCTATCTCGTTAGTTCCACCGCCATTGGTTGTGCTTGCAATTCCCTGAATGCGTATTGTATATTTGTGATAGCGCATGTTTTCAGGCGCATCGGATGTAAGAGGGTTGCCGCTGTCGGGGTCTAAGTAAATATACCTGTGAAAATCATCGTAAGCCAAGCCTGTCGTTTCATAAATGGCGGTCAGTTCTTCATGGGTCAGCCCCAGTAGCATGAGGTTTTCTTTATGATTCTTAGAGATATCTTTTCTTCCCGATTCGCTATACCAATTAATGCCCAGTATTTTAATGTCGTTATTATCAATCTTATAGCTTCGGCAGATTAAATCCATGTTGTTTCGTAATTTTGAATCCTCAAATAATGGATTTTCGTGGAGATTGAATTTTCTGTTATAGGTTGGCAGAAATTTTTTTTCACTATTGTTCTCATCTTCTTTGTAAATAGTGGTGTATAGCAATACACGAGGAGGGTATTCCCCACCTCCGAAGATTGGTGCTCCCGTTCGCTCCCAATATGCGCCTGATTTCGCACAAAAGGCAAAGTTCCCTGTTCCGTCCGTCTCATTAAGTTTCTGATGAATGAGATGATTTTTGCAGGATTCTATGGCTTTGTTTTTACGAATAGGGTTTTCAGTAGTGCCGGGGATGTCCTCACTTTTAAAAGTCCCTAAGATGAGGCTGTCAAGCTCAATAAAAGCGTTGTTGAAATACTTTGAACTTGGCATTACAGTGCTTGATGGAGTTTGGCTATGATTTTGCCTAAAATAATATAGCTTAATGAAGCGGGCTACATTGTTCCTCGTAGTACCGGAATCTTTATTGGGAAAATGAATTTTGTTTTCTTTTGTATATAGGTCTGCTGTTGTAACAGGAAGTGGTTTAGGAAGTAATGCGTCTTTCTTTATCCAGTTGGATGATGCACTTCCGTCTCTGATACTTATGTCTTCCAGAAAAATCAATGGCTGTTCTACGTCATCAAGCCGCAATTGAAATCCAATTCTGTTTTTATTGGGTACAGGACTTGTTCCTGTCCAATCTTGAGCCTGCGAGAGAATGATTATTGGCCAATCATTTGTATGGTACTTTTGGGCTGTAACTGTCGCTTTACCAAGTCCTATTTTAATGTTACTGTTATTGATAGTCTGGTCATCGTAGTTGCCATAGAAATTATAAGAAAATCCCCTGTCGCTTCTTATGTCAAGATAAACGGTATGCTTGGTTTCAAATTTGTTTAGGAATACAGTGTAAAGGTATAGAGGAGAACCTGAATTGCTATTGGTTGATTTGACCACTTTTGAGCCTGAATATTCAGTAAAATTAACATAACCTTCATTATAAAACATACCAAACAGAGCAGCAGGGTCTAGAAAAGATAATACCTGTTCTTTCAATCTGCGCTTTTCCAAGTTGGTTTTTGAGGTAACATTAATCTGGTATTTAGAAGTATTGGAATTATAAAAGCCGTTTCTTAAATAGCCGAGGGTAGTAATTACTTCTTCGGCATTGTCAATGAGAACTTCAAAATCTATCGGATGCTCTTCGGTTTCATGTGTGCCTCCAAAATCGCCAAACCACTCACCTTCCTTTACATATATTGGTTCTACAGTGCCAGAAACGGTACATAGAAGAATATCTTCAATGTCGGTACTGTCCGGCAGGCTGTCACCAAAACCTATTAAATAGGCTTTTGGGTCTGGATGGTTTTCGTTTTCAGCCCAAAATCTTGCAATTAATTCATTGTTGCTGTCGTCTGCGGGTGTAATATTACTTCCACTGATTAAGCTGCTTTTCAGTATACCTCTGTATATGTAATATTTAACCTGTAAATAAGACTTGGGTGGCTCATTAGGTTTAATGAGAACATTAACCAAGTCAGAATCTACAGATGATTGTTGCACCAACATTAATCCGTCTTGGCAAGCAAATGCTTTTGCAGTATTTCCATTCGGTAATTCAAATCGGGCGGAGATATTGTATAAATCAGAAGAAGTTCCCCCATCAGGACCGTATTTATCCGAAGCATTTTGAGCAGGAAGTACGGTATGTTCTGTAAAGAAGTGCATATTTCTTAGATTGTTTAGGTGAGTACTTATTGAATATTTTCAGCCATATTGTGGTTTTAAAATGTCTGCTTTGCTCTTAGCCTAAACGAAGAAAAAAACTGATTTGAGACTGAAACAGACAAAAAAGCAGCTTATAATTCCCCCAAAAGACGTGGGCTAAGTAACACCCTAAAACCAAACTGCCAAACAGATTATTGCCATTGTGGATAAAAAGAAGGGTTATTAACATGGCAAAATACTCCCCCACTGCTTGTTTCAAAAAGGGATAATGTATTTTTATGCTATTGGGTTTATCAACATGTTGTTAAGAGGGAGATTTTTAACGACCAATATCTAACACCTGTCGAAAATTCAGTTATTTCTGTTGCTCTATCCGGTTGAGCTATGGGTGCGGATAGGCTTTTTTTGAGGGCTGCAAATATAGGCGATTGGCAATAAGAAAAAATACAATTTTTGATTTTTCTATGGGTTATAAATTAGATTGATGAAAAGCCTATATGCCCCAAGGTTTCCGGCAGGTAATTCTCGAAAAAATACGAAGCCTGTATAGATATAGCTGCCTTTGCCATAATCTGCATAAATAAGTGCTCCATCATTCGCTTGTTCTTTCGGGTCTGCCATTGCAAACAAAGAAACAAATTGGGAGTCTCGTGCTCCTGCAAAATAAATTCCGCGTTCTTGTATCCAATTATCAAAATCCGCAGATGTAATTTTAAACGGTTGTTGCACTAATTTGTGTGTAGGTTGCAAGAAAGTAATTTTGGTGGTTTCATCTGTAACACGATTGGCTGTAATGGTGAGAGGATAAGGTGCAATATTAAAATCTATGGGAGCAATACGATTATTGGTGTTGTATTGTACTAACAATCGCCCGCCATTGTTTACAAAGTTCAGTAGATTGGGAAATTGGGTCTGCAGTTCGGGACGCACGTTGAACGCCCTCACGCCTACAATGATAGTTTTGTACATGCCTAATACGGCTGTGTTACTCAAATCGCTTTCACTCAACTCATCTACATGAATACCAATTTCTCTGAGACATTCCATCACCATGTCACCTGCTCCCGGAATGTAGCCTACACGCCCTATTTTTTGTGCTAGTTCTTGGCTGACAGGCGAGAGGACAAGTTGGGTTTGGGCTGTGGAATAAAGTATCTGATTTGGAATATGCGGATATGTTATGCGTTTTTCAGTTACATCATATTGTTGTCCGTCTGTCATGATATAATACGAAAGGGAGGATTGATAACTGCCGCTTTGTTGAATGGCAGATGCATTTTCAAACAGCTTTAATTTGATTTCAATATTTTTTTCTGTCCCTGCTTTTCCAAACTCTAATTTAAAATCCTCAGGAGTATTTAGTAATTGCCATTCTTTGGGCACTTCAACAAACAAGTTTCCTTTGAAATTGTCTTGATAACACTTAACCTTTACGTGGATGATTTTTTCAACCGCTTGATTGTTGTTTTCGCTCAGCAGAAAGAAAGTTCGATTTGTCTCAGGCATTATAACTGCCAGAGGAACAATAAAAACAGGTTGATATAGCTCGCCTTTGGAAGGGTCGTTTGTTTTATATTTTAGGGTCGGGTTTTGTGTGATATAAAAATCAGGTTTGCTAAAGTTCAATGATACCTCAGCTTTGAACAATTCAGGATTTTTAGCCAATCCTGCCAAACTCAAATCTACATCTGCAAACAGTCCTTTGCTTTTGGGTTTCCTCAGCCAATAAGGTTGCGAAGATTCATAGTAAAAGGTGTTTGGGATGGTATAAACAAAGCTTGTATCCCACTTGTTTTCGGTGAGCGTTTTTTTGATATCAAGATTCCCGAATTTGAAATGAAGTTCTATGTTTTGTTTGGGTTGCAAACGTGCAACCATAGAAAAGGTAACTTTTGTTGTTTGACCGGGGACAAGATTTTGTTTGTCTGTGGTTATTTCGCAGAATACTCCTGCGCATTGACTGATGATATGGTTGAGTGCTTCTATCTTCCGGTTGAGCCAAAATACAGTGGGAGAGGTTAATTCGTAGTTTTGTTCTATCTCGTTTCGCAGGGCATACAAGGCTGGTATTGACTTGTAAGGGGCTTGGAAATCATATTGGGCAATGATATTATTGATTTTTTGAGTAATTATTTTTGCTTTGCCTGCATTGTTGATTGCATTTGTCCAGCCTGTGTCAATACCTTCCATGAAAGAATTTTGAGGTTTGCTGCCTTCCCATGCTACAAAGTATTCATAAATCGGATTGCGTACTAATGGGGTTCCAAATCCCTGACTGCTGTGTTTGGAGCGGCTCATAGATGCAATTTCGCCATAACTCATGCCCAGTATGGGGTCATAAGTTCCTACATTTAATTTGAACTGTGTTTCGGAGGTGGTATTGTTGTTGCCAAAATTAAAGGTGTTCCAAAATAGCTTTTTTGCTTGCCAAACCGGCACCTCTTTGAGTTGTTCAGGAAACATATTAGGGTCTGCTGCGGCTCTGAATGCCTCTTTAGCTAAAATAGCAGAAGCAGTATGGTGTCCGTGTCCTCCTTCGCCTGTGTCAGGGAAACGGGTGATGATTACATCAGGTCTGAATTTTCGAATTACCCACACCACATCGCGCAAGACAGAATCTTTGTTCCAGAATGTGAATGTTTCTTCAGGATTCTTGGAGTAACCAAAATCATAGGCACGGGTAAAGAATTGTTCTGCCCCATCCACCATACGTGCTTGCAAGAGTTCATTGGTTCGAATAAGCCCTAATGCTACGCCTTGTTCAGTCCCTATCAGATTCTGCCCGCCATCTCCGCGCGTAAGGGATAAATAACCCACCCTGTATTGTCTTCCTTTGGACAAATAGCTGATGAGGCGTGTATTCTCATCATCAGGGTGTGCAGCTATGTATAACACAGACCCAAATTGATTGAGTTTTTGAATTTCTTTAAAAATAGCTCCTGAATTTTGCGCTTGTGCCTTGATTGAATGAGGTGAGAACAAGGTAAGTAAACATATAGAAGCCAATGCAATACATGTTTTATTAAAAAATTTCATGTTTGCGAATGTGCAATATTCGTATTTCCTATCCAAATGTTTTGGATAAGGTTGATTCGTTTTCGATAGTTAGCGTAGCTTAATACCTATTCCGAATCTTAGATACTCTTGGAAAAACTCATGTGTTCCTATATAAAAATTAATAGGCGTAAATTCATAAACAACTGCGCTTTTCTTGGGATTGATTCT
Source organism: Bacteroidota bacterium (assembly GCA_023957335.1). Classification (NCBI taxonomy): domain Bacteria; kingdom Pseudomonadati; phylum Bacteroidota; species Bacteroidota bacterium. The sequence goes on along the minus strand of JAMLHC010000002.1, from coordinate 381,072 downwards.
GATGCCTACACTGGGAATCAAAGCACCATTCACCTCACCGAAATAACGATGACGATAATTTAAATAATAGTCATGATAAGATTTGAGTCCGAAAACTCGATTGACACATACACCCATTCCTACAACCAATGAAACTGCTTTGTAGCGCAATAAATCAAATTTAACACCTGATTCTAAGGTCAGTACACTGAAATATTGTTCTCCCACATCATTAATTCCAATCGAGCTAAATAAGCCATAGGTGAACGCAATATTGAGGCGCAGGCGTTCTTTCCATATATTTCTCTCATAACCTGATGTTATGCCATAGCCCAAGCCGTTTTGTTGAAAGCCGTCACTGATGCCTAAACCTATTCCGTAATGTATGGTGTTTTTGGAAAAAATGCTGTCATTGCCTTTAACAGAAAGGGTTGAAAACAGAATGAAAAAGACCGCTATGGTTCTGAATTGCATTGTACAAAGATGGTTTATTCAGAGAGTTCTAACCACCTCATTTCTTTATTGTCAATCATTTGGATAATAGACGTGAGTTTGGCACTGATTTGTGTGAGTTGTTCATGTGACAGGCTGCTGTCATTCAACGAATCGGCAAGTTTTGTTTTTTCGATTTCCAACTGAGCGATTTCATTGGGTAAATTTTCCAATTCAAGTTTTTCTTTATAACTGAGTTTCTTTTTGGAATCTGTTTTTGGGATGATTTTAGCTTCGGTTTTAACGGGCTTGATTTCGTGACTATCCGTTTCTTTGATTTCCTGATACTGTCTGTATTGTGTGTAATTTCCGGGGAAGTCTTTGATATTTCCATCGGTTTCAAAGACAAAAAGATGGTCGCAGAGTTTGTCCAAAAAGAAACGGTCGTGCGAGATAATCATCAAACATCCTCCAAAATTTTCCAGATAATCTTCCAATACATTCAAGGTCAATAAATCCAGGTCATTGGTAGGCTCGTCTAAGATGAGTACATTGGGTTTTCGCAACAGAACGGTGAGTAAATATAATCTGCGTTTTTCGCCACCACTCAGTTTTTCAATGGGTGTATAGTGGCTGTTGCGCGGAAAAAGAAATCGTTCCAAAAGTTGGGCAGCATTGACACTCATCCCGTCAGGAAGTTCAAAATTTTCCGCTATTTCTTTTACCAATTCAATGATGCGTTGTCCTTCTTTGAACCGCAGTCCATCCTGTCCAAAATAGCCAATGACAACGGTGTCTCCGGTGTCTATAGTGCCTTCGTTTGGTGGTAGCTTGCCAATTAAGGTTTTTATAAGTGTGGACTTTCCACTTCCGTTGGGTCCAATAATCCCAACCCGTTCACCCGGTAGAAATTTGTGTGAAAATTTGCTAAACAGCCAATGTTCTCCATCAAAACTTACCCCAATACTCTTTGCATTGATTACCTTATTTCCCAAGCGTATCATGTCTGATTTGAGATGCAGTTTACGGTCGGCTATTCTTCGGTTTGCTTGTTGACTCAATACCGCAAACGCATCTACTCGTGATTGCGACTTGGTTGTACGTGCTTTGGGTTGTCTGCGCACCCATTCTAACTCTCGGCTATACAGATTTTTTGCTTTGGCAATGTTGGCAGCAAGATTGGCATAGCGTTCTTCTCTTTTCTCCAAGAAATAGCTGTAATTCCCTTTGTATGAATAGAGATTTTTATCATCCATTTCAAAAATTGTATTACATACTCTATCAAGGAAATAGCGGTCGTGGGTAATCATAAAAAGAGTGATATTACTTGCGCTTAAATACTGTTCAAGCCATTCCACCATTTCAATATCTAAATGATTAGTGGGTTCATCTAATAGCAATAAATTGGGTTCTGACAATAGCACTTTTGCCAAATCAAGTCTTCTTTTTTGCCCACCTGAAAGGTTGCCCGTGAGTTGTTTGAGATGTGTAATTTTCAATTTTGCCAAAATCTGTTCTGCTTTGGCTTCAAAATCCCATGCTTGTAGGTTATCAAGTTGTTCGTATGCTTTGTGAATGGCTTCACTATCTCCCGATTCAAGACTGGCGGTGTAATCGCTGACAGCTTTGGCAATAGGGGAGTCCCCCTCGAAAATACTTTCCAGTACAGTACTCTTTGGGTCAAAATGTGGTTCTTGCTCTAACAATGCCACCCGAATACCATTGCGTGTAACAACTTTTCCCTTGTCCGGAGGCTCTAAACCGGCTAAAATTCTCATCATTGAGGTTTTTCCGCTTCCGTTGGGTGCAACTAGTGCAACTTTATCTCCTTTTTCTATCCCAATAGTTATATTTTCGAAAAGTGTTCTTTCGCCTAATATTCGGGCAATATTCTCTGCGGATAGGTAATTCATAGGGTGTGCAAAGATAAGTTTTTGTCAGCGGGTGTTAGTTCGGCAAATCTGTTTTATAGAGGGGCAAAGAAACTCAAGTAGAGACCTGTTTTGCCTAAGCCGTTTCTTGACAACTCCAGCCTAATCACCCTGTCATAAAAAAAAATGAAGTCAGTTCCTACTCCATAGCCCGTAAGTAGCGTGTTTGGCAAGCGGTTGCCCTTGTATTCTATAGGGCTGTTTACATATCCTGCATCGAAAAATAATCCCGCCATCCATGTAAAAGTAACCGAGCGAAAAGCCGAAGGAAGCGACCATGAATAATGTTTTTTATCTTTGACTATGGCATATTTCAGGTTGCTTCGAAACAGAGCAAAATCTTTTCCGTCAATCACATAATATTCATACCCGCGTACGAATTGATTTTCATATCCCAAAGCCCTGAAATCTGTATAAGGAACCAATGAAGACTGACTCGTAGAAGCGGTTATGCCTCCGTTTGTGAAAACCCTCTCCGACAAAGGAATATAGATGTTGGCATTGACCCCAAATTTGATATTGTGTGTGCTAAAGCTTTTAGCAGGATTGTAAAGGTTGTATTCGGCAGTTGTTTTCAGAAAATACCCTTTGAGCGGATACCCACGAATATCGCGCTTGTCAAAAATAAAGCTATAATTCAACCGTAGCGTATTCATGAATGATTTGCTTTGGGCTAAAAAACGATTGTTCACTTCGGGAGTTACGACTGTGTCTGCAACCTGAATGTTTTGAAAAGTTAAACTAAGTGTGTGTTTGTCAAAAAAATTGTTTCTATAGGTTGTATAAAGCCCGATGCCCTTGCGCCAAATCAGAAATCTGTTGCGGTCAGAAAAGAAAACAATCTTGTCATCTTTGGGAATTGCCCAAACTTCTCTGTTGGCGGAATAGCTTGCCTCAAAACCAATTCCCCAATGCTTTTTACTGTCAATAAACGGTAGCGCATAAGCTATGCTTGTCAGATGCGTGTAGCCGCTGTTGAGCAAGACAGCGAGCTTGTCAGCGTTGCCGGTAAAATTATACCAGTATGTCCACAGCCCATAGTTAAGCCGGTTAAAGTCTTTACTTAGCCACCATTGGTTAAAGTTGCGGTCTGCAAATTGTAGAATAGGAACAGGATAGATATACCAATCTTCCTTGACAGCCACAAAAACATTTCCGTTGGAATCATTCACAATCTGTGCTTCATTGAACAAGTTAGTGTTCAACAGTTGTTTCTTACTTTGTTCAAAGAGCAAAGGAAGTTTGGAAGTTGCCAGCGTGTCACCTTCTTTGAAATTAAGCTCCCGCAGGATGATTCCGTCCTTAGTCTTTTTTTGACCCATGAGGAAGATTTTTTTGACTATGAAATGTTGATTTTGCAACAAAGAATCTTGTTGAGCCAAAGCGTCCACGATAAAAATACAAGTTATAAGTAAAGCGGCTAACTTTCGCACATCTATTTGTTTTCTTTCAGAATTTTCTGTTCAATCGAAGTGGTGGAATATCCCTCAATAAAAGGAATGGTCTTGACTGTTCCCCCATTGTCGGTTACTTCTTTATACCCAACAATGTCTTCGGGATTATAGTCTGCACCTTTTACCAAGATGTCCGGCAGAATAGTACTGATAAGTTTGTGCGGAGTGTCTTCATCAAAAATGATAACCAAGTCAACAAAATATAAAGAAGCAATAGCCAAGGCTCTGCCTTGTTCGTCTTGTAATGGTCTGGATGGTGATTTGCCTAATCTGCGCACCGAATTATCCGAATTTACGCCCACAAGCAAAAAATCGCCCAACTGACGTGCTTCCATCAAGTATTCCAAATGTCCTCTGTGAAGGATGTCAAAGCAACCATTGGTGAATACTACGCGTTTGCCGAAAGTCTTTTGTGCAGTAATAATTTTTAAAGCATCTTCAAGGCTTAATATTTTGGATTTAGGATGTCGCATTGATTTTGTTTTTCATAATACTCAGATGAATTAACGCAAAAGTACCCAAAATGATGAATCCAATCACCTGAGTGAAGAAAAGAAGACTGGCAAACAGAGTGGCATGCTCCAGCGAGTAACCATAAATTTCCATCAATCCGTTTTGGGTTGTCCAAATACTACCCACGCCCCCTGGTGCGGGCACAATGACACCAATGGTAGAAAATAGCAATACACTCAAACCTGTAAAAAATCCTTCACTTTGTGAAAACTCAAATGCCTTTAAAATACTGATGGTTGAACCCAAATAGGTGAGCCATATAGCAAAGGTTTGCAAGGTGAAAATCACAGGTTTATTGAGTTTTAATATACTTTTTGCACCCTCGATTATGCCATTGACAAACCCAATTAGTTTTCCTTCTTGTGAGTTGAGTTTATTCTTTTTTCTTCTCACAATCCAATAATACCCTGCAAATACAAATGCGACTATGCACAACACTATAGGGTAGAAGAGGCTGAATTCATAGAATGATTTGAATTTTTGGGACAATGGGGTCAGGATATTCTTGTCAGTAAAGTCGAAAAGCAAGTCAAATTGCAGCCATAAAACCAATACAACAATCAAGACCGTCATCAATAGGTCAATAATTCTTTCAGTAACTACAGTCCCAATGAGTTTTTGAACCGGAATTTTGCACACGTCACCCATCAAAGCACAACGAGAAATCTCGCCCGCTCTTGGAATGGCAAGATTGATGAGATAGCCCGCCAACACAGTAAGAAAGCCCGGGTAGGTACGTGCGCTGTTATATCCAATAGATTTGAGCATAATGGTCCAGCGTGCAGCCCTGATCCAATGCCCTAATGCGCCCACTATCATAGCCGTCCCAATCCAGAATAAATTGGCTTGTTTGAGTCCTTGCAGAAACTGTTTCCAGTTAATGTTTCTAAAAACTAAAAATAACACCAGCGCCCCAATCAGTGAGAAGATGGTAATTCTGATGATTTTTTTGCTTTGTGGCGTCACTTAAATTTTATTAAAGTCGTTTGGGAAAACGACAGTAGGTTTATGTTTCTTGGCTTCATCAAATTCCATCTGGGCAAATGAAATGATAATCAATACATCGCCTTTAATTCCTTTGCGGGCAGCAGCCCCATTGATGCCAATAGTGCCACTCTTTCTTGCGCCTTTGATAATATATGTTTCAAAACGTTCACCATTGTTATTGTTAACCACCAATACTTTTTCATGCTCAATCATGTTGGCAGCATCCATCAAATCTTCATCAATGGTGATACTGCCGATATAGTTAAGCTCGGTTTCTGTAACTTTGGCACCGTGTATTTTGGACTTTAAAACCTGAATGTACATAAAAGGGTTGCAAAGGTAGAATTTTTTAGAGAATTTTTTGGTAATTAGGAACTGATTGAATCAGAATTACTCAAACAGTTATAATAGATTTGCAAATATCTGAGGCGCAATACCTATTAAAATGCTCAATACTCCACAGATATAAAGCACTGTTAAATTTGAAGTTTTATTATAAAAAACAGGCTGTTCATGTTCAGCATCTTGAAACACAGCAATGATAACTCTGAAATAGTAAAAGATGCCAACCAAAGAACACAAAACGGCTATAATTACCAACCATACAAGATTGGCATTTAATGCAGAAATAAACATGAAGTATTTTCCAAAAAATCCTGCCATGGGAGGTATTCCTGCCATGCTCAATATGCAAATACTTAACATGATGGCAGTTAGCGGATGAGCGCGAAACAGACCTCTAACAGATTGAATGTCTTCTTTGCCTGTCGTTTTATGTAAATGAAACAAAAAGTTCATCACGCCCATTACAGCAATAGAATAAGCTATCAAATAATAGACAAGTGCATTGCCCGAAGTTGCGCCCGGTGAAGCCAAAGACATCAACATATAACCTGCATGTGCCACGCTGGAATATGCCAACATGCGCTTGAAGCTGGTTTGACTTACAGCGGTAATATTGCCCAAAAGCATGGTGAGTGCTGACATTCCTGCAAAAATTGGAGTCCAGAAATTATCAACGGCAATAAAACAAGAAGTAAATAACCTGTAGAGTGCAGCAAATCCGGCAATCTTAACCACACTCATCATAAATGTGGTTACGGGCGTAGGAGAGCCGTCATAGACATCCGGTGCCCAAAAATGGAACGGTACAGCCGATATTTTGAATGTCAAACCAATCAACATCATGATAATGCCGGCATAAAAGTATAAAGGTAGCGTACTCTGATTTTGTGTAATATAATCGGCTATTGCCTGAATATTGAATGATGCAGTAGCACCATAAATAAGTGCTATACCCATGAGCAAAAATCCGGTTGCAAATGCACCCATCATAAAATACTTCAATGCAGCCTCATTGCTCTTGAGGTTAGATTTATTGCTCCCAGCCAAAATATAGAGTGCAATAGACAGAATCTCCAAACCGATAAATAACATGGAAAGGTTAGAAAAGTTTGTCATCATTACCCCACCTGTAAGAGCAAAAATGATTAAAGCAAAATGTTCGCCTTCACTGCTTGGACTTTTAAAGAAGTCTGCTGACATCATAAACCATAGCGTAGTGAACCCAATGAGCATGGATGTAAATACAACCGCATAGTTATCGGTTTGTACCATGTTGTTGAAATAGGAAGCAAAAAGCCCCCAATCCCGTATTGAAAACACCAATGCTGTCAGCAATCCCAATATGGATAACGCATAAATGATTTTCTTAAACTTAAAAACATCCGAAAGCATTGCTGCTATGCCCGTGATAGAAAGTATGACTATGGTATTCAAGTTGTTTTTTGTTTAGTTAAAAATTATCCGGCACTGATTAAATTGAGTAATTGCTGAACACTTGGGCGAGCGACATCCATCAACAAAGAGGGGTAGATACCTCCCAACAATACCAAAAAAGAAATAATACCGAGTATGGCTTTTTCTGACAATGTAAGAGGGGTAAACGTGTTGGTATCAAAATGACTGTCTCCGAGCATAATGGCTTGGTAACTCCTGAACATATATACGGGACCTAAAATGATTGCCAAAGCAGCAACAGATCCTATCCAAACATGATAGTCAAATATTTTAGTCATGATGAGAAATTCACCCACAAAACCATTAAAAAGAGGCAGTGCTATGGTGCCCAAAAGAATAATCATAAATGAAATGGCAAAAAAGGGTTGAACCCCGGCTATACCACCTAACTCCGCCAGCGTTGATGTTTTCATTCTATGTCTCAAAATATCGACAATAAAGAACAAACCAACAGCATTGATACCGTGACTTAACATCTGGAACAAAGAGCCTTCTAACGCCTCTTGTCTAAGCGTAAATAAGCCTGCTGCGATTAATCCAACGTGAGCAATAGAAGCATAAGCAACCAAACGCTTGAAATCCTTCTGAATAATAGCAATACATGAAGCATATACCACTCCGATAACACAGAGCACAATTACTGTAAAACCATATTCATCAACTGCACCTGGCGCAATCGGTAACAACCAACGTAAAATGCCATACAATCCCATTTTGAGCATAATGCCCGATAATAACATGGTGCCTTGTGTGGGCGCATCAACATAGGTGTCAGGTTGCCATGAGTGAAGCGGGAATATGGGTATTTTTACTGCAAATGCAACAAAAATGGTCCAAAACACAAATGCTTGTTGAGAAGCGTTCAATTGTAATTGATAAAAAGCATTGATATCAAATGTGTGATTGTCGGGAGTTTGTAAATAAAGATAAATCAAACCTACAAGCATAAACAAACTGCCGGTGATTGTATAAATAAAAAACTTTAGCGTAATTCTAATCCTGTCTTTGCCGCCCCACAACAAAGCAATAAAGTAAATTGGAAGCAGCGCAAGTTCCCAGAAAATATAAAACAAAAACCCGTCTAGTGCTACAAAAACGCCCAACATGGCAAATTGCATTAATTGTATGAGCGCATAAAACAGTTTGGGATTTTCAATCTTCCGATTGAAAGAAGACAGTAGAATCAAAGGAGTCAGAATGTTTGTCAAAACAATCAACATCAGACTAATGCCATCCATTCCGAGTTTAAATGTAATTCCCAATGAAGGAATCCATGGAAAACTGACTATGAATTGCATGCCTGATTCGGGTACAAATACGCTGAACAAATAGAACGTAAATGCAGTGCTGAGTAATGACATCACAAATGCGACTTTAGCGGTAGTTTCTTTCGGAGTTAGTAGTGATAGCACCATACTTACCAAAGGCAACAGTAATATTATCAATAGCATATTATTCATTACATCAGTAGCTTAAAAACAAAAATGCAGATTATTCCAATTACCATGGCGGTCAAATAAAACCCAAGCTTGCCGGATTGCAAGGTGCGTAAAGCCGCAGCAAAATTTGTTGTCAGCTTTGGCAATTGGTTTACCAGTCCATCAATCATTTTCAGGTCAAATACCTTATAAAACACTTCCGAAATTGCATCCAGCGGTTTGCGGATTACAGCATCATAAGCCTCGTCCACATAGTATTTCTTTGCCAAAATCTTTGCAAAACCTTTGGTATGAGCATCATCTTCGGGGACTGTATTATCTGTAACATAGATCTTACGGGTATAGTAATAAATCAATGCAAGACCAATAATAGTACCAGCCAGAAGTGAAAAATCAAAAGTGTGAGAAGCAATAAATTCTTTGGGAGAATTGATGACCGGTGCAACATAGTCATTGAAAATATGTCGGGTGCCGAGTTTCTCATTTATCCAATCAGGCATTCCGATGAAACCGCCCAAAACAGACAGTACTGCAAGTGCTATCAAAGGAATGGTCATGCTCAACGGAGATTCATGTAAATGTTCTTTTTGGTGCTGTGTTCCTCTAAAATTAGCATGGAAAGTAAGCCAATACAGACGTAACATATAGACAGCTGTTAGAACCGATGTCAACGCAAGTAATGTAAATATGATAGGCGAGGCAATCCAAGTTGCGGCAAGTATTTCATCTTTAGAAAAGAATCCCGAAAATAGGGGCATCCCGATGATAGCAAGCACACCCGTCAAGAATGTAATATGAGTAATAGGAATATACTTTTTCAATCCACCCATTTTGCGTATATCCTGTTCTCCGCCCATTGCATGGATCACACTTCCTGCGCATAAAAACAACAGTGCCTTAAAAAAAGCGTGTGTAACCACATGAAATAATCCAGTCGTATAAGCACCAACGCCAAGTGCCACAAACATATATCCAAGTTGGCTGACTGTTGAATAAGCCAAAACTTTTTTAATATCATTTTGCTTGATTGCAATGGTTGCCGCCATGAATGCTGTTGCAAGTCCAATGACAGCAATAATTTCGCTGCTGATAGGCGAGAGTGCATATAAGATATTACTGCGAACAACCATGTATATGCCAGCTGTTACCATAGTCGCAGCATGAATCAAAGCAGATACCGGTGTTGGTCCTGCCATTGCATCAGGGAGCCAAGTGTATAAAGGGATTTGAGCACTTTTTCCAACAGCACCTACAAATAGTAGGAGTGTTATGGCGGTGAGAGTGGCTGTTCCTTTTGGATAGGATTGGGCAGCTTCAAACACTTCTTTGTAGTCCAAAGTAGCAAAAGTTTGGTACATAAGGAATATTCCCAACAAAAACCCAAAATCGCCAATACGATTCATCACAAATGCTTTTCTCCCTGCATTGTTGTAAGCAGTATTCTTGAACCAAAACCCAATAAGTAGGTATGAACAAAGCCCTACTCCTTCCCAACCGGCAAACATGACAATATAGTTGTTGCCCATTACGAGCAATAACATGAAAAAAACAAATAGATTGAGATAAGCCATATAACGTGGATAATCCTCGTCATTTTTCATGTAGCCAATAGAGTAAACATGTATCAAAAATCCAACTCCTGTAATCACCAACAGCATTACGGAAGAGAGCCTGTCAACCAAAAATGTCAGGTCTAAATTGATGCCTCCGGCATGTATCCATGCAAATAATTTAGTTGAAATAGATTGAGTATCTCCCAATAGCTGCGAAAAGAGGTAAACGGAACAAATAAATGAAATCAATACAGTGCTACTGCCGATAAGCCCAACTAATGATTTAGGCATTTTTTTGTTTACCAGTCCGTTGATTAAGAAACCGGCTAAAGGCAAAAGTGGTATGAGTGCTACAATCAAATTCATCCGCTTATTCTTTCAGTCTGTTAAAAAAGTCTATATCAATTGACTTGGCATTGCGATAAATCATTGCCAGTATAGCTAATCCCACTGCTACCTCAGCGGCAGCTACCGCCATAATAAAGAAAACAAAAACTTGTCCTGTAGGGTCGTTGTGTTGGTTGCTGAATGCTGCAAGTAATAAGTTTACAGCATTGAGCATAAGTTCTATACACATGAAGATAATGATTGCATTTCTGCGAAATAAAACCCCTATAACACCAATACTGAATAATATGATTGAAAGCAGTATGTAATGATCTATTGTGATTCCGTTCATTTTTATTTAATATCTTTTTTGCCAAGCATTACCGCCCCTACTATGGCTGTGAGAAACAATACAGAGACCATTTCAAATGGGAGCATATATTTATTATAAAGCACTTCTCCAAGTGCCTGAACCATGCCTATTTCGCTGTTTTGATTAAGCAATATGTTATCAGTGCCTTTCATCACACTGATAATAACAATCATAAGTAAACCACCGGACACTACGGCAGTAAATTTTGCAATTGTACTCTTGTGAGGTTCAATATCTTTATTCAGGTTAAGCATCATGATAATAAATAAAAATAAGACCATGATGGCTCCTGCATATACAATTAAATGGACGGCAGCCAAAAACTGAGCATTTAGAAGGATATAATGTCCAAAAAGAGTGAAAAAGAAAAAAATGAGATAGAGTACGCAATAAACAGGGTTGCGTGAGAATACAGTAAACAAAGCACTGACAATTGACAAAGCAAAAAGTATGTAAAAAGCGTACTGACTCAAGGTAATTTTTGATGGTTTATAAGCGACTGCGAAATAATATTTTTATTCTTAATTTAGACATATATTCTAGGTATGTTTTTTCACGATTGTTATAGGTCAAAATCATGTGTAATTATATTGTGTTTTGAGGGTTTAAAAATGTATTGATAAGTGCTCCTATTAACTTTATTCTTCTAATCTTCGATGTGCGCGTCTTCTAATACTTACATCAATACGTTCGCTTTCTTCCTTACCTTCCAACAGCTTGTCTTTGCCATAGATAAAATCATCGCGTAAATCCTCCGGTTCTACCAATCGGTCGGTCAAGAAAACTGCCTCCTTTGGACAAGCTTCTTCACATAGTCCGCAGAAGATGCAGCGCAACATATTGATTTCATATACAGAAGCATATTTTTCCTCTCTATAAAGATGTTCTTCTCCGGGTTTGCGCTCGGCAGCGGTCATTGTGATTGCCTCTGCAGGGCACGCCAAAGCACACAGCCCGCAAGCAACACAATTTTCACGTCCTTCTTCATCGCGTTTAAGCACATGCTGTCCGCGCCAAATTGGCGATATGGGACGCTTTTCCTCAGGGAATTTGTATGTAACTTTCTTTTTGAAAAAGTGCTTGATGGTAATGACCATGCCTATGATAATAGCAGGAAGATAAATCTTTTCTTTCCAGCCCATAGGCTTATTTCCTACCACTTGACTTCTGTTCGTTAAACTTTGCATTTGAATTTAATTTTAGTGAATCATGTAGTTCTAAAAATGAAACAAACCGTTTTTCCATAATGTAAAAACTCCGGTGAGCAATACATTCAAAATTGAAAGTGGCAACAGCATGCGCCATCCCAATCGCATCAACTGATCGTAACGAAAACGCGGGATTGTCCATCTAACCCACATGAAAAAGAAGATAAAGAAAAATATTTTAATAAAAAAGAATACTACTCCTAATATTGTTACTATGTTGTGTGATAAACTCAATTCACTTATGAAAGGCATGTTAAAACCACCAAAATATAAGGCAGAAATAACAGCAGAAGAAATGAACATGTTGATGTATTCGGCAAATAGATAAAATCCCAACTTCATGGATGAATATTCTGTATGAAAACCGCCCACCAATTCCGTTTCACATTCAGGTAAATCAAAAGGTGTTCTGTTACATTCTGCAAAAGCGCATATCAAAAAAATAAGGAATCCCAATGGTTGATAAAATACATTCCAATGCATCCCGTGTTGCTGAAAAACCATTTCGCGAATACTCAAAGTGCCGGTCATCATTACAAGAGCAATTATTGACATTCCCATAGCCAATTCATAACTAATCATTTGAGAAGAAGCTCTTAAAGCCCCCATAAGAGAATATTTGTTGTTAGAAGCCCAGCCGCCTATCATGATGCCATAGACCCCAATAGAAACAATCCCGAAAATATATAAAATGCCAATATTGATATCGGCAATTTGTAATATATATTCTTTTCCATTGATAATTAATGTGTCGCCCCAAGGTATTACCACGCTGGTCATACATGCAGTGAGCATCATGATACCGGGACCTAAAATAAATAAAGCCTTATTGGCATGGTCGGGAATAATTTCTTCCTTCATGAACATTTTGACACCATCGGCTAAGGGTTGCAAAATTCCAAACGGACCGGCACGATTGGGACCTACTCTGTCCTGAATGAATGCAGCCACTCTTCGTTCTGCAAATGTGGAATACATCGCAATTACCAATGTTATAGCAAATATGGCTACAACAAATGTGATTTTAAATATCAGTTCTGAATACTCCATTGCTTCTATTGGTCTTTGTGTGATTTTTCGAATATTTCTTTTTGACGAGATAAATCTTGTTTTAGTTTTCGCAACTCTTCATAATGATTTTGTGCAATAACGGAGTGTCTATCTATGTGTCTTGGTTGTTCTATCACCCAATCAGAAAGTTTTTTCTTTTCAAAACGGCAGGTATTACAAATCCAACCGGGTTTGCCATCTTCCATATATTCCACTTCTCCATAAGGATCTCTGCGTACTGTTACCCTTATAATATCGTCACCTGACACCCAAACTGCTGCTTTTCCGCAACATGTATCACAATCTCTATGAGCATCCAGCGGTTTTGTAAACCAAACCCTTGATTTGAATCGGAATGTTTTGTCAGTCAATGCTCCCACCGGACATACATCAATCATGTTGCCACTCCATTCTTGATCAATATTGTTTTGGATATAGGTGGAAATTTCTGACATATAACCTCGGTTAAGCACTCCGTGAACTCTTGTAGGTGCTAACTGTTCGCCAACTTTAACACAACGATAGCACATTATGCAGCGGTTCATGTGTAACTTGATTTGATCTCCGATGTCGCGCATGGGGAATGTTCTGCGTCTAAACTCCTGTCGAGTTTTCTCAGTACCGTGTTCATAGCTCAAATCCTGCAAGTCACATTCTCCTGCTTGGTCGCAAACCGGACAATCCAGTGGATGGTTAAACAATAAAAACTCTACTACCCCTTCACGGGCTTCCAACACTTCTTTGGAAGTGATATTTTCTACCACCATACCGTCCATCACTGTTTGGCGACACGAAGCAACCAATTTGGGCATAGGACGCGGATCTTTTTCCGAGCCTTTTGTTACTTTCACTAAGCAACTGCGACAATATCCGCCACTTGTTTCAAGCTTTGAATAATAACACATAGTAGGCGGAACGATTTCTCCCCCTATCATACGGGCGGCATCCACTATGGTTGTTCCTTCAGGAACCTCTATGGTATATCCATCTATTGTTACTTTTGCCATCTTATCAGATTTCTTGTAAGTTATTTAAACGATAGTAATGTTTAACATCTCGGTTGTGTTCTCCATTACGAATATATTCTTCAAATTCCGAGCGGAAGTGGCGGATTGTAGAAGCTACAGGCCATGCAGCCGCATCTCCAAAGGGACAAATTGTTTTTCCTTCTATTTTTCCTTGTATATCCCATAGTAGGTCAATATGTCTCATTTCTCCTTTGCCATTAACAATTTTGTGAAGTATTTGTTCCATCCACCCTGTGCCCTCTCTGCAAGGTGAGCATTGTCCGCAACTTTCGTGATGATAGAACCTGCTGAAGTTCCACAAATGCTTGACAATACTTGTGCTTTCGTCCATTACGATAAATCCACCTGAGCCGAGCATTGTTCCGGTAGCAAACCCTCCGTCTGCTAAGCTTTCATAAGTCATCAAGCGAGGTGCACCGTCAGCTGTTTTTAAAATCAAATGACTTGGAAGGATGGGTACAGAAGAGCCTCCCGCAACGACAGCTTTGAGTTTTTTGCCGTTTTTGATTCCTCCACAATACTCATCACTGTAAATAAACTCTTCTACAGGGACGCCAAGTTCAATCTCATAGACCCCCGGCTTGTTGATATGACCGGAAGCGGAAATTAACTTGGTTCCTGTGGATTTTCCAACCCCTATTTTTGCATATTCGTCTCCCGAAATACGGATGATAGGAACTACAGCAGCAATTGTTTCTACGTTGTTGACCACAGTAGGACAGCCCCACAAACCTTTTATGGCGGGGAATGGAGGTTTGATGCGTGGATTGCCGCGTTTGCCTTCTAACGATTCGAGTAGAGCAGTTTCTTCTCCGCAGATATATGCGCCCGCACCACAATGGATGTGTAAATCTAAGTCAAAGCCGCAGCCTAAAATATTTTTACCTAAAAATCCTGCTTGATATGCCTCTTCAATGGCTTTTTGCAGGATATGGTATATGTACATCAATTCGCCTCTGATATAAATATAAGCAGTGGTAGCACCAAGGGCATAGCTGGCAATAATCATCCCTTCAATCAGGATGTGAGGTTTATGCTCCATGAGGTATCTATCTTTGAAAGTACCCGGCTCGCTTTCGTCTGCATTGCAAACAAAGTATCTTGGAACACCTTCGGGTTTAGCAATAAAGCTCCATTTCATGCCGGCAGGAAAACCTGCTCCACCTCTGCCTCGCAAGCCTGATTTTTGTACTTCTGCTTGTACTTCTTCCGGCTTCATTTTAAGAGCTTTTTTCAAAGACTCATATCCGCCTTTATTACAATAGCCTGCAAATGTTTTTATTTCAGGATATTCAAGATTGTCTAAAAGTAGTTTGCGTCCCATTGCTTTTTAAGATTTAATTTTTTCTTTTTCCCAATGTGATCTGCGGATATCTGCTTTTCGGCAATCATCCAGAACAGAATCTACTTTTTCTAATGTTAGGTTCTCATGATATGTTTCGCCAATTTGCATCATAGGTGCGGTTCCGCAACTGGCAAGGCACTCAACGGTTTTTAGCGTAAACATTCCATCTGCTGTAGTTTCGCCTTTTTTGATACCCAGTTTATTTTCAATGTAATGCACAATGTCTTCGGCACCCATTAACCAGCAAGGTCCGGTATGGCACACTTCAATTACACATTTGCCTACGGGCTGCATATTAAACATAGTATAGAAAGTTGCCACTTCATATACTTCAATGGGTTGAACTTTAAGTAGCGATGCTACATAGTCCATTACTTGCGGGCTTAACCATCCGTCAAATTCGGCTTGTGCAAGATGAAGTACCGGTAGAATGGTTGATTTTTCTTTCCCTTCCGGATAGTGCTTGGTTATCTTTGCTATTAGTGCTAAGGCTTCATCCGAAAACTGTATTTCTTTTGTCTCATTCATACTAGATTGTTTTTTTAGGCATCTAATTCGCCTGCTATTACATTCATTGAACTCATTGTTAATATGGCATCGCTCAGATAAGCTCCTTTTATCATCTCCGGGTATGCCTGATAATAAATAAAACAAGGTCTGCGAATGTGCATTCTGTAGGGTGTACGGCCGCCATCGCTGACAATGTAAAATCCTAATTCTCCATTTCCTCCTTCCACACAATGATAAACCTCGCCTTTTGGAATAGCGGTTTCACCATAGACAACCTTGAAATGATAAATCAATGCTTCCATTTTATTATAAACATCGTCTTTTTCAGGCAGATAATATTCCGGAACATCCGCATGGTAGGTAGTTTTATCTTCTAATTTTTCTACTTTTTGTATCGCTTGTTTAATAATACTAATGCTTTCCCACATCTCTTGTTCTCTTACCATA
Organism: Bacteroidota bacterium; assembly: GCA_023957335.1. Lineage (NCBI taxonomy): Bacteria > Pseudomonadati > Bacteroidota > Bacteroidota bacterium. The sequence continues at coordinate 364,696 of JAMLHC010000002.1, read as the reverse complement.
AACCTGTCATAGGTGTCACCGCGAGTTCCTACCGGAATTTTAAAATCAAATTCTTCATAAGAGGAATAAGGGCTCATCACTCTTACGTCATAATCTACTCCGGCTGCTCTAAGATTGGGACCTGTAAAAGAATAGGCGAGAGCCTTTTCAGCAGAAATGGGTCCGCAGTTGATGGTCCTATCCATGAAGATACGGTTGCGCACCAACAAAGCCTCAAATTCTTTGAGTGCTTTGGGTAGTTCTTTCAAGATATTGTCGATTTTGAGCCAAGCAGTTTGAGAGAAATCTCTTTCCAAGCCTCCAATTCTGCCAATATTAGAGGTTAGCCTTCCACCGCATATTTGTTCATATACTTCATAAATCAACTCTCTGAACTGATAAATATACAAAAATCCGGTCATGGCTCCGCTATCGACCCCAATTACTGAATTGCAAATGATGTGATCGGAGATGCGTGAAAGTTCCATAATAATAACCCTCAGGTATTCTACGCGTTTGGGTAGTTGAATACCCAGAAGTTTTTCTACAGACATGTGCCATCCCATGTTGTTGATAGGGGCGGAGCAATAATTTAATCGGTCTGTGATGGGGGTATATTGGTAATAGGGTCTTCTTTCTGCTATTTTTTCAAATGCGCGGTGTATATAACCTATTGTGGGTGTGGCTTCAACAATTATTTCCCCATCCATTTTAAGTACATTCTGGAAAATGCCGTGTGTTGCCGGATGTGTGGGACCTAAGTTGAGATAGGTATAGTCCTTTTCTGATATGTCAGCGGTGGCTTCTTTTTTCTCTAACATTGCTTAAATCATTATCTTATCTGCCAAACATTTTGTCGTCTTTATCAAATCGGGCTTGATCCTCGAGCGGATATTCCTTGCGCAGAGGCCAGCCTTCCATACTATCTTCGTTTAAAATTCTTCTCAAATCAGGATGCCCGTCAAATTTGAATCCGAAGAAGTCGTAAGCTTCTCGTTCCATCCAGTTAGCAGCCGGAAAAATATCCGTGATGGTTGGAAAGTGAGGTGGGTCAATGGGGTTGGAAACTTTGAGGCGAACTCTAAGATTGCGCTGCATATTATATAGATGATAGACCATGCAAAATACTTTCTCAGTATGAGGATAGTGAATGCCATTACAGGAAGTGAGGAAAGTGAAACCTTGCTCTTTCATCCATTGTATTGCATCCTTGATTTTGTCTAATGTGATTTCTGCCTCGGAGATGTCATATTGTTTGCCTACATAGACAATGTTGTCGGCAAATTGATTGTGAAGCATCTCTTCAAATTCCTCGGGTTCTATTGTATTAAACATTCTTCGCTCCAATCGTTTTATTTGATACCATAACTCTCCAGCAATGCCAGATATTCGGGCGAATTTCTTCTTCTAAGTGATTCGCTCTCGGCTAATTCCTGAATTTTCATTACGCCCATTAAAATTTGTTCGGGTCTGGGAGGGCATCCCGGAACGTAAATATCGACCGGAATAATGCGGTCAATACCTTGAAGTACACTGTATGAGTCAAATACACCGCCCGAACTGGCGCATGCGCCTACAGCTAATACCCATTTAGGTTCAGCCATTTGCTCATATACTTGGCGCAGTATAGGTCCCATTTTTTTTGCAATAGTTCCCATCACCATCAGCAAGTCTGCCTGACGAGGAGAAAAACTCAAACGCTCGGAACCGAATCGCCCAAGGTCGTAATGTGAAGACATGGTTGACATAAACTCTATTCCGCAACATGAAGTCGCAAATGGAAGCGGCCATAAGGAGTTTTTACGTGCCATCCCAACTGCTTTTTCTAATGAAGTTGCTAAGAAACCATATCCTTCATAGCCTTCTAATTTTTCAGTTGACTGCGTAACTTTCTGAATTTGATTTTCTGACATGTTATTTATTTTCTACGTTCATTCCCACTTTAATGCCCCTTTGCGAACGATATAAATAAAACCAACCAGCAACAAAACAATGAAAACCAGCATGGTAATAAATCCGGTCATCCCCAATTTTAGAAAATTAACTGCCCATGGATACATAAATATAATCTCAACATCAAATAACACAAACAAGATTGCAATCAGAAAATATTTGACTGGAAAAGGTGTTCTTGCATTCTCTTGTGATTCAATACCACATTCGAATGTGTCGAGTTTGATTTTAGATTTTCTTTTGGGTCCTAAAAGGTGGGTAGCAACAAGCGTTGTAGCCACGAACCCTAATGCAACTACAAGCATTATAGCGATTGGGAAATAGTCGGAAGGAACGCTTAATAGAATCATAAAAAGTGGTGTTTAAAACCTGCACGAAAGTAGCCTTTATTACATTCGGAAAATGAATTTTTGCAAAATAAATCGATGATTTTGCAAACGGGTGCTAACAACTGTTATTCAATGTTTTGCATGCATTGATTTACAAAGTTTTGTAATTTTAAATTGCTAATTGAATTGCTGGCGATGGAATCTGTTAATTTCATCGAGCTGGATTCCGTCAAACTGTCTAATAACCTCTTACTTTTTAACACACAGATTGTTAATAAGTTATATCGAAATTAGTTGCTTAACGAATTGATTGTCAGTATATTTACTGCATGAAATTTATACTTGGCAAGGACAGGAATCAAATCAGTTTCTTTTGTTTGGAGGAGCAAATTGAGCATAATCACGAAATCAGGTTGATTGAGTTGTTTGTAAACAGCATCAATTTAGCGGATGCAGGTTTTAAATTGGATTTTATTGAAAATGGGCGTCCCGCTTATCATCCCGGTGATTTGTTGAAGTTGTTTTTGTATGGCTATTTGAACCGCATACGCTCCTCGCGTCAGTTGGAAAAAGAATGTACACGAAACTTAGAGGTGATGTGGCTCATGAGAGGCTTGGTTCCCGATCACAACACCATTGCCAACTTCCGAAAAGACAATCCGAAAGCCATTAAAAATGTATTTCGTTCAACAGTCAGACTTGCACAGCATTTTCAGTTGATTGGCGGCAAACTATTAGCCGGTGACGGAACCAAACTCCGTGCACAAAATTCCAAGAAAAACAACTTTAACGAAAAGAAAATTGAGCGACACATTGCTTATATTGATAACAAACTCGATGAGTACAACTCCATATTAGCAAGCGAAGACAAGGATTTAAGTGAGGAGAAAAAGCAAGAAATCAACGGCAAAATCAACAAACATCAGCAGCATAAAAAACAATACCAAGATTTTCAAAAGCAATTAGACGCTACAGGCGAAGTGCAAATTTCTACTTCTGACCCTGAATCCAGACAAATGATTGTTCGCAACAACATTACAGAGGTGGCTTACAACATCCAAAGCACCGTGGATGCCAAACTCAACATTCCAATTAATTACGAAGTTACCAATGAGAATGATTCCAAAGCCATGGGAAGCATGCTCCAGCAAGCCGTTGAAGTATTAGGAAATAATGAATTTACAGCCGTTTTTGACAAAGGCTACCACACCGGAAGTGAGTTCAAAAAAGCAGATGGACTGGGCGTAGATGTGGTGGTGGCTATTCCTGATATTTCTTCTTCTTCTATGGCTCCTGACCCTTCATACAACGTGGCAAACTTTGTTTTCAATGAAGAAGAAAACGTTTACATCTGTCCGCAGGGAAACGCACTTTCTACCAATGGTAAATGGTACAAAAAAGACCGCAATTATGAAGGAAGAAAAAAGCAGCCACCGATTTTGGTTCAGCATTACAAAACAACAGCCTGCAAAACCTGTCCACTCATCAACTCCTGCACCAAAAACACAAGAGGTAGAGGTAGGGTCATCGAGAGAACAGAATTTGCACCATACATAGAAAAAAACAAACTTCGCATGGAACAAGCCGGTGAACTCTACAGAAAACGACAAGCCATTGTGGAACACCCTTTCGGGATTATCAAACGCCAGTGGGATTTTTACTATGTCATGACCAAACAAGGAATATCAAGAGCCTCTGCCGATGTAGGCTTGATTTTCACCGCCTTTAACCTACGTAGAATCTTTAATCTTCTTGACCCAAATCTGCTTAAAAAGTTCCTCAAAGAACTTGGCTTTATTTTTTCCATTCAGAGGAGTCAATTTAAGGCGTTTTACGACACTTTCTTTTTCAAAAAGTGGGGATCATCTTCTAAAATAAATCTCATTTTAAGTTCCTGAAAGTGGAGTTATTTGCATAGTATTGCGAAAGGATTAATGAGAAATTAGGTTATTAGACAGACTGCCGTTGTGGGCAAACCAGTCAACAAAGCTTTTCCATTTATCTGTGTTGAGGGCTTGCCATTCTTTGAAATTTTGTTCATCTCCATACATCAATATCCCGTGATTATAGGCTTCTAAGTGCCCCGCATCTTCTATTTGTTTTTGAAAAGAAATGAGCGCATTGGGGTAGTTAATGTCATAGCCGTTTTTGTAATATAAGTTGAGAAAGCGGGTGCGGATTGTGTCAAGAGAATTAATATTGATGTCCGATATTCCTTTCAGCGCATTGAACATTGTAGATTCGTAAATATCAGTTTCATAAGATGGTTTGGCGGGGTTTGTTTTCTTTGTCTCTGTTGCGTTTGTGAAATTTAGAATAAAAGAGGTGTCGCTGGTGAATTTAACGGACTTTTTATAGTTGTCAAACATCAGTTTGCTTATTTCATTGAAATATTTGCCGTTGCGCTCTAAATTTAAAAAAATTTCACCGTAAAGCATGCTCCAAACGATTTCGTTTTTGTGGGAATAAATTTTGGTTGCCCAATAGTAGTTTGAAGGGAAAGTGGGTGCTACTTCGATGCCTTTTTCAAAGTATGCTAACGCCTTGTCCAAGTCCTGTGGTTGTGCATTGATATATATGTATCCCATTTCGAGATTTAATGGTCCGGAGTATGGGATTAATCGCAAACCTTCTTGATATGTTTCAAAGGCTTTTTGTCCTTTACCATAGTATCCATACGCATTGCCCAGCAGTTGATAGACTAAGTCTGTAACATCTTTGTGATTTTTTAATCCTTCTAAAATAGTGATGGCTTTTTTATACTTACGTTGTAAGTAATATGCGTATGCAATTTCATACGGATAGGTAATGTTGGTAGGGTCGAGTTTCTTACACTCTTTTAATATCTTAATGCTTTTGGCATAATAACCTTGATCCATTAGTTTAATGGCTTCCTGATTTATTCTGGCAGCTTTTTCAGCATTAGTTTTGGATGTTTGTCCCCACGTAAGTTGACAGGACAGTATCATTATCAAGGATAAATATAGTGACTTAATGCTTAATAGGTTCATTATGGGTTGCAATATTGAGTAAGGCTTAATAGAAATTTTAATACGTCTTGCAGAGGGTGTTTTTATGTGGCAATACTAACACAAGCACAATAATTTGCCAAAATTAAAAATTGAAATTAAGAGGCAAGTGCAGAGTTAAACAGTACAAATCTGAGAGTTCGTTCATATATGTTCAATCGCTTCTTTGAGTACGACTGCCTGATTGTGTTTCTCGTCTTTAGCCCCATACACTAAACACACTTGATGTTTGTTTGTAAGGTCGGCAATGCGTTTCAGTTCAGTTTTCTGATTATGTAATTCAGCAATGTATTTCTTTTTGAATTCTGGATAAAGTGCAGGGTCATGATTGAACCATTTTCGTAGTTCGGTACTGGGTCCCAGTTCTTTTAACCATTCTTTGATTTGTGCGTGGTCTTTACTGATTCCTCTGGGCCACAGACGGTCCACAAGAATCCTGTATCCGTCATCTTTGGTGGCAGATTCATAGACTCTTTTGATGATAATTTTGCTCATGTCTATTCAATATTAAGTATAGATAACGTTAAAGTTTTTTAGCTTGTTTGGGGTTCAGTGGTCTGATTGTTAATTCATTAATTAACATATTGTCGGGGGTTTCTAAAATATGTATGATGGTTGCAGCAAGGTCATTTGGGTGGAGCATATTGTCGTGTGCTTCGATTCCGGAGTTTTTGAAAAAATCAGTTTCTATGGAACCGGGATTCACACAGGTAACCTTGATTTTGTACGCGCGTAGTTCTTTGTATAGTGCATCACTAAAGCCATTGATTGCGTATTTGGTTGCGCAATAAGCGCTGCCTTCTTCGCGTCCCATAGTGCCCAGAATGGAGCCTATATTAATAATGTGTGTTACGTTCTTGTTTTTTTTGAGATAGGGTACAAGTTGTGATGTGATAAAATACATCCCGTTTAGGTTGGTATCTATCATTTGCAACCAGTCTGCGGAAGATGTTTCGTCTATTTTCTTAAAAAAACCAATTCCGGCATTGTTAATCAAAATGTCGGGTAATTTATTTTTGGAAAATGTGCTATTAGCCCAAGTTGCTATGTTTTCTTGTTGGGTGATATCCATTGGTATTGCAATAAAATTTTCGCCCAATTTATCTTTAAGCTTTGTGAGTGCTTGGGTGTTTCTGGCAAGCCCGAATACATGTGCTCCTTTTTGTACCAATGCAGTTGCAAGTGCAGCACCCAATCCGGTGCTTGCACCTGTTACCACAGCAATCTTGCCTTTTAATTGCATTACTTATTGCTTGAAGAACCGTGACTTCCGGGTTGATAGGTGCCGGCTTCTGTTCTAAAACTGATTGCCAGTCTATTCCATCCATTGATTGCAATAATTGCCATGGTTAAAGCAACCAATTCTTGCTCGGTAAAATGTTTTTTAACAGCATTGTAAATAGAGTCCGGAACATGATTTTGTGAAATTAGTGTAACTGCTTCTGTCCATTCAAGTGCAGCACGTTCTCTTTCGGAATAGAAAGGAGTTTCGCGCCAAGCGGGCAGACAGTACAGTCGTTGTTCGGTTTCGCCATAGTGTCTCGCATCTTTGGTGTGCATGTCAAGGCAGTAGGCGCAGCCATTGATTTGTGATGCTCTTGTTTTGACTAATTCATATAAACTTTTTTCAATACCTGAATTAGCTGCATATTCTTCTAAGCCAAGCATGGCTTTCATTGCTTTGGGGTCAACTGCCCCGTAATTTAATCTGGTCATTTTTATTTTTTATTAAGAGTTTAATTAGGTCTGTTCTTTGTTTTCAGCTTTTTCCATTGCATCCATCGCAATAGTAGCGTGCGCATAAGCCGCACCTGCTCGCATCTCGGATGCAACCCATATTGCTTCCATGATTTCTTGTTTGCTTGCGCCTTTGCGCATGGCTATAGGCACATGTGCTTTTATACAATAAGGACATTGTGTTACATGTGCAACCGCAACGGCAATCAGTTGTTTGGTCTTTTCATCCAGAACTCCTTCTTTGAAAACTGTTCTGCTGAAATTTCTCCATGCTTCTATTTGTTTGGGTGCTAAATCTGCTTTCTTTCTTTTATCTTCCGCTGTGGAAGGCGGATATAATTCGTTGTTTTCGTTCATGATTTGATGTTTTTATTTGAATTCTAAAAATTTAACTTTAAAAGTGCTCAGCGCAAAAGCTGCCGCGGATGCACTATAAACTGAATAACTTAACACTGTGGGTATTCCCACGGTAAGACTCATGAAAATAGCAAATAACAATAGCAGCAATCCGCTTAATCTTGCGACCTGACTTGTTTTCCAGCCGATGAGTAAACAAATTCCAAAAACTATTTCACCGATGGTGGCAATAATGGCTAAAGTGAGCACTATCCAATATGGAAACCAAGGCATTAGTTTGGCGGAGTATGCCATAAAGTTGCTCCAATTACCCCACAAGACTGTGTTGGGATTCAAAATCCCCAATATGTCATTAAACCTGTCAATGGATGCGTACAAAAAACTTGCTGATAATGATAAGCGTAAAAATATTTTGATGATTTTGATTTCCATAGATTTAGTTGTAAAAAAACAAAAGCCGCTTTGGTTGACGGCTTTTGTTTGTGGTTATATTACTGTGCGCTTGCTAATGTTGCGTCTAATGTAATTTCGCATTTCAAAACCTTGCTGATAGGGCAGGCTTGTTTTGCATGATTCGCAATTTCCAAAAATTTAGCTTGTGATATTCCGGGAACTTTTGCGTGCAATGTTAAATGTGAACTTGTGATTTCAAGCTTTTCGTGGTTCATTGACAATTCGCACTTTGCTTCAAGGGATTCAGGTTTAAAACCTTCTTTTCCTAAAAGTAAGCTGGTTGCCATTGCGAAACATCCGGCATGTGAAGCTGCTAATAGTTCATCAGGATTAGTACCTGAACCGTTTTCAAAACGTGATTTGTAGGAGTATTGGGCATTGTCCAAAACTTTACTGCGGGTGGTGATTTTACCGTTCCCTTCTTTTACTGAGCCGTTCCATACGGCATGTGCTACGTGTTTGATCATGACATTAAAAATTTAAGTTGTTACATAAAATGCTTTTTGCATTTTTCTGCTTTCAAAGCTACTTCATGTTCTGAGTGTTGAATTGATAATTCTATGAGATTAAGATTGTTTGATATGAAAAAAATGAACTCTGTTTGAAACAAAAATAAGATCATTACATCCATTGTCCTTTGACCTTGAGTGTTTTTTCGATTACGTCTCGCACACATTCGTGCCCTCCAATATTGGGCGAGATATAACTGCAAATTTCTTTTACTTCAACAACTGCATTAGCCGGACAACAAGGTACACCACACTTTCTCAATATTTCTATATCAGGAATGTCATCCCCCATATAGAGCACTTCTGTGGGTTTAAGTTCATATTCCTCTATGAGTTTGTCAAATATTTCAATCTTATTTCTAACGCCCAGATAAACTTCTTTGATGCCAAGGTACAATAGTCGCTCTTTAACCCCTTGGGAGTTTCCTCCACTTATAATAGCAATCAAATAGCCGGATTCCATTGCTTTTTTGAGTGCATAACCGTCTTTAATGGACATATTCCTCAGTTGTGCTCCTTCTTCGGTAATCAACACCCTGCCGTCAGACAAAACCCCATCTACGTCAAAGATAAAGGCTTTTACTTGTGTGAGTTTTTCGAGTATCAGCATGATTTAAATTAGCTTAATCTTGGTTGTCGCGCCACTCATAGACCCATTGGCTTTGGATCATCTCCAAATGCCCTTCGTTACATTCTTCTCTTTTGCCGGCAAAGTTTGGAAGTTCCAATACCCACTCAATTAAATCTGTAAAACGAATGCGGTAGATTTTGCTTTCATTAAATTCATCTCCAAATTTTTCATACAAAGACATTGCTATGTCTTCATGGTCTTTCCAATGAATGGGTGGTTCAAATGCTTTATGTTCCATGTTTTGATTTGTTTAACTTCCTATAATGTCCGATTGATCGGGTATGGTTACTGTCAGATGTGCATCTGCGTTTTCTAATACACACTGACATGCAAGGCGGGAATTAATTCGAGGGTTTCTTGCTCTGTCCACAAAATCTTCTTCGTCATCGCTCATTTCTTGCACATTTTCCTCACCTTCTTCAAAATAGATATGACAGGTTGAACAAGCACAAACGCCTCCGCAGTTATGATTTAAATGAATATCGTTGTCGAGTGCTACTTCCAGCACACTTTCTCCTTCGTCTATATCATGTGTTACTTCAGGTGTGCCGTCTTCAAATTTATATGTTACTTTTCCCATGGAATGATTAGATTAATTTGGTGGGCAAAGTTAGACATTATTGTAACTCAAAAATAGTTTATTTAGAATGTTTATAAATAAAAGGATGTATTAATGAATCTTTCCCGCTATTTATCGAGCTTTTCATCCAACTCTTTTTTCCTTAGTTGCTTGTCATCAATTTCGGTTGTTTTGGTTTGGAACCATTCAGCTGTTTTTGCTGTTGTATAGCCAAAAGGCGAAATTTCTTTGATAAACTTATTCGTTAACTTTTTTGTACTGTCTTCGCTGCCCGTACACAAAGTAGTCTCGACTGCAAGTTGTGTTGAGAGTTTAGAAAAAATATAGGCACTCTCATAGTTTTTGCTTTCAATCTCTTTGAGCTCATCTTTTTCAAATTTGTCTTCTATCAGTTTGGTGTAGGGTTTAACAATGCAATCACAAATGTCTTGTGAGCTCTCATTCATACAGAATTTTTTGTTGAGATTGTCTCTCGAAAAAATATTATTGTTAAAAGGAGGAAGGTTGAAGAGATATAATCCGAGCAGAATTGCAGGGATAAAAAGGAGAACACCAATTAGTTTTAAAATGAATTTACCGGCAAATCGAATCAGCAATAGCGCTGAAACAATAATCACAATGAGGATGATGGCTGAAGAAGACATGAGGGCAAAATTGCTAGTATGTTTTGAAAGTTAATTAAATTTTTATAAACAACACTGCTCAAATGTTGTTTAAGAGGTTCATTCACATTGATTTAACAACAAGTCATTCTTTTTGGTCGAAGCTTTGATGAGAAAGAAATTCTATGCTTACTTTTGAACCGCAATTCAGCAAAAAGAATTATGAATAAAATTTTTAGATTAATTACAGTAGTAAGTCTGATAATGATACCATTATCAGCAGTACCACAGAGTTTAGGTCCCGTTAAATTCATTGAGAAAGTGGAAGCAAAACCAGGGCAGTATATCATACCATACAGCAAATATGAACTTGCAAATGGCTTGACTTTGATAATAAATCAAGATAATTCCTCTCCTGTGGTGCATGTCGAAGTTACCTACAAAGTAGGTTCAGACAGAGAATTGCCGGGACGCTCAGGGTTTGCACACTTCTTTGAACACATGATGTTTCAAGGTTCTGAGCACGTTGCAGATGAAGAACATTTTAAAATTGTACAAGGTGCCGGTGGTGATATGAACGGAACCACAAATAGAGACAGGACGAACTATTTTGAAACCTTGCCCAGCAATATGCTTGAAACTGCACTTTGGCTTGAAGCAGACAGAATGGGATTTTTACCCAATGCATTTACTGTAGAGAAGTTTGAAGTTCAACGCAAAACTGTTAAAAATGAAAAAGCTCAGAATTATGATGTGCCTTATGGGTTTGTTTCTGAAGTAAAAGATCAGTTGCTCTATCCGGCAGGTCATCCTTACTCATGGCCAACCATCGGGTTTACAGAAGACCTTGACCGTGCAACCAGAGAAGATTTGAATTCTTTTTTCTTGCGTTATTATGGACCTAACAATGCTATCCTTGTAGTTGCAGGCGATGTGCAAGTGGATAGTGTTGTCAAATTAGTGGACAAATATTTTGGTTCAATTCCAAGAGGACCGGAGGTGAAAAAACTCAATCCTGTCCCCGTAAGACTGCCGGAAAGTGACTTTAAGACTTATAAAGACAATATATTCCTGCCGCTCACGCTCTTTGTATATCCTACGGTCCCCAACTATCACAAAGACGAAGCTGCTTTGGATATCCTCGCACAATTAATGTCAGGAGGCAGAAACTCAGTGTTCTATAAGAATTTTATTAAAGCCGAAAAAGCAGTTGAAATTAATGTGTATCATCCGGCTTTTGAATTGTCAGGTGAATTTACCATACAAGCGGTTGCTTATCCGGGAATATCACCGCTGGAAACTCGCGACCTTATCTTAAAGACAATTGAAGATTTTGAGAAAGAAGGTTTTACCGAATCTGATTTAGAAAGAGTAAAGGAAAGTTTTATTTCCGGTATGTATGGTTCACTTGAAACCAATGCTGGCAAAGCGTCATTGCTTACCGGATATGAGATGCTATTGCCGGGCAAAGGGTTTAACCTCGACCAAGACATTGAACGGTATAAAAAAGTAAACAAAGGCGATGTGATGAGGGTGTTTTTGAGATATATCAAAAACAAAAATTATGCATGCATTACAGTTGAAAGAGACCCTATTTTTGACCAACCGGGCACAAAGAAAGCCCCTTTTGTGAGTGTTAATCCTTATGTGGACGCTAAACCTGATTATTCAGAATTTGAAGGTTTGGTTTACAAAAGACCCGTTGATAATTTTGACAGAAGTAAAAAACCTGTACCTCCTGCTCCAAAAGTGGTTGAAGCTCCTCAATTCTTTAAGTTTACTACTCAAAATGGTGTGGACGTGATTGGAACCGAAAGCAAAAAAACTCCAAGGGTAATGTTTATGATTAATTTTGATGGAGGACAATTATTTGAAGACGGAAAGAAAATCCCTTATGGAACAGCCTTCTTTACCGCTCAAATGATGAATGAAAGTACTAAAAAATACCCTGCTGCTGACTTAGAAGCCAAAATGGAAACGCTGGGAAGCAGTATCAGTTTCTCGGGTGGAGGTTCAGGTATTGTTGCTTATGTGAGTTGTTATAAAGACAAACTGGATGAAACGATGGAATTGCTTGAAGAGATGATGTTTAGCCCTAATTTTGAACGTGCTGACTTTGATTTGCTTCGCAAACGTCTTTCAGAGTCAGTTGCTAACCAAAGACTTAGTTCTTCTACTGTTGCTTCTAAAGCATTTAGCAGATTGATTTATAGTGATAAGAATCCTCTGGGTAAATTTGCTACCGGCAATTATAACGAGTTTGTTAAAATCAAACTTGAAGATATTGTAAGGTATTATCAAAGCTTTATTACACCTCAATACACCAAAGTAATTATGGTGGGAGATTTGACGCAAGATGAGGTTAAAAATGCTTTGAGTTTTATGAATAAATGGGAGAAAAAAGATATTTCAATCCCTACTTTTGATAAATTCCCTGAATATCAAACAACGCAAGTGTTTTTGATAAACAAAGACTTTGCTTCTCAGTCGTATTTGTCTATCGGAAACAGAGCGCTCCCTTATGACACGTATGGCGATTTCTTCAAAGCCAATGTGATGAATTATGTGTTGGGAGGAAGTTTTAACTCCAGATTAAACCTTTCTATCAGAGAAGACCACGGTTGGACCTATGGCATTCGCTCAGGATTTACTTCAGGTGTAAAACAATATCCCGGCTATTATATTATTGGCGCAAGTGTAAAAGCAGAGGCTACCGACAGTTCCATTATTGAGATTTTTAAGATTATTAAAAAATATAGAGACGAAGGGATTACGGATGAAGAGCTTAGCTTTACAAAAAATTCTTTGGTGGCAAGTGATGCACTTAACTATGAATCTTCCTTTGACAAAGCTTCATTCTTGAGAGGCATTGTGTTGAGAAATTTGGATGCTGACTATAAGAAAAAGCAAGCTGATATTATCAATTCTCTAACGAAAGAGGATATTAATAAGTTTGCAAAACAATACCTTGACCCCGACAATATGATTATTGTGGTTGTTGGAACACAATCTTTGTTGAAACCAAAATTAGAAGAACTTGGCTTTGGCAAAGTTCAGATTTTGAATAACAATGCAGAAGGAAGTGTGAAGATTTATAAAAAGAAGAAATAAAGAGACTGCTTATCAAGATAAAAAGCCGTTCGGTATTGCCGGACGGCTTTTTTATTTTTTTTGAGTAAGCAATCTGCCACTATTGTCAATTGTAGCAGTAAATTGATTCAATATATGACATTCGCGGGTGTCACAATTAACTTCCATTATATGAATAGTTTCTTTTTCATCAATATAAAATAAGCGCAAGTAGATTTTGTCTTCTAACTGTTTCATCAGATAAAGATTAAGAACTTTGGCTTCATTTGAAGCAGAATCAATCAAAACCAAGTTTCCATATTCAGAACAGCCGTCAGGTGACACTGTTGAATCACTTTCGCTTTCATTGTGAACATTACCAAAGGCATAATAACTCTTGTACTTGCCGAGATTTGGCAGTTTGATAATGATGCTGTCAGTAGTGGCAATATTGTCGCAGGTTAAATCGTCTTCACTGAAGTACTTGATGTATTTGGTTTTTTTGATTTTGGGTTTAGCAATCGGAACATAGTTGTTAATTTGTTGAAGACATTTATTTATATCCAAAAGGGCTTTTTGATATACACTAAATCCCATGTCGCGTGTGCCTGAGCGGTCAATGATTCTCCACTCATTTGTAAAAGCAAAATTGGCTACTGTCGGGCAACCAAATGGGTATTGGTCATAAGAGAGAGGTCTGCCGGATTTTTGAGTATTGTTTTCAATGGGGGGGAGGTCTTCTATTATCGGATTGTTTGTGGTAACGTTAGGTTGTTGAGTTGACTCAGTGCCGGAGGAGCAAGAGAATAGACCCAGCAAGCACAAAGTCATGCAACTTAGAGCAAGAGTATTTTTTTTCATTAATTAAATCTAATAAAGTTGAGGGGATTGAGGGTGATTCCGTTATGCCATAATTCAAAATGGAGGTGAGGTCCGCTGGATAAATTACCGGTATTGCCAACCACCCCAATTACTTCACCTGCATTAACTCTGGCGCCTCTTTTGCTGAAAACTTGTGCACAGTGCTTATACACGGTCATCCAATTGTCCGGATGTTGAATACACACTACATTGCCAAAATCGGGCGTCCACCCTGTCAAAATAACTGTTCCGTCCAATGCGGCTTTTACGGTTTCGTCTTTGTTAGGAACTATGTCAATTGCCGGATGTTGGCTTGCTTCAAATACGGATGTTACCTTGCCCGTTATAGGGGGGTAAAATAGCCCTGACATTTGACTTAGACCGCTTTGTTCTGCTGTATAGGCAAAAACATTTTCAGAAGGTTCCATAAAGAGAGTCGAAGCTTGTGCTTTGTCGTCATTGGACGAGTCATTACTGATAATTTTCTCGTGTTCTTTATATTCAGTGTTCACATCTATTTGGTCTTGGAGCATTGCAATATCGGTCTTAGTGAGTTTGTCCCCACGAAGAAGCATGTCCAATAACACTTTCTTTTCTTCTAATTTATGAATAGAGTTTTCAATATCATTGAGTGTCGCCAATAATTCTTTTTTTTGCTTCCTATCTCTATCATGTTCATAACCGGGCATATAAACTCGAAGTGGAGGAATGGCAACAATCATTAGCCAGCTGATAAGAAAAAACAAGAGAAAACCACCCAGAAAAAGCATTAAAACACTCAAAGGGGTGAGTCTGATAGTAGCTTTTTCTTGAAAATTAGACTCGTTGATAAGCATCAAACGATAGCGATTGCGTAGCTTTCTAATCCAACTCGGACGCTTTTTCGGGTTTTTCATGAAAAGTTATCAGAAGTAAAATATTTTCGCGGTTTCAAAGTTATAAAGGAAAAGTTGAAAACAATCACCGATTACAAAAGTTTATTCATGCCCCTGCTGCTTGTGTCGGCAATGTTTTTACATTCCGGACTCAATGCTCAAAAAAAAGCGGGCTTTTTTAAACGGGCCTATATCAATACCGTATCACATTATAATTACTTCTTTAATGCCAATGAGAAAGTAAAAGAAGCACTCAAGAATGCAGAAATTGCCCATCGTGATAATTTTACCGACATTGTTACTTTATTTCCGTTTTCTGAACCAACTAGTCTCAAAGCCAATACGCCTCAAATGGACGAGGCTATCAAAAAGTGCAATCATATCATCACGCGCAGACAATTGGGAAGATGGGTGGATGACAGTTGGTTATTGATTGGAAAAGCTGATTTTTTTAAAGCTGATTTCTTTGCTGCTCTGGAAGCATTTGAATATGTTGCCAATACGTATAAAAACACTCCCGTTGCTTATGAAGCTGAAATCTGGATTATCAAATCCTTTATCATGCTTGAGAAATATGACGAAGCAGTTGCGGTTTCGGATTTGATGCTTGCCGACAAATCTTTCCCAAAAAAATTAAAAAAAGAGTTGTTCCTTGTGAGTGCAGAAGGATTGATTAAACAAGGTAAATATGTTGAAGCGTATGATCGACTCAAAAAAGCTATGCCCCTACTCAGTAGTAGAGACTACAAATACCGCAGGAATTTTGTTGCCGGTCAGCTCGCCATGCGCAACAATCAACCCGAAGTGGCTATTCGCTATTTTAATAAAGTAATCAAAGCTAATTCTCCTTATGAGTTTAACTTTTATGCGAGAATAAACATGGTGAGACTCTATACCCAGCCTCCCATCAATGACGTAAAGAAAGGGCAAAGCATATTGACGCGCATGTTGAAAGATGACAAAAACTTAGACTTGCTTGACCAAATTTATTACGAATTAGGGATGATAGAACTTCAACAAGGGAATAAAAAATCAGCTCTGGATAATTTTAGAAAAGCGCTGTCATTTTCAAAAAATAACAAACCATTGCAATCTCAAATATATTTGTTGGTTGCTGAACTCTATTTTGAACAAAGTAATTTTCAATTTGCTCAAAAATATTACGACAGTGCAGTGCAAGTTTTGAATCCGGAATCACCCGATTACCAAACTATCAGCACCCGTCATATAGTGTTAACAGAGTTGATTACCAATCTTGTCAATATTTCATATCAAGACAGTATGTTGCGATTGGCACGAGATGCAAATTTCCGTAAGGAAACTTTGAAGAAAATCAAAGACGAAGAAAAGAAAAAGAAAGAAGAGGAAGAGAATAGAAAGAATGACCCTTTCCAGAATCAAAACTTTAATGACCCATTTGCAGGTGTACCCGGTCAAAACAATGTGCAGAACAAAGGAACAGACTCGCGTTTTCCGTTTTACAATCCACAACTCAAATCCAAAGGGGAAGGCGATTTTGTTCAATTATGGGGCAATCGACAATTGGGAGATTTCTGGCGTATTCAGAGCATTGCACAAACAGACAACAACGAAGTTACAAAGAAGAATATTCCAACTGATACAAGTTCTCATACTGCAACTGACAGTTCTGAGTTTGTAACTAAAAAAATACCAGATGATGTTGGCAAAGAAGACCAAAAATACTTTGCAACTGTGCCCTTCGATGTCAAATCACAAGAAAAAGCTGAATCAAGTTTAGGTGAAAGTTATTTTAAAGCCGGAACCATATATAGAGACAAGCTCTCTGAGCCAAACAAAGCAAAAGAATTATTTGAACAATTTTTGAATAAATGGAAGAATAACTCCTATCGAGAAAATATCATTTATTTGTTGATTAAACTCTATGAGAGTGAGGGGAATACAAGCAAAGTTGCATCCTTAAAAGAGCTATTGGCAAAAGAGTTTCCCGAAAGCAAATTTCTTCAACTATTGGATAATAATGGGAAGGTTATTGGAGGTAGAAACACTCCGGAGGATATAGTGAACGACTTGTATGAGCAATATTATCAAAAATATAACGAAGGTGATTATTCTAATGCCATTGCTATATATGACAGTGTGAAAACAAAGTATCCAGGCAATGATTTGGAAGGTCAGTTTGAATATGTTTATGGTTTGATTATGGTGAAACAAAAAAAGATGAAAGAATATTATACCATCATGGGAAATCTCGCAGCAAACTACTCCGGCACCCCATTAGGAGATTTAGCTGATGATAGGGTAAGAGCTTATGAGCGATTGATGGGTATTGATTCTGTCGGTAGTTCGCAAAATAATCAACAACAAAATAAAGCGTATAAATTTAAAAAAGGGACAGAGTCAGAAGAATATTATTTTATCATCAAATTGGCACCCGGTATGGACATGAATATAGTAAAAATTTCATTCTCTGATTTTAATCGTGACTTCCGTTCAGATATGGGACTGCAAATTACTACATCCTTTGTGGGTACTGATACTCGTGCACTTATTGTAGCAGGTTTTACTAAACAACAGGAAGTTAAAAAATATATTGAAGACATTCTGGCAAATGAAGCGTTTATTAAGAAGATTAAGTCCGGCAATGACAAGAAGAATTTTCTATTTATTTCAAAAGAAAATTTTGCTATTCTGTTAAAAGAAAAAATATGGGACGACTACCAGCAGTACTTTCTTAAAACCTATCTTTGAACCCCGTGCAGAATTCAAATAAGTTGAAAAAAGTACTTTTAATATTGTGGATTTCTCTTGCCGGTTCCATTGTATTTGGCTTTCTATTTATGTTTGGAATCAGTCAAGGCATGTTGGGGAAAATGCCTGATATCATTGAGCTTGAAAACCCTAAAAGTGAAATCGCATCCGAAATTTATGCTGAGGACGGAGTTGTGTTAGGTAAATATTTTTATAAAAACCGCTCCAACGTCTCTCATGCACAAATCAGTCATTTTATGTATGATGCCCTTATTGCTACTGAGGATATTCGTTTTGCAAAACATGCGGGTATCGATTTCAGAAGTTTGGCGCGTGCCATTGCAAGTGCCGGTGGCTCAGGTGGCGGCAGTACAATTACGCAACAGTTGGCGAAAAATCTTTTTCATGATCCCGATTATAGCAATAAACTCAAGAGGGTTATCCAAAAACTCAAAGAGTGGATTATAGCGGTTGAATTGGAAAGGGCATATACCAAAGACGAGATCATCACTATGTATCTCAATACTGTTCAATTCTCAGGTCATTCTTACGGTATCAAATCTGCCGCTAAAGAATTTTTTAATAAGGAACCCATTGATTTGAATGTTGAAGAATCAGCAGTTCTGGTAGGAGTGCTCAAAGCAATTTCAAAATATAGTCCCAAAACCAATCCTGACAACTCTCTCAAACGAAGGAATGTCGTGCTGTCGCAAATGGCAAAATATAAATTTGTGACACACGAAGCTTTTGACAGTTTAAAAACCTTGCCTATTGTTTTAGACTATGTTGAAGATTCACACAATGATGGATTGGCGCCCTATTTTAGAGAGTATATGAAAAGAATCCTGATTCCTTGGTGTAAAGAAAAAGGTTTGGATTTGTATAAAGACGGATTGAAAATCTATACTACTGTGAACTCACGTATGCAGGAGCATGCGGAACAAGCTGTTAGATCCCACTTGGCTACTTTGCAAGAAGATTTTTATAAAAGTTGGGGCAATAGAGTACCATGGCGGACTGAAACATGGGCTGAACTTAAAAGCTTTCCTGAAATGGAGGCTAAAAAGACAGACAGGTATAGGAGTTTGCGTGCGGAATTTGATGGTGATTCTGCTTTGATTTGGAAGGAAATGCACAAACCGGTGAAGATGACACTGTTTTCTTGGCAAGGTGAAAAAGATACCATTATGAGTCCATTGGATTCTGTTAAATACTATGCGCAATTCTTGCAAACAGGATTTATTGCTATTGACCCGCACTCAGGTCAAATCAAAGCATGGGTGGGCGGAATCAATCATAAATACTTCCAATATGACCATGTGAATAAGAGTGCTACAAGACAGGTTGGTTCTACTTTTAAGCCACTTTTCTATGCTTCTTCACTTTATCTGGGAGCAGACCCATGCGAGTATTTTCCTCGAGAACAAACTACTTTCTTTATTGAAGGAGCTCAAACTTGGTCGCCCAAAAACTCTGATGGAAGCAGTGGAGGGTTCATGAATATGTCCATGGGGCTGGCTCAATCAGATAATCTATATACAGCACAGTTGATGAAGAGTTTAGGAGAATCAGGCCCTCAGAATGTCGTTGATTTTGTACGCAAAATGGGCATTGACAGTGCGAAGTTGCAAGCTGTTTATTCTATATGTCTGGGGGTGTGTGACATTTCCGTAATGGAGATGGCGAGTGCGTTCAGTGTGTTTGCTAACAAAGGAACATGGATTGAACCCACGTTTATTACCCGAATTGAAGACAAAAATGGCAATGTGCTTGCTGAGTTTGCCCCCACTAAGATTAATCAAGTATTGACCGAAGAAAAGGCTTACACTATTTTCAAATTCTTGGAAGGTGCTGTTAACTATGGTACCGGAGCCAGACTAAGGGGGAGGTATAAAATTGCAGGTACTATCGGGGGCAAGACCGGAACTACGCAGAGCAATTCTGACGGTTGGTTTATGGGAGTAACCCGAGACCTTGTTACTGCTACTTGGGTGGGGTGCGACAGCAGAGCAGTGCGATTCAGAAGTACTAATTTGGGACAAGGAGCAAACTCCGCCTTACCTATATTTGCTAACTTTATCAAAGCAGTTCTGGTTGACAATGAACTTGATATTAGACTTGACCCTCTTGATGTACCTGATTTAGGTGGTAAAAAGCCTTTGTGGGAATGTGCCCCAAAACAGGAAAGTGACCTTCAACTTCCCAAACTCGGTTTTTGAGTGTGTTTTTACCACTCAATTTTATAATTTTGCGCGTCTCAAAATAGACTCCTCTGTTATGAAAGAACCTGAAATATATACACCCAAACACAAAATTCGTATTGTTACTGCCGCATCTTTGTTCGATGGTCACGATGCTGCCATCAATATTATGCGTAGAATTATTCAATCAACAGGAGCCGAAGTGATTCATCTCGGACACGACAGGAGTGCGCTTGAGGTTGTGAATACTGCTATTCAAGAAGATGCTGATGCCATTTCAATGACGAGTTATCAAGGTGGTCATAATGAGTATTTTAAATACATGTATGACTTACTCAAAGAACGAGGCGCAGGACATATCAAAATATTTGGTGGTGGTGGTGGTGTTATTCTCCCTAAAGAAATCAAAGATTTGATGAAATATGGGATTGACAGAATCTATTCTCCGGATGACGGTAGAAGCATGGGGTTGCAAGGGATGATTAATGACCTAATGCAAAGAGTTGACAAGGCTTATGACACGAAACCGGCTGTTCCAAGCATCGATAAAATTAAAAAGTTATTAGCAAAAAGAGATGAAAATACCATTTCACGATTGATTTCCTTGGCTGAAAACAACCCCAAAAAATTCAAGGAAATATATAAAGCCATCGCAAGTCAATCTAAGATTCCGGTGCTGGGGATTACCGGCACAGGAGGGGCAGGCAAATCAAGTCTTGTGGACGAATTTGTGCGAAGATACCTCAATGATTTTCCCAATAAAACTATTGCAATAGTTTCGGTTGATCCTAGCAAGAGAAAGACCGGTGGTGCATTGTTAGGTGACAGAATCAGAATGAATTCCATCAACGATGAACGTGTATTCATGCGTTCTATGGCAACACGTCAAAGCAATCTTTCTTTGAGTCAACATGTGGATGATGCTATAGAGGTGCTCAAGAGTGCTCATTTTGATTTGATTATTCTGGAAACATCCGGAATCGGACAATCGGGCAGTGAAATTACAGAACATGCCGATGTGGCTCTGTATGTGATGACTCCTGAATATGGTGCTGCTTCTCAACTGGAGAAGATTGATATGCTTGACTTTGCCGATGTGATTGCATTGAATAAATTTGACAAGAAAGGTGCTTTGGATGCACTCAGAGATGTTAAAAAACAATTCCAAAGAAACCATAAACTATTTCATGCAAAACCGGAGGATATGCCGGTGTTTGGCACTATTGCTTCACAATTTAACGATCCGGGTATGAATAACCTCTATCACAGTTTGATTACTGTGATTGAAAAGAAGACAGGCGCCAAATTTGGTTCAGGAGTGGCGCTAACACAAGAATCTTCGGAAAAGGTATATATCATACCACCCAATAGAACCCGTTATTTGAGCGAAATTACCGAAAACAACAGAAATTATAACAACACTGCAAAAGTACAGTCTGGGTTTGCCGGTAGGTTGTATGGGTTGTACCAAGCTGTGCTGAGTTTTGGTGGAGATGATTTGCTCACAAACCCTAATTACAAAGGCTCTGATGATATTTTGAAGAAATTAGTAGCTCAGTTTCACAAAGAAAAAAAGAACTTAAATCCACATAATTGGGACATTATTGTTCAATGGGCTAAAAAAGTACAAGCCTTTAAGGACGAATATTTTGTTTTCCAGGTTCGCGATAAAAAAATTAAAATTCAGACTCATACAGAGTCTCTTTCACATTCTCAGATACCGAAAATTGCAGTTCCACGCTTCAGCAGTTGGGGCGATATCGTGTTTTGGGTATTGACTGAAAATTTTCCCGGAGAATTTCCATACGCTGCAGGGATTTATCCTTTTAAGAGAGAAGGCGAAGACCCAACCAGAATGTTTGCCGGAGAAGGCGGTCCGGAAAGAACCAACAAGCGTTTCCATTATGTAAGCAAGGGAATGCCGGCAAAACGACTTTCAACAGCTTTTGACTCTGTTACCTTGTATGGCAGAAACCCTGATTTGCGTCCTGATATTTATGGCAAAATTGGAAATGCAGGTGTGAGTATCTGTTGTTTGGATGATGCCAAAAAACTCTATAGCGGTTTTGATCTCGCCAATCCAAAAACTTCTGTTTCAATGACTATCAACGGACCCGCGCCTATGTTGCTTTCTTTCTTTATGAATGCCGCCATAGACCAGCAATGTGAACTTTATATCAAAGAAAACGGTCTTGAGAAAGAGATAAAGAAGAAGATAGAAAAACTATATAAAGGCTATGGGCAGCCCATTCCTCAATACCAAGGAGAATTGCCCGAAGGTAATGACGGACTTGGTTTGATGCTGCTCGGGGTAACGGGCGATCAGGTGTTGCCAAAAGAGGTTTATGGAAAAATCAAAGCTCAAACATTGGCACAAGTGCGCGGAACTGTTCAAGCAGATATTTTGAAAGAAGACCAAGCACAAAACACATGTATTTTTAGTACTGAATTTGCCCTGCGACTTATGGGAGATGTACAGGAATATTTTATCAAAAAGTCAATCAGAAACTTTTATTCCGTTTCAATTTCCGGATACCACATTGCAGAAGCAGGAGCAAACCCCATTACCCAGCTTGCATTCACCCTTTCCAATGGTTTTACTTATGTAGAATATTATCTGTCAAGGGGGATGAATATTGATGATTTTGGACCTAACTTATCTTTCTTTTTCAGTAATGGAATTGACCCTGAATATGCTGTAATTGGGCGCGTGGCAAGAAGGATTTGGGCAAAAGCAATGAAAATGAAATATGGTGCAGACCCTCGTTCTCAAATGCTCAAGTATCATATCCAAACCAGTGGTCGCTCATTACATGCACAAGAAATTGATTTTAACGACATTCGAACCACATTGCAAGCACTTTACGCTATATATGATAACTGTAATTCATTACACACCAATGCCTATGATGAAGCTATCACTACCCCTACCGAAGAGTCTGTGCGTAGGGCTATGGCAATTCAGTTGATTATTAATAGAGAATTAGGTTTGGCTAAGAATGAAAATCCACTTCAAGGTTCGTTCATCATAGAAGAGTTGACAGACCTTGTGGAAGAGGCTGTATATGCTGAGTTTGATAGGATTACAGATAGAGGGGGAGTGCTCGGAGCTATGGAAACGATGTATCAGCGCAGTACGATTCAAGAAGAGAGTTTGTATTATGAAAGATTAAAACAGACCGGTGAATTTCCGATTATTGGTGTCAATACATTCTTGAGCAGCAAGGGGTCGCCTACTGTTGTCCCAAAAGAAGTTATTAGAGCCACACAAGAAGAAAAGGATTATCAAATAGCAATGCTTGAAAATCTGCATAAACGCAATGAGAAATTGACCGGAGTAGCCTTAAAGAAATTGCAATCTGCTGCAATCCACAACCAAAATATTTTTGCGGAATTGATGGAAGCAGGTAAAATATGCTCTTTGGGACAAATAACCGATGCTTTGTTCAATGTAGGCGGACAATATAGACGAAGCATGTAGTCGGAATTATATGCTCGGAAATCTTGAGTGGAACAATACCTCAAGGGCTATATAGCCTTTTATGAACAAAATATTAATTGGAGGTAAAATCTCTCACTAATTTTTCACACTTAGCAAAGGTATCTTCCAAAACATCATTGACAATGACAACATCATATTTGCTTTCATACGAAAGCTCGTGATGGGCTTTGTTAATACGCTCTTGAAGTTCATGTTCGACTTCGGTACTGCGTTTTTTTAACCTTTCCATTAAAACATCAATACTGGGTGGTTTTAGGAATACTGCCAGTGCATTGGAGCCAAATTGTTTTTTGATATTCAAGCCTCCCATTACATCTACATCAAAAACTACGGTTTTGCCATCATTCCAAATTCTTTTTACCTCTGACCATAATGTACCATAGTACAATCCTTCATACACCATTTCGTGTTCCAGAAATTCGTTGTTTGCCAGTTTCTGTTTAAAATCATTTTCTAATAAGAAATAATATTCTTTGCCATTGACTTCTTTGCCTCTGGGCTTGCGAGTGGTTGCAGAAACCGAAAATTCTAGATTGTCAAAAACTTGTAAAAGATGATTTACTACTGTGCTTTTACCCGTGCCGGAAGGTGCCGAAAAAATAATGACTTTGCCTGATGTGCTCATGTCTGAATGAACCGTCAAAGATAGCCTAATTTCATGAGTATAAAGGAGACACAATTAAATTTCAAGTCAATATTCCTATTTGCAATCACCAAAAGTCGAAGTCTATGCTTACTTTCGCAACTCCGTTTACAGGCGAGCATCATGTTCATAAACGAAGTCATTAAAATAGTTAAAAAATCGTTGACTTTTCTGCCACCGGTGCTTAGACCTAAAGTGTTTAAACACGCGACTGAATTGTCAATGCTTTCTTTGGCTGACTTTGTAGGACTGGCTTTTTTGTTGCCGGTATTGCTTCTGTTGTTGAATACAGGAAAGGCGCACGATTATCGCTTAGAAATGATGCCGGCTTGGTATCAGTATGTTTTTCTTTTGATTGTGCTCATATTCTTTCTGCTCAAATCGTTAATAGCATTTTATCTGCAAAAGAAACAAGTCAAATTAGTCGCTAAAATTGTAAGTTTTGTTTCTGCTAAGAATATTGAAAAATTTTTGAACCTCCCTTATGAGAAAAGAATGGAAACTGATACTTCTCTGTTCTCAGAAAAAGTATATTTTCAACCCTTATATTTAGGACAAGGCATATTTGTACCGCTTTTTACCTTATTCCAAGAATTAGTAGTTCTGATTTTTATTGTAATCGGAATGATAGCCTTCTATCCTTATGTTTCTGTGGGTTTAATGGTTATATTGCTTGTGTCAGGGGGGGTTGCTTATAAGTGGATTCGACAAAGGAGTATTAGTTTAGGTGAAAAAAATATTGAAAGAAGAAAGAAGCTCTTTGACAGTATGGCAGTCAATCTGAGTGGGATGTTAGATATGAAACAAAGTAGTGCGCAAGACAAATTCAAGGAAAGTTTATCTTCCAAAGTTTTAGACCTTGCAATGGGGGAATTAGACACTAATTCATTGCGTATCATACCTTTTAGGGTAAATGAATTGATTTCGGTAATTGGTTTGATAATGTTGATTTTGTATGCACGATTGATGAATCCTACGGAGGATTTTATCATGATGGGGTCTATTTTTGCACTTGCTTTGTTTCGTTTGATTCCGGCAATTAACCGAATTCAGCTCAATTTGGTTCAAATTAGGTTGTATAGCAGACACCTCAACAGTTCAGATTATGATAACAATAAATTTATTGAGGAAGAAATGCTCCCATTTGCAAAAGAAATTGAGTTGAAAAACTTGAGTCTGATGTACAGTAATAGTGGAACCCCGATATTGAATAAAGTTAATTTGAACATACCCAAAGGCTGTATTGTGGTTTTTACCGGAGAGTCAGGAGTTGGTAAGTCGTCACTCATGCGCATTATTGCAGGGCAAATGAAGGCAACGGAAGGAGAGCTACTTGTGGATGGCAAAGTACTCAAAGACAATAATCTGCGCTCATGGCAAAGTCAGATTGCTTTGATTAGTCAAAAACCTTATGTGTTAAAAGATGGTATAGTTGAAAATGTATGCTTTGGGTCAGATAGTATGCCCGATTTGGACAAAGTCAAAACAGCATTGCGCCAAGCAGGTCTGGAAGATTTTATTGAGGATTGTGAAACACGTCAAATTGGAGAGGAAGGTTATAGAATCTCAGAAGGACAGAAACAAAGGTTGATGCTGGCGAGAGCTATATACAGGAGGAGTAGCATTCTGTTGTTGGATGAAATTACTGCTAATTTAGATTCACATAATACACAGATTATTATTCAAACTGTTAAAACACTCAAGAATGCAGGTCACACAATAATTCTTACTTCACATAACCAGGAAGTAGCTAATATTGCAGATCTATATTGTAACTTTAGAGATAGACAAATTTTTATCAATGAATATTCAAAATCGGACAGTTAAGTTTGCCGTTATTGGTTGCGGGCACATAGGGAAAAGACATGCAGAAATGGTACATCGTCATCCTGAAGCTGAATTAGTGGCTTTATGTGATATCAAAGACAAAAGTGTATTGGGAATTGACCAATTCGAAACACCTTTCTATGCTTCGGCAGACGAAATGTTAGAACAACATCCTGAGATTGATGTGGTTTCAGTTTGCACCCCCAATGGTTTGCATGCCCACTTTGGGTTGAAAGCACTTTCGTCCCAAAAAAATCTTGTCATTGAAAAACCTATGTCATTGAGCAAAGCTGATTGTGAAAAAATGATTTTCAAAGCCTTACAAATGTCCAAACAGGTTTTTTGTGTAATGCAAAATCGTTATTCTCCTCCTTCTGCCTGGATTAAAGATTTGTTGGAACGAAGAGTTTTAGGAGAGATTTTCATGGTGCAAATCAATTGTTATTGGAATCGCGATGAAAGATACTATAAGCCTGACACGTGGAAAGGAGATTTGGAATTGGACGGAGGAACACTGTTTACCCAATTTTCTCACTTTATTGATATTATGTATTGGCTTTTTGGTGATATAACCAATATCAAAGCAAAATTTCAAGATTTTAAACATCAACAAAACACGGATTTTGAGGACAGCGGTGTAGTCAACTTTGATTTCATCAATGGAGGTATGGGCTGTCTTAATTACTCAACTGCCGTCTGGGATAAGAACCTGGAATCATCCTTGACAATTATTGCAGAGAACGGAACTGTTAAGATTGGCGGTCAGTATATGAATGAAGTTGAAATATGCAATATTAAGGATTACCAAATGCCTGAGTTGCCGGAAGCTAACCCTGCCAATGATTATGGAGGGTACAAAGGCTCTGCAAACAATCACAACCTCTTTTATGACAATGTGATTGATACGCTCAAAGGTAGAAATGTAGTTACTACCAATGCACTCGAAGGGTTGAAAGTGGTTGAAATCATTGAAAGAATTTATCAGAATAATCCTTTTCTGAAAAAGAGAAGTTGATTTTTATTTTCTCTGAACAGCAGTATATTACCTTTACAAATATCTGATTGAATACAAAAATCAGAGGCATATTCACTAATATTGCAATATGAATCCGATTACAATTCTTTGGGCAGACGATGAGATTGATATGCTCAAGCCACATATCCTATTTTTAGAAAAAAAAGGCTATCAAGTGATTACAGTTAATAATGGTACTGATGCTGTTGAGGCTGTTATCAAACAAAATCCCAAAGTGGTTTTTTTGGATGAAAATATGCCGGGGATGTCCGGCTTGGAGGCTTTGTCACGCATCAAAGAATCTTATCCCGAAATTCCGGTTGTGATGATTACAAAGTCTGAAGAAGAACAAATTATGGAGGAGGCAATCGGTTCCAAAATTGCTGACTACCTCATCAAACCCGTAAACCCTAATCAAATTATTCTTTCTCTCAAAAAATTGCTTGAAAGCGGTAGAATCAAGTCCGAAAAAACCAATTTAGGTTATCAACGAGATTTTCGAAATATATCAATGGCGATGATGGATGCCCGCAAGCTTAACGAATGGAAGGATATTTACAAAAAAATGGTCTATTGGGAACTTGAAATTCAAAAGGCGCAAGATCAAAGCATGAAAGAGGTGCTGGAATCCCAAATGAAAGAAGCTAATCGTAATTTTTCTGATTTTATTCAAAAGAATTATCTGGATTTTTTAAAGCAAACGGGAGATGACAGCCCTGTGATGTGCCATAATCTTATCAGAAGAAAAGTGTTGCCACATTTGGAAAGTAAAGTACCTGTATTTTTTCTGTTGATAGACAATCTGCGTTATGACCAATGGAAAGTAATTTCCGAAACAATTAAAACTCTTTTCAAAGTAGAACACGAAGGGATGAGTTTGAGTATTCTGCCTACAACCACACAATATTGCAGAAACAGCATATTCAGTGGATTGTTGCCATCTGAGATTGAAAAACGATTTCCTGACAAATGGTCTAATGACGAGGACGAAGGAGGCAGAAATTTATATGAATCTGATTTTCTCGCAGACCTGCTGCAAAGACTCAGAGTTAATATTAAACACAGCTACACCAAAGTTACCAATCTTGACAACGGAAAAGCAATGGTTGAAAATATCCCTAATTTGTTTAACAATCAACTCAATGTGATAGTTTATAATTTTATTGATACACTTTCACACGCCAGGACAGATGTAAGTGTTATGAGGGAGTTGTCGGAAGATGAGGCAGCTTATCGCTCACTCACAGACAGTTGGTTCAAACATTCACCATTGTGGGAAGCCATTCAACGCATTGCTGAAAAGAAAGTCAAATTAGTGATTGCAACTGATCACGGTTCAGTAAAAGTGCAGGAACCCGTGAAAATAATGGGAGACAGAAATACTACTACTAACCTGCGCTACAAACAAGGCAAAAATCTGAGCTATAACCCCAAAGAGGTGTTTGAAATAAAGAAACCGGAGATGGCTTTTTTGCCAAAACTTCATGTAAGTTCCGGGTTCGTATTTTGTAAAGGAACAGATTTTTTTGCCTACCCCAATAACTATAATCACTATGTAAAATATTACCGCGACACCATACAACATGGAGGCATTAGCATGGAAGAAATGCTCGTTCCATTGGTTTCGTTGAGCAATTAACTGCAATGAAGGAAGTCCTTGAACTAAGTTTGGATGAAATAGGTAGTTTAGTTAAGAAAATTTCAGAACTCTTGACGGAGCGCAATATTGTCTTACTTCAAGGTGACTTGGGAACGGGTAAAACCACCTTGGTTAAAGCTATATCTAAACAGCTTGGGGTTGATGAGGTAACAGACAGTCCAAGTTTTGGTTTGATAAATGAATATGGAGTAGGGACTCAAAAACTGTATCATATTGATTTATATAGGTTGAACTCTATTGAAGAGTTCTGGAGTATAGGAGGCTCGGAATATATTGAAGGGGATACTCCTTGTTTCATTGAGTGGCCCGAACTGATTGAGGATTTTATTGACAAAAACATGGCTATCTATGTTACAATCAATCATTTGAAAGAAAATAAAAGGCGCTATACTCTTTATATCCCTGAAAATTTTAATTAAAAACTTTTGCTGAGATGTTATTGCTTTTATTTGTGGAGGAATATAAATGAGAAAGATAGTTTTGTTTATTACTCTGCTGATTAGTTCAACTAATGTGTTTTCGCAAATCGTAACAGTTCTGAATGCAGAGGATAAAAAACCGCAGTATGGAGTAAATATTTTGTGTGAAAATCCGTCCTTTAGCACGATTACCAATGTAATGGGGCAAGCAGATATTTCTTTGCTTGTCAATGTCGAGAAAATTGAATTTAGGGCACTTGGGTTTCAATCAAAGGTGATGAGTTATGCCGAAATTGAGAAAGCATCTTTTAATGTATCCTTGTCTCCCATTGCTATCAACATTGATGGGGTTGTAGTTTCTGCCAATCGTTGGATGCAAACGTCCGAGTTTGTGCCTGCGCATATTTCATTGATTACCCCTAAGGATATTGCTTTTTTTAACCCTCAAACTGCTGCCGATATGCTTGGAAATTCAGGTGAGGTATTTATCCAAAAGAGTCAACAAGGAGGTGGAAGTCCTATGATAAGAGGGTTTGCAGCAAACCGCCTGCTATATTCTGTTGATGGTGTCAGAATGAATTCTGCAATTTATCGCTCAGGCAATTTGCAGAATGTGATTTCCTTAGACCCATTTGCTATGGAAAATGCGGAAATCTTTTTTGGACCCGGTTCAGTAATGTATGGTAGTGACGCTATTGGAGGAGTAATGAGCTTTAAGACATTGACACCGGGATTTTCTTTTACCCAATCCCCCTTAGTGAAAGGCAATGTGGTATTGAGAACTGCTTCTGCCAATAATGAAAAAACAGGACACATTGATGTGAATGTTGGCTGGCGCAAATGGTCTATGCTTACCAGTATTTCACACAATGAATTTGGAGATTTAAAAATGGGGGCATACGGTCCTCAGGAATATTTGAAAACATATTATATTGTGAGAATAGACAGTGTTGACAGGGTGTTTTCTAACCCCGACCCAAAGGTGCAGATTCCCACAGCATATTCTCAAACTAATGTAATGCAAAAAATCCGCTTTAAACCAAATAACTACTGGGATTTCCAATATGCATTTCATTTTTCCGAAACCTCGGAATATAGTCGTTATGATAAGTTGATTGAAATGAAAAATGGACTTCCCACAGCTGCTTTCTGGAACTATGGACCTCAAAAATGGATGATGAATAACTTTACATTATCGCATTACAGAAATAATCGTTTCTATGATGAAATGAATGTAAGATTGGCTGTACAAAATACAGAAGAAAGTAGAATAAGCAGAAATCTAACAGGGTCTAAGAAAAATCTCCTGAAAACTCAATTAGATAGGGTAGAAACGTATTCTGCCAATGTGGATTTTGTCAAATCGTTGCATAGAAACACTTTTTTTTATGGTGTTGAGTATGTGTTTAATAATGTCATCTCCAATGGTTCTGCCATTGATATCCGCAACGGAAGTGCTGTTGCTTACGAAGACCGTTATCCTCAATCCAGATGGCAGTCCTATGCAGCTTATTTGAGTTATCAATATTTGCTTTCTAAGAAGTTGACTTTGCAAGCAGGTGGACGATTTAATAATTATAACATTAACTCAGACTTTAGCAGGTTATTGCCTTTTTACCCATTTAGTTTTAACAGCGCAAAGGTGGATAAAAACGCTTTGACCGGAAGTTTAGGATTCGTATATAAAGCAAGTCAAACTTGGATTGTGAGTATAAATGGTTCTACCGGATTTAGAGCACCCAATGTGGACGATTTTGGTAAAATTACTGACGTGGTGTCAGGAGAAGTGGTGGTGCCAAATCCAAACTTACAAGCTGAATATGTATATAACGGAGAACTTAATGTTGTTAAAAGTTTTGGGAGTGCTTTAAAACTTGAAATAACCGGATACTATACATACTTAGACCAAGCAATGGTGCGAAGACCTTTTTTGTTTAACGGGCAGGATAGTGTTATGTATAACGGTGTCATGAGTGAAGTTTATGGAATTCAAAATGCTGCTTATGCTAAAATATATGGAGCTTTTGTTGGGGTTGATGTAAAACTTCCTGCCGGATTTATTTTTTCTGCTAAATATAATTTTCAAGATGGAACAGAAGAAATGGATGATGGTAACTTAAGCCGTCCTCGACATATTGCGCCAGCATACGGAGTGTCACGTTTGACATACAAATACAATAAATTAACCATGCAGGTTTATACAATGTTTAGCTCACAAGTCAGCTATAAAATGATGGACGCCTCTGAAATTAGCAAGTCCTATCTGTATGCTAAGGACAAAAACGGTAATGTATATTCTCCCGCTTGGGCGACTTTAAACTTTATTTCAATGTATCACTTTCTGGACAATATATCTTTTACTGTCGGTATTGAGAATATTCTTGATAAGAGATACAGAGTGTATCGTTCCGGAATAGCATCTGCAGGTAGAAATTTTGTCTTTTCTATTAAGTCTAACTTTTGAAATGAAATTGAAAATCAACTTTTTATTTATTATTCTATTAGTTCTCGGAGTTGTTGCTTGTAATCAACAATCTAAATCTGCGTATGAAAAGCAACGCTCGTTGGAGTATATTGACTCGTTACAAAATGACTTAGCTCAAATAAAATACAAATTGGATGAGATAGATTTTGAGGAGATTGCGCACAGAAAACAGTATATTATTTCCATGCTTGATTCTTTCCAAAACATGGATAAGCCACAGCAAATAGATGGAGAGCTAAAGCAAATTTTAATTGATTATCAAGGATTTGCTATGATGTATGACAATCTCGACCATCATATAGAAAGCATAGTCAAGGAGGCTGAAGAACTGCTTATTCAGCTCCATACACTGAGACAGTCTGTTGAAGATGGAGACTATGGAAAGCAAGATTTTAAGCTGTATTTGAGTGAAGTGTCAAATGGTATTAGTGAGTTACAAGAGCTGAGTTCGAAATATTTAGACCCTGTCATTGACTCTGAAGCGATGTTTCTCAAACGCATGGAGAGGTTTGAAGAAGTCGTGCATAATATCAGAACAAATGGAGGAGCTCCTCCGGTGCAATGAAAGTAAAGTCGCCTTGATTCTTGAACCAAGTTATTTGTCGTTTGGCGTATCTGCGTGTGTTTTGTTTGATTAAGGAAATGCAGGTGGCATAGTCTGTTTTGCCTTCAAAATAGTCAAAAAATTCACTGTAACCTACGGTTTTGAGTGGCTCTGTATTTTTATAAGATAATAGGTTTTTTGCCTCATGTTCCAGCCCTTTAATAGTCATTTCATCCACTCTGTTGTTTATTCTTTCGTAGAGTCTATGTCGCTCTATGTCAATACAATAGGAAGTTGTTTCAAAGGCTCTTGTGGCTAATTTTTTGCGTCTGAAATCAAGGTTGGATTTTCCGCTGATTTTGGCAATTTCAATGGCTCTGATAAGCCTTTGATGATTGTGTATTTCTGCTTGAGGATAAAATTCAGGGTCTAATTTGAGCAAAATTTCTTGAAGCGCACTGATACCTTGCTCTTCAAAAATACGGTTGAGTTCAGAGC
This sequence comes from Bacteroidota bacterium, assembly GCA_023957335.1. Taxonomy (NCBI): domain Bacteria; kingdom Pseudomonadati; phylum Bacteroidota; species Bacteroidota bacterium. Next base: position 332,208 of record JAMLHC010000002.1, on the reverse strand, counting down.
GTATTTCAGGTACACTTTTAGGTAAAATATCTAAACCATCTGTAACTGCTTTAATATAAAGACCTGTTCCACCACATAGTATGATATTGTTGTGTTTGGAGAAAAGACGGCTCAACAATGTCATTACTTCTTTCTCATATTGACCTGCATTCAATGGATTTTGAATTGAATGAGATGCTATAAAATAATGTTCAGCTTGTGATAACTCATCATCGGAAGGTCTGGCAACACCAATATTCAGTTCTTTGTAAACCTGACGCGAATCGGCAGAGATAATAGGACATTTTATTTTTTGAGCCAGTTGGATAGCAAGTTGGGATTTGCCCGAAGCTGTGGGTCCGGCTATGACTATCAACCTTTTCAATAGGGTGTAGATTTAGGGTAAATTAGGCATGATCGCCTTCGTCATATTCTTCCCCATACTCAGGACCAAATTCATCTTTGTCTTCTTCATCTTCATCATCAAAGTCATCGTCATCGTCTTCGTCATCAAAAGATAAATCCTCTGAAAAGTCTGCATCTGTTCTGTGTTTGCCTTTTTCTTTGATTAATTGTTCGGCAAGATTGTCAAATTCCATGCCGTCAATCAACGGGAAATCAACAACCCCGGTCTCTTGTTTGGGGGCTTTTCCGACTGATTTATAGAGATGAGGATATGTAATTCCCTTTGCATCCTCTGCTATGATATTCTGAAGTTCTATCATCAGTGTCCACATTTGCATGAAATCGTTAATATAGATAAACTTCTGATGAGGGTCGTTGATATGGCTCTTGAGCAAACTGTCTTTCATTAGGTTTTTGGGAGAATCCGATTCGTCAAAACCCATATCTTCCAATGTAATTTCCAATCCTTTTGCCCATTTGTCATTGGAAAGAAAAAAGGAAGCAGGCTCTTTGTCTTTAAATTCAATCGCATTGAGTATAGTTGCGTGAAAATCCTTAAATGTATGAGTGGGTTTCATATCAATCCAGCGGATGATTTCATCATCGTCTTCAAACCATATTTTAAATCTATAAATCATATTTTGTAAATGTGGGTGTCAAATGTAATTATTTATTTTTAGTAGTGTTGAGGCTGTTGGTGATTTGTAAACCCATTGATTTGCCTTCACGCATCATAAACTCAAATGCCTTGGTCTTGTTGTCTTCAATAGTGCCTTCAAGAATAGCTTCGCGAATTTTATTTTTCAAAATGCCAATCTGTTTGGGGTCGGAAATGCTGAAACTATTCAAAATATCATTTCCTGATATGGGTGGTTGCCAGTTTCTTAATCGGTCTTTTTCACCCACTTCGGCAATCTTCTGTTTTACCAATTCAAGATTTGCCAGATACTTCTTCTTTTTAGCTTCATTTTTGGAAGTAATATCGGATTGGCACAAGATTAAGAGGTCTTCAATAGCTTCCCCTGCTTCTACCATCAGCCTCCTGACGGCAGAGTCCGTTACAGTTTCTTTGGTAAGTGCAATGGGTCTCAGGTGTAAAAAAACAAGTTTTTCTACATATTTCATCTTTTCGTTCAAGGGTAATTTCATCCTTCTGAACAGCGGTTTTACCATTCTCGCGCCTTTGTCTTCATGTCCATGAAAAGTCCAGCCATCTCCCTCAATAAATTTTTTTGTAGCAGGTTTTGCAATGTCATGCAAGATGGCCGCCCAACGCAACCATAGGTTATCTGACTGTTTTGCAACATTGTCCAAAACCGCCAAGGTATGATAGAAATTATCTTTATGACCTTTGCCGTTTATCCATTCAACCCCATGTAGGGCAACCATTTCGGGGAAAATAATATGTAATAATCCCGTGTCAAATAAGTAATTAAACCCTACGGAAGGTTTGACTGATAAAATAATCTTATTTAATTCAGAAATAATTCTTTCGCCCGAAATGATTTGAATACGCTCTTTATTTTTGGCAATGCTATTGAGCGTCTTTTCTTCAATCTCAAAACCAAGTTGCGCTGCAAATCGAATGGCGCGCATCATTCGTAAAGGGTCATCACTGAATGTTTTATCAGGGTCTAGAGGGGTGCGAATGATTTTATCTTCTAAATCTTTTAAACCTTCAAATGGGTCAAACAATTCGCCTGCATCCGCTTCATTTAGTGAGATAGAAAGTGTGTTAATTGTGAAATCTCTTCTTTTTTGATCGTCTTCCAATGTTCCGTCTTCTACAAATGGTTTCCTCGAATCTCTCTGATAGCTTTCTTTGCGAGCACCTACAAATTCAATTTCAAAATCTTCGTATTTTACTTGTGCAGTGCCAAAATTCTTGAAATATGATACGCTAACATTTTCTTCTAAATTTTCTGCAAAACGTTTAGCAAACTCAATTCCACTACCTAAAACAACCACATCCATATCCTTACACTCTCTTTGGAGTAATAAATCGCGCACATAACCGCCAATCAGCCATGCGGGTTGCAAGGTTTGTTTGCTTGTGTCTTTGAGTTTGTCTATGATTATGCCGGAGAGTTCGATTCGCATTTGAAGGGGTGCAAAGGTAAGCCTGATAAACTATTAATTGAATGTCGGTTTGTATAGATTTTAATTGAAAAGTTCCCTATATTCTCTTATAAGTTGGGATCTTCCAATATACATTTGACTAAAAAAAACTTGTCCGGAGTCATTTAGTCTGAGACCATCATGAAAGAAACGACTGTCAGAGGGAAAGTTTTTGTATAATTCAATCCAGGTTATACTTGTGGGTAGTTTTTTTTCTATTCTCTTCAGCATCAAGTAATACAGTTCTGCGTACCAAGATGTTGGAGTTTCGTGAGTAAGTGTAATTTTATTAAGAGGTAGTCTGCTGTAGCGGTCATTGATGTCAGAAGCTCGCCATAGAATAGGCGAAGGAACAATAATGAGTCTAATCCCTCGTTTCTTGCAAAAGTGGTGAAGCGAAATAATGTTGCGCACTAATAAATCTGACATAGCCGTGGCTTTAGATAGAATTTTACTGTCTAATACGGGGGATGTATCTTTGTATCCAATAGAGGTTTTTGAAGCGTTAAATTTAACTATGGTATCATCATAAGTTTGTGAAAATAATGCCTTAAATGAATGTAGAATTTCTGAATTCCTTGCGTATAAAAGATTGTTGGTGTTGTCATTGTCAAAATGATAATTAGGAACATCAACAAAATCTATGATGATAGCCGGGTCTATTTCTAAAACAAGTGTGTTTGGGGTATATTTCTCAAGATAGTCTTTCAGAGATGTGATATTGTTTAGGAATTTATCATTAATAGTAATGTCCGCAAGTTGAACATAATTTTCGTTTGACTTTTCTTGCATTAATCTTTGAATCCAAAGAGAGTTGTGTAAACTATCGTTAGAAGATGTACTTAGAAAAAACAGGATATTCTTTTTTTTGAAATGTTCAGGTTTTATTTCTAAGATATAGTTGGGAGCTGAGTTCCAATAACTTGAATTATCTGCATTGCTTGAGGTGATAAAAGGGTTGAATATCTTAAGTATGATTTCAATCAGAAAAATACAGCAAAAAATGCCGCCTAATAATATGAGGAGTTGTTTGCCCAATCAGGTAAATTTTACTGCAAAGATATTTTTTGTTAAAATGAATTCAAATACTATTTTCGCAGCCCTGTTTACAAGGATATGCCCGGGTGGCGGAATTGGTAGACGCGCTGGTCTCAAACACCAGTGAGGTAACACTCATACCGGTTCGACCCCGGTCCCGGGTACTGAACAAAAAAGGTTGTCTGCAATGGCAACCTTTTTTTATATATGTCACTTTGCATTCTACTGCTGTATGTCTGTTATTATAAACAGTTCTTTATAACTAATCCGTTTAGATTAGGTTAAATTACCCCTTGCAATTTCATGATATTGTACTTTCGTGGGCTAAATCGAAGTTTATGAAAGTGCTAAAATTATCGTCTTTGTTTGTTGTATTGTCCATGATTGTTGTGGGTTGCGTGTCTGAAAGGAAATATTCTGAACTCAAAACCCAGTATGATGAGTGCGTTCAAAAACGCGACAAGTATCAGTCAAGTTTGGCAGAAGCTGAAACTCAGTTAATGGCTGAAAGAGAGAATGCGGAACGTCTCAGAAAGGATATTGCATCATTAAGGATAGATTCTGCTGAATGTTATATGGCTTTAGAAAGAACTAAGAAACTCTATAATGATCTGCAAGATTTGCAACAAAGAATCATTGCAAATTCAAGAGATGAACAGGATAGAACAAAGCGGGACTTGCTTGAAACGTCAGATTTGCTTAAACAAAGAGAGTTAGATGTGATGCACAAAGAGGAACAATTACGCAATACAGAACTTAGAATAAAATCTTTGGAAGCTGATTTGGCAAAGAGAGAAGCCAGAGTGATGGAGCTTGAAAGAATTTTGCGTGCCAAAGATTCTACTGTTTTGGTACTTAAAGATAAAATGCAAAAAGCACTCTTTGATTTTCAAAATAACGGTTTGACTGTTGAAGTAAAAAATGGTAAGGTATATGTTTCTATGCAGGAGAAACTTTTATTCAAGTCAGGTAGTATTGAAGTGGATCCGCAAGGGAAAAAAGCATTGCTTGAGTTGGCAAAAGTGTTAATGGAACAGCAAGATGTTACTATAATGGTAGAAGGACACACAGACGATGTGCCTATTCTTAAAGGAAGCTATGTGAAGGATAATTGGGACTTGAGTGTATTGCGTGCTACTTCTATTGTGAGAATACTTACCGATGATGGGAAAATAGAGCCAAAACGAATTATTGCTTCGGGTAGAGGTGAATATTTTCCTCTTAATCCTTTAAAAACTCCTGAAGCACGTGCCATGAACCGAAGAACTGAAATCATCTTGACACCCAATTTGGATGAACTGTTTAAGATACTTTCCAATTAATTAAGAATATTGCAAATTTTATTAGGCTTTATTGGAAAAACTAACCTGGCAGGGGTACAGCCTCTAATTGATGAATATTCAATGAGATTGTCTAGGTTTTGCAAGTTTGAAATGCTCGTACTCCCCGATGTAAAGAATGCCGGTAATTTAAACCGCGAAATATTGATGGAAAAGGAAGGGGAGATGTTTTTAGGGAGTATAAAAAAAGATGATTTTGTTGTGATTCTGGACGAAAATGGCAAGCAACTATCATCCATTGGTTTAGCCGATAAACTTCAAAATTGGATGATTAATGCGAGAGGTAGGATAGTTTTCCTAATTGGTGGAGCTTATGGATTTTCAAACAACATTTATAAGCGCAAGGATTTTGCATTGTCACTTTCTGCCATGACTTTTAACCATCAAATGGTCAGAGCTGTTTTTTGCGAACAATTATATAGAGCTTTTACTATTCAAAAGCAATTACCCTACCACCATGAGTGAAGAATCTATACTTTTCTGATAATAACGTAATTGGTAAAGGGTTTTGCATTTTGCGCAGGTGTTACTTCAACCTTTGAAACCTTACTCCAAATATTCCCTTCCTTGCATTTTTCAATAAAAAGTTCAATAGAATTTTGCTCGCCACTTGCCATAATTAAGACAGAACCATCGTCTAAGTTCTTTACCCAGCCTTTGATATTGAGCTTGATGGCAATTTCTTTTGTGAATTTTCTATAATAAACCCCTTGAACAAAACCAAATACATGGATTTCAACTGTTGTGACATCTGTCAGCTTGGGATTTTTTTTGCGGAGAAGCATACAAGTAGAGTGAACTGCAAAGGTATGGAGTTTATTGACCGCTGTCATAGTTTTTTATACATAGATTATATCTTTCGATGAGAATGGAATAACCAAAAAAGAAAATAAAAATTAGTTTGTGTTTGAAAAAAATTGTTTTATATTTGCACCCCTCAAAACAAGAGTAATGTACGCAATCGTAGAAATAGCAGGTCAACAATTCAAAGTGCAAAAAGATCAGTCATTATTTGTTCATAGATTGGATAATGAAGCAGGTTCAACTGTAGATTTTAGTAATGTGCTTTTAATTGATAATGAAGGAAAAATCAAAGTTGGTTCTCCAACAATTAAAGGTGCTTCAGTAAAAGCTTCTGTTATTGAGCATGTGCAAGGCGATAAAGTTCTTGTATTCAAGAAAAAACGCAGAAAAGGTTACAAAAAACTGAATGGTCATAGACAGCAGTTATCTAAGATTAAAGTGGAAGCAATTAACATCTAAGAAATTTAAAGAGAAATGGCACATAAGAAAGGAGCAGGTAGTTCGGATAATGGAAGAGAGTCGCACAGTAAGCGACTTGGTGTGAAATTGTACGGTGGCCAAATAGCCAAAGCCGGCAATATTATAGTTCGTCAAAGAGGTACAGTTCATCACCCGGGTGAGAATGTAGGTATAGGTAAAGACCATACATTATTCGCTTTAACTGATGGAATTGTAACTTTTACGAAGAAAAAGAATGACAGAAGTTTTGTTTCTGTTGTTCAGAATTAATTAAGAAAGTTTTCATAGTTTAAAGTTAATGGTTTGGAATTGCCCCGCTTTGTCGGGGCTTTTTCATTTATTAGGGTTGGCAATTAGTGTAAAACTATCTGAATTTCTTGTGATTAAAACTTAATTTTGAGACCTTGAATGAAAGTTATCGAAACTGGGATTGATGGATTGCTACTCATAGAACCTCGAATTTTTGAGGATGCAAGAGGCTATTTTTTTGAAAGCTATAACCGAGAAGTTTTTGTGAAAAATGGAATTGTTGACAATTTCGTGCAAGATAATCAATCTATGAGTATGAAGGGTGCTGTCAGGGGATTGCATTTCCAAAAAGACCCGCATCCACAAGCAAAACTGGTGAGGGTGGTGAAGGGTAGGGTACTCGATGTTGCAGTTGATATTAGAAGTGGAAGCAAGACATACGGGAAGGTGTTTGCAGCTGAATTATCCGAACAAAATAAATTGATGATGTATATCCCGCGCGGTTTTGCACACGGTTTTGCAACTTTAGAGGATTATACAGTTTTTCAGTATAAATGCTCTGATTTCTATTATCCGGAGACCGAAGGCGGCATCTATTGGAATGATTCTGACTTAAATATTCAATGGAATGTTGATACACCGATTGTGTCTGATAAAGATGCTAAATTACCTTTGTTTAAGGATTTTGTTTCTCCTTTTTAAATGTTTCGAAGAAAGTCTATTGTGTTAATGCTATCTGCATAGTCCCATAACATAGGCTCTTGTGTTTGTCCGAACAAAACCGCATTGTCTGCGATAGATATATCATTTGTTACAATACATTGTATGTTGTCTTTTTCGATTTGAATCTTTTCTAAAACAACCTCTTTTTTATCGTAGAAGCTATAAGAAAGAAGCGCAACCGGAGATTGTATTTGCTCTCTCTCTACCAAAATCAAATAGCCTGTGTCAAGATGTTTGTCAAGGTTCATCAAAAGAATGGCTTTGTGATAGGTATAGTTATTTGCGTATTTATTATGATGGATTAACTCACTGTATGACTCCCATTGATTTATCAATCTCTCAAATTGAAAATCTTGAGGGAGGTAGAGGTGAGTAACATTTCTACATCCCATACCAAAATAGCTGAAAATGTCTTTTCCTAATGCTTCCGCCTCCTTGTCTGTAATCGTATTATAAATAATGGCTACTGATGTCCTGTTTTTTCTGATTAGGTTTGGTTTGCTTTTGAAGTAATATTCAAAGTATCTAGCACTGTTATTACTGCCGGTTCCAATATATGCATCTGCGTTTTTTACAAAACCATCGCTTAATTCAATCGCATCTTTTAATTCGGGTAATGCCTTGATGATTTCTGCAAGCATCCATTTGATGAGAACGCAGTCTTGCGTTGAAGGTTTTACAACTATAGCATATCCCATTATTAAAGAACAAATGATGTCATGCAAGCCGACCAGTGGTATATTTCCGGCTAAAATCAATCCTACTTTTTTGTTAGAGTGTTTGATTTCTAAGCTAAGGTTTTCTTGTGTACACCATTGTTGAGCATTCGCGTCATCTAATGCTTTCATCCACGATTGGAAAGTAATTTTGCAGTTGCGCTCAGTGAACCAGGGATTAGCTATTTCTGCTCTTTTGAACAAGTCAGAATTATCAATATTGTTTTTAAAAATATTATGAAAAGTTAACAGGAGCTTTGTGGTTGTTAGAGCCATATTGCAAAAGTAGTGATTAGAATTGTATCAGACCACTTTCTGCATGAATCTTCCGTTACTATTCGTACCGATAAAAATCTTATTTTTGAACCCATGACCAATCGCAAGTTATTGCTACTTTCTGTTTTAGCATTTGTGTTTTCCTATAACACATATTCACAAAAAGGATTTAGAGCCGGTTTGGCAATTACTCCCAATCTTTCAAGAGTCAGCTTGATGGATCCTTTGCCAAAGGATTATAATAGAAAAAATGCAGCCGGTTTGGTGGGGGGAATAATGGCGCAATACGGTTTAAATGGAGGTTTTGCGTTACATACCGGTTTTTTATTGTCTTCAAAAAGTTATACAATTGTCAATTATGACAATCCTATTAATGAATATATTAGAGGGAATGTATGGGGGTTTGAAATACCCCTTGGGTTTTATTTGAGACAGCCAATGAACAAGCAATCTTCAATGAGAGAATTGGTTGGCATGAGCACTTTTGTGAATCAAAACAAAGATAAAGTAACCTTTTCGCGCTCTTCACCGGATAATCCTTTTGCGGTGGAAGCTTTTATCCATCAACGAATTTCATATAGTTTGAATTTAGGAGTGGAGTATATGCGTGAGTTTGAAAGCGGTCATTGTTTTACGATTGGAGTTCTTTACAAAAGAGGATTAGGTTCTCCTATGACGCTCAATGTAATCAATGATAAGAATTCGCATACACCGCTTTTTGAAATGGGGTATTCCGGTGGTTATTTGGGTTTAAATATCAGTTATTTGTTTGATTTCAAAGATATTAAGCCAATGAAAGGTGAGTTATTTTTTGATTAATTCAATTTCAATACTCAGGTCTTTTCAAAATTTCAGATAAGATAATTGCTTCTTTGGCTGAAACTCCCATAATACTCCCGTCACTATTGTCTTGCTCATCAATATCAACGAGATCCAGATTTTGACTGATAGGTTTTTTTTGTGGCGTTTTCTGATAGTTATAAATGGGTGGAGCTATGGGGGCAGGTATGGGGTCTATCTTAATACTTGATTTTTTCTTAAGTAACTCTTCAAGTTGCTCTAAAATTTCTACTTTTGGATGCGAATGTTTGGGGGTGTTTTTCTCCTTTCCTTTTTTGGAAGCAGAGTACTTATAGAGTAAGTACAATATTCCGAAAATCACATAAAGGAAGGTTGAAATCTCTGCATAAACATAGTGTTGCATAGTGGCAAAGGTAAAATAAATATGTCAAAAACCAATTTGTATTGTATTCTTTCCGGTGGTAACATAGGAGATGTTATTGGCAATATAAATTTTGCAAAATCTGAATTATCAAAACTTGCTTTCAATCGCAAAGTGTTAGAGTCCTCACTATACAAGACTAAGGCTTGGGGTAAGACAGACCAAGCGGATTTTTATAATAAATTATTTGTTTTTAAATCGGTTTTGCCACCGAGGTTTGTGATGAAAGAATTGCTCAATATTGAAATAAAAAAAGGCAGGTTGCGCAAAGAAAAATGGGGGGCGAGAACATTAGATTTAGACATTCTTTATTGTGGCTCAATGGTGATGCAAAATTCTAGTTTGATATTGCCACATCCGGAAATTCAGAACAGAAGATTCTGTCTTGTGCCTTTAATTGAGTTATTACCCAATTTTATTCATCCTGTTTTCAAGTTGAGCAATAAACAGATGTTAGAACTTTGTAAAGATAACGGATTTGTTGAAAAAGCCTGATTTTTATATCGCACCCGTGTACTTGTTTCCGGATTTGAATTGGTTCTTAAACTATTCCGGTGATGGAAAAAATTTGCTACTTTCTGATGAGATAGAATCCGCCAAAACATTTGCAGCTAATCGCTGTGTGTTAATAGGTCCCAATAAAATCAGCAACTTTAGTGTTCCTCTGCAAAAAAAATCATTTGATACTCGAGTATCTGATTTATTAATTTCAAACCAATCAAAATGGTTGAAAGAGTTTAAAAATACGCTTCAAACCATATATGGTAAAACTCCATATTTTGAGTATTATGACTATAAACTATGGAATGTTTTAGAAAGTCAGAAGGATGAACGTTTTATCAATTTTGTTTTAGGTGTTTTGGAGTGGGCACACAAGGCATTGCAATGGGATGTGAACATTCAGTTAATTGCAGCTAAACCACGTTTGCGAACTCATCATTATGAAATTCAGCCATATCCTCAACCTTTTGCTCATAAGTTTGGGTTTGTTCAGAATGCACCCATTTTTGATGCAATATTTTGCTTAGGACCCGAGGTGTCCTGTATAGGAAATCATTAGTGATTTTTCCCATTAATAATTCGTTCGATTTATATCAAAGAAGTAGCAAAATCACAGCACCAGTATTAGGAGTTTTCAAATTTTAGTAGTTAGTTTGTGCTCTGTTGAATCAATGACTCTATACCAATGATTACCCTCCTACACACCAAGAATGTTCTAAGAAAAGCTACAATACTTTTCCTTCTGCTCCCTCTCTCTTTTGCTGTTCAAAGTCAGATGCTCACTTTGGAAGATGCCGTTCTTAATTCGAGCCTATATCCCAAAGGACTGCCCAATCTGAGTTTTCTGCCATCGGGCGAGTATTTTGCTTATTCTCGAACTGATACCAAAAAGCTCTATGTGGAAAGGATCGACAAACTACAAACAGACTCATCCTTGACCTTAGACTTGTTAAATAGTGCACTGGGACTTGCACAAGTTGGGGCATTGTCAGCTTTCCCCAAAATTTTATGGATTAGTGACAACACATTGGAGTTTAATTCGGGAAATAAAGTGATAAGGTATAACCGTTCGGATAATACTGCCGGTGTAGTTAATGAGATACCGGTGGATGCTGAAAATCCGGAATGGAATAACAATAAATCAAAACTCGCATTTACAAAAGATTACAATCTGTATCTCAAAAATGAGGGCAAAGTAAGACAATTGACAGAAGACGGTAAATACGGAATTGTATATGGAACAGCGGTTCACAGAAGTGAGTTTGGAATTGAGAAAGGTTTGTTTTGGAGTAATGATGGAAATAAATTAGCTTTTTACCGTATGGACGAAAGCGCTGTAACTGATTACAGTACCTATCAAAATTCTGATAGACCTGCAACCATGCATACATTCAAGTATCCCTTTGCAGGGGCGACAAGTCACACCGTCAAGATTGGTATTTATGATACAGACAAGGATGTAGTTCGCTATTTAAACATAGAAGGTCCTTATGATCAATATCTTACCAACATCACATGGTCTCCCGATGATAATTATATTTATATAGCCAAAGTTTCTCGTAATCAGAAGAATATGTGGCTTGAGCGTTATTGGGTGGATGATGGCAATCTAGATATGATAGTGTTAAGTGAATTTAATGAAAAATATGTTGAACCTCAACATGGTCCATTGTTTTTACCTTGGGATAGCGAACAATTTATTTGGCAAAGCCAGAAAGATGGGTACAACCATTTATATTTATATAAAACTAATGGAAAACTTGTACGTCAGTTAAGCAATGGACCTTGGGTGGTTACCAATATTGTTGGAATCAGCGAAGAAACTCAACATGTATATGTTGAAGGAACCAAAGACAGTCCTTTGGAAAGACATGTTTATGCTATTGCGATATCAAACGCTAAACTTAGAAAAATTACAGAAGTACAAGGAACCCACACGGTTCAGGTGAATAAGACCGGGAATTTCTTCCTTGACTCTTATTCATCTCTTGTCATTCCAACAAAAATTGATTTGTTGAGTGAAACAGGAGCTGTTTTGCGCAATATTTATATTGCAGCGAATCCGTTGACTAACTACCAATTGGGAGAAACATCCATTTTCCCCTTGCAAAACGGTAATACAACACTCTACGCCCGCATGATTAAGCCGGTTAATTTTGATGAAAACAAGAATTATCCTGTCATTGTTTATGTGTATGGCGGTCCTCATATCCAATTGGTGCGAAACACATGGTTAGGAGCCAGCAACCTTTGGATGCAGTTTTTGGCACAGCAGGGTTTTATTGTCTTTACAATTGACAACCGAGGGTCTGCCAACAGAGGATTTGAATTTGAAAGTGCTGTGTATGGCCAACTTGGCACAAAAGAAGTCGAAGACCAATTAGTAGGCATTGATTTTCTGAAAAAACTTCCTTATGTGGATGCAAGTCGTATTGGAGTGCATGGATGGAGTTTTGGAGGTTTTATGACAACTTCACTGATGACACGCACACCGGGAGTTTTCAAAGTCGGTGTAGCCGGTGGACCGGTCATTGATTGGCGGATGTATGAAATCATGTACACAGAGCGTTATATGGGCAATCCGAATCAGAACAAAGAAGGGTACGACAAAGCTAATCTGCTCAATTATGCTGACAAGCTGGAAGGGAAGCTATTGATGATTCACGGTTGCGATGATGATGTAGTATTATGGCAGCACAGCCTCTTGTTTGTTCAACAATGTATCAAAAACAATAATACCAATCTGGATTATTTTGTTTATCCGGGGCATAAGCACAATGTTTATGGTAAGGATAGGTTGCACTTGATGACTAAAATTACTGAATACTTATTTGAGAATTTATAGAAATAAGCAGTTGTTTATGAATTTGAAGGCTGTAATCATCCTTGCTGTTTATTGAAGATTCCCATTTTTTGTGTTGTTTGCAATTTTGTCCTTTTTGATGTGATGCTTAATTCTTCTGTATGCTGCACGCCAGAACCAAAGGTTTAAAGTAAAAAAAGAAATAATATACACCAGAACAATCCAAGGTTGAGATTCTATTCTCAAATTTAAATCCATCAGGAAAAAATCAAATAATCCATGTATAGCAATAGGGATTAGTAATGCTAATACTAAGTTTGCTTCCTTATGTGCAGGTTTGCCAATACGCCAAAGCGACAGATGGAAGCCCATGAAAATACCAAAGAATGCATGAGCAGGTACTGACAGTAAACCTCTGATAACAGCCGTTGTCATCCCGTGTTCCGCCACATATAGTATGTTTTCAACCAAAGCAAAACCCATTGAAACAAAAACCGCATATACAATCCCGTCATAGAATTGGTCAAAATATTTTGTCTTTCTCAAAATATGCCAAGTGGCAATAAACTTGAATAACTCTTCCGAAAATCCGGCACTTACAAAAGCATCATACACGCTTCGATAAAAACCACTGAGGTGCAATCGGCTTCCTATGATTTGCCATACTGATTCTATCAAGATAACGGGGAGCACTATCAACATTCCCCACAAGAAACACCTGATGAGCAAGGGAATCGGTTCTTTCTCTGTGTCAATTATATAAATAATCGTTGAGATAAATACAATAGGAATAGTGGCAGCAATAATGGTTGTAAGCATTAATATTAATTTTGGAAGTTGTGTAATTGCAATGATACATGATATTCTTGTTTGAATAGTATGCTTGAAAAAATCAGTCTAAAAGGACTTAATTTGCAACTTAATAGAATCAGATTTAGATATGTCAGGACATAGTAAATGGGCAAATATTAAACACAGAAAAGCCAAGCAGGATGCCAAACGTTCCAAGGCATTTACAGGAATTATTAAGAATATTACCATGGCAGCAAGAGATGGCGGACCCGACCCGAATTTCAACCCCAACCTTAGACTTGCCATTCAAAATGCAAAGGGCGTGAATATGCCCAAAGACACAATAGAAAAAGCGATTAAAAAAGGTGCAGGTGGAGAAGGAGCAAACTTGCAATATGTTACCTACGAAGGATATGCAAGCGGAGGTATTGCCGTTTTTGTGGAAGCAACCACCGACAACCCTACCCGAACTGTTGCCAATGTGAGAGCTGCTTTTAATAAATTCAATGGAAACCTTGGCACTAATGGTTCCTTGTCTTTCATTTTTGACCAAAAGGGGATTTTTGAAATCAACCTTGCTGCCATCGCAGGCAGGGATAAAGAAGAATTTGAATTAGAACTCATAGAAATGGGTGCAGAAGATATTGAGTGGGAGGACGAAATTGTTGAGGTAACCTCTTCTTTTGAAGATTTCGGTAAAATGCAAAAAGCATTTGAAGACAATAAAGTAGAAGTCGCGAGTGCCAAGCTTGAGCGTATCCCCAAATCAACTACCGCACTGGATACAGAAACTGCATTGAAGGTTTTTAAACTGATTGATAAACTTGAGGAAGACGATGACGTGACAATGGTTTATCACAACCTTGAATTGACCGATGAATTAGAAAAAGAATTAGAAAAAGAATAAATGGAAAAGAATAAATGGAAAAGCGTGAAAAGTTAAATAGCAAAAGAGAACTAGCACTTTTGGGTGGAGGAAAAGAGCGAATAGAGTCTCAACATAAAAAAGGGAAATTAACCGCTAGAGAAAGAGTCGCATTTTTTCTTGATGAAGGCTCTTTCCAAGAAATAGGTGCTTTTGTGACACACAGAAGTCAAGACTTTGGAATGAATAACCAGAAATTTCTTGGAGATGGCGTAATAACAGGCTATGGAACTGTAAACGGAAGGCTTGTGTATGTCTTTTCACAGGACTTTACTGTTTTTGGTGGTTCTTTGTCTGAAACACATGCAGAAAAAATTTGTAAAATAATGGATTTGGCAATGCAGAATGGTGCGCCTGTGATAGGGTTAAACGATTCCGGAGGAGCCAGAATTCAAGAAGGTGTGGTATCGCTGGGCGGTTATGCCGATATTTTTTATCGAAACACATTGGCTTCGGGTGTTATTCCTCAAATTTCCGCTATAATGGGTCCTTGCGCAGGCGGTGCGGTTTACTCTCCTGCCATCACGGATTTTATTGCTATGGTTGAAAATACTAGCTATATGTTTGTTACAGGTCCCAATGTTGTAAAGACGGTTACCAATGAAGAGGTTACAAGCGAAGAACTTGGAGGTGCCAGTGTCCATTCATCAAAATCAGGGGTTGCACATTTTGCTTTTGCAAATGAAATTGAATGTTTGAATAATCTGAAAAAACTGCTTTCCTATCTGCCTCAAAACTGTGAGGAAACCGCACCCGACCTGCCATACGAGCCGCAAGGAGATGAAAGTCGTGATGTTTTGCAGCGTATTGTACCCTCAAACCCCAATCAGCCTTATGATATTAGAGAGGTTATAGAGGGTGTGATAGATGAAGAATCATTTTTTGAAGTACACAAAAATTTTGCTGAAAATATTGTTGTTGGCTTTGCCAGACTTGCAGGTAAAAGTATTGGTATTGTGGCTAATCAGCCGGCTTACCTTGCCGGTTGTTTGGATGTGCATAGTTCTCAAAAAGGGGCAAGGTTTGTGCGATTCTGCGATGCGTTTAACATCCCCTTACTTGTTTTTGAGGATGTCCCCGGATTTTTGCCCGGCACAGACCAAGAATGGAACGCCATTATTACCAATGGCGCTAAGCTGTTGTTTGCATTCAGCGAAGCAACTGTGCCGAGGATTACAATTATTACTAGAAAAGCATACGGTGGAGCCTATGATGTAATGAACTCAAAACACATTGGTGCTGATATGAACTTTGCCTATCCAACTGCCGAAATTGCTGTAATGGGAGCCAAAGGTGCAGCAGAAATCATCTTCAAAAAAGACATTCAGTCTGCTGCCGATCCTGAAAAGGCATGGCAGGAAAAAGAGGCTGAATATGCTCATATTTTTGCCAATCCTTACAGAGCCGCAGAACGTGGATTTATTGACGAAGTGATTTTTCCGGAAGAATCCCGCCAAAAATTAATTGCGGCTTTCCAAATGTTGAAGAATAAAGTAGTAAACCTACCTAAGAAAAAACACGGCAATATCCCATTGTAATTTCTCATTATCCATTTATAGATTAATCTATGGAACTACTAAACAACAATGCACCGGTCCTTGTTCTTGCACCACACACCGATGATGGTGAGTTTGGCTGCGGTGGAACAATCCATAAGCTAAACAGCATGGGCAGAGAAGTTTACTATGCAGCATTTTCTGCTTGCAAACAATCAGTACAGCCTGAGTTTAAAGAAGATGTGTTGATAACAGAAGTGAAACAAGCTACTCAAGTTCTTGGTATCCCTGCTCAGAGGCTTATATTGTTTGATTACCAAGTAAGGACTTTTAATTATCACAGGCAAGAAATTCTTGAGAATCTGATTGCGCTTAGAGAAAAAATTAAACCTTCTTTGGTATTGATGCCTTCGCTCAACGACATTCATCAAGACCACAAAACCATTGCAGAGGAGGGGCTGCGAGCATTCAAATTCAGCAGTATTTTGTGCTACGAAATGCCCTGGAACAACCTTAATTTCAGCACAAGCGGTTTTATCAAACTGTCTGAAACTGATTTGCAAAAAAAAATTGAAGCCCTCGAGGTATATAAGTCGCAGTCGCATAGAATGTATGCTAATGCTGAGTTTGTTCGCTCTTTAGCTACAACGCGCGGTGTGCAAATTCATGCAAAATATGCAGAAACATTTGAGGTGCTCAGATATGTAGGCTAAATTGATTGCTATTGAATCCGTCATTTACATTAAAGAGGTTTCCCAATGTGGCAGAAGTACTCACGTTTTTGATGGTTTTGTCTGTATTTGTAACAAGCAAAGTTCAGAATTTTCAACACCTTTTCGATTTCTATTGGTATTATCCATTATATCTGATTGTCATTGTGTATGGTGTGATGAAATTGGGATTTGTTAGATTACTTAAACAAAAATGGCTGTTGTTTGTGGGTGTGATAGCGACTCTCTCGCTCATCAGTCTTTGGATTCATCCTTATTCATATTTTCAATGGGCAAAGCAAGTAGCGGGATGGTTGCTTTTTGGTTATGCATGGATTGTGATTTATTTGTTGCAAGAAGAGAAAAATAACATTTTGAACATCTATTTCAGTATTGCCTTTATTGCAGCATTTTTGACTATCCCCGAACAAATACTGCATGTCTTGGATATCCACATTACACCCAAAAAAGGGGGAGGGCTTGGGTTATACAGATGTTTTAGTATTGTCAATGAGCCTTTTCCATTAGCCATGCTTCTTATACCCGTTATAATTTATTATTTAGAACAGGGAAGGGTTTTGCTTGCAAATGAAAAATTGTATTTGCTTATTCTGTTCATAGGGTTGTTTTTTACTTTTAGTGGAGGCGGATGGTTGGTATTAGTACTTTATTTTATTTTTTCTATCATAAAACGTTCTTCGGCAAAAGGCATAATAATGAAGGTGGTGATGTTGCTTTTATTGGTTATATCGTTTGCATTTTATAAAGGCACTCAGCTTCGCGTGACTGAAACTTTATCAATATTTAAAAACTTTCCGGAATTGCCGGATGTACAAACGCTCAATTCTACCAATACTTCATCGCGTGCCATATATCTCAATACAATAGTTGCTTGGAAACAATTTGTTCAAAACCCTATATCAGGTGGAGGTTTGGGCAGTCATGGTGAGGCATATAATGAGTTTATTACAAAACCACTACATGATAAGCAGATTGTCATTGCCCATTTTAATCAATTTGATGGTGCGAGTGGTTTGATTCGTTGGTTTTCGGAGATGGGTTTATGTGGAATGTTGTTTTTATTTATGTTTTTCAGAAAAATTATTCGACAATCTGATAAAAAATGGGTGGCTTCCGAATTGGGTTTCTGGATAGCATTTTTGATTCATGCCGGAAATTATTTTCACAATGGTTCTATGATGTGGATGCAGAAAAATAGAACTTACAAATTGTTGGAGAAAGATAAGTTTAATTCTTAGACTGAGGGTTTATTTGTTGATTTTCAGCCATTAACTCACTTAGCATCAAGTTTGCAACAATTAACATGTTGTGTAGTTCCTTAAGTTGTAGTGTGGTTGAGTCTCCATGTATCAGCGCAACGTACTTTGTATTGATTTCATTAAGGATGAATTGAACCTTCTCTAAAGGCGTATTTTTCAAAAAGAGAGCAGTCATTGTTTCTTGCAATTGCTTTTTCAAGCTACTGACAAATTGGGAAGTATCACTATTAACAGCGAATGCAATTATTTCCTCCTGTTGTTTTTTAAAATCAATATTTGGTAACTCAATTTTGTCAATATGTTTGGAAATGTATTCTGAGCTTTGATGTGCATAAACTAAAGCCTCGAGCAAAGAATTAGAAGCTAATCGGTTTTTGCCATGTAGCCCCGTGCAGGAACATTCACCTACAGCAAACAGATTAGGTATGGATGTTTGTGAGTCTATGTCAACTTTGATTCCCCCACATTGATAATGCGCTACCGGAACAATAGGAACTAAATCCTTTCTAATGTCTATTCCTATGCTGTTGCAATATTGTGTGATAGTAGGGAAGTGTTGGTAAAATTTGTCATAATCCAAGTGTCTGCAATCTATGTAAACATTCTCTTTGCTTGTGTTTTCCATTTCTCTGTCAATTGCTTTGGTGACAATGTCTCTGGTGGCAAGTTCGCCTCTTGGGTCTGTTTCAAATACAAAACGATTACCTTTATCATTCACGATATAAGCTCCAAATCCTCGTACAGCTTCTGAAATCAGAAAGTATGGGTTTTTATCTTTTTCATATAGTGCTGTTGGGTGAAATTGAACGTATTGCATGTCTTTAATCTGTGCACCTGCTCTGTATGCCATAGCAACCCCATCTCCTGTGGCAATTTTAGGGTTTGTAGTATGTTTGAAAATCTGTCCGCTGCCTCCGGTACACAACAGAGTAGTGCGCGCTAAAATGGATTCAAGTTTGTTTTCTTTCTTATTAAAATATGTGGCTCCTAAACATGAGCCAGCATGGGTGATGAGGTCAAAAACAATACTATCTTCAAGTACCTTAATATTAGGTGTGTTCAAACTTTGAAGCAGCAACTTGTTTAATATTTCAGAACCCGAAATATCTTTATGATGCAGAATTCTATGTTGTGTGTGCCCTCCTTCTAAACCTAAGTCCCAATCTCCGCTGTTTTTTTTATCAAATTCCACATTAAACTCCAGAAGTTCTTTTAATCTTTCAGGTGCTTGATGTACAACCATTTCGACCACTCTTCTGTCACTCAAGCCGCCTCCTGCATTCATTGTATCTTCAATGTGTTTATCAAAACTGGCTTTGAGGTTGTCTGTTACAACTGCAATTCCTCCTTGTGCAAATCGTGTATTACTCTCATCTGCATACGCTTTTGTCATAATAAGAATATTGATGTCAGGTCTTTTTTTGGCTGTTTTAAGCGCAAAGAATAAACCGGATGCACCGGAACCTATAACCAGAATATCAGTATTGTGAACGTAAGTCAATTATGCGTAAGGATTGATTTGGGATGTGAATTTAATTATGAAAATGACAACATTCGCTCAATCGGAACCAAAGCTTTTTCAATTAATTCTTTTTCCAATATTATTTCCGGAGTTTCATCTCTTAAACAACGATATAATTTCTCCAGCGTATTGAGTTTCATAAATGCACATTCGCTGCATGCACATGTATTGTCTTCATCAACAGGAGCTGGGATTAGTACTTTATTGGGGTTGTCTTGCGCCATTTTATGCAAAATGCCCGCTTCGGTAGCTATAATAAAAGTGTCAGTCTCATTGGTTGTTTTAATATAATTCAGAATACCGGCTGTGGAACCAATAAAATCAGCTATTTTCAAAATGTGTGTTTGTGATTCAGGGTGAGCCGCAACTTTTGCGTTAGGGTATTTGCTTATTAAATCTAAAAGTTTCTCTATAGAAAAGGCCTCATGCACTACGCAAGAGCCTTTCCACAAAACCATGTCTCTGCCCGTTTCCTGCATTAAGTACTTGCCAAGATTTTGGTCAGGTGCAAAAATAACAGGCTGCTCCTTGGGAATGGCATTAATAATCTTTTTAGCATTGGATGAAGTACAAACCCAGTCGCTCATGGTTTTAATTTCTGCTGAGCAGTTGATATAGGTAACTACGACATGTCCTGGGTATTGCTCTTTAAACTTCCGAAATGCATCAGGTGGACAGCCGTCTGCTAATGAACATCCTGCACGCATATCCGGCAGTACAACTTTTTTATTGGGATTAATAATTTTGGCAGTTTCAGCCATAAAGTGTACTCCCGAAAAAACAATTATATCTGCATTAGTTTCTGCTGCTTTCTTTGCGAGAGCTAGACTGTCTCCTACAAAATTAGCAATATCTTGTATATCTTCTTCTTGATAATAATGCGCTAAAATAACCGCATTTTTCTCCTTTCGTAATCTGTTTATTTCTGCAATGAGTTCGGTCTTTTCCATGATTAACTATACAATTCAAGCAAGTGTGTTGATCAAATAAATGTGCTGCAAATTTACTTCATTTTTCAACTGTATATGCCAATAAAAATTGCCTGCAAATATCTCTCAAACAAAAAAGCCTGTGATTTCACAGGCTTTTTTGTTTTGTATTTTTACAGATTTTGTTAGAATCTGAAATCAATTCTTCTGTTTGCGTTTGACTTATCAGTGCTGGTATTCTTTTCACCTTTATAATCGGTAATAATTCTGTCTCTTGAAATACCATATTTTTCATTCAAGTGCTTAACAATAGCATCAATTCTTCTTGTGTTAGTTGAAGAGTTGTATTTTGAGCTTTTCTTGTCACCTGAGCCTGAGATAATTAATTTTTTATCAGGGCAAGTTTTCATTCTTTCTGCAATTTGATATAAAACTGCATAGTATTCAGGTTTAATTGTGCCGTCAGAAGCAGTGCTGAAATAAACACTTGGGAATACTACATCTTCACATGAGCAACACTGAAGAACTTCTACTCCGTTTCTGTCCACAAGTGCTCCAGGACGTGAATGAGGTTCTTTATCAAGCATGTCAGGAACGCCATCACCGTCTGAGTCAACTGCTACACCGTTTTCGTCAACTTGTGCACCTTTTGGAGAAAAAGGTTCGTTGTCTTTGCAATCCGGAATTCCGTCACCATCAGAGTCAACGGATTTACCGCTTCCATATACATTGCAATCCTCAGGAGTATTTGTTTCTTTATCAAAATAGTTAGAAACACCGTCTTTGTCATCATCCTCAGTTACTTTGGTTACTTTCTCATCTAGCTTAGTCATTTTATCATAAATAGACTCAACGGGATTTAACCAGTCGTAATGCTGAGTGTTTTTGTTACCAAATTTATAGGCAATCGTTACGTTGGTCATTGAATACATATCAAACCATCTGTTTTTCCATACTGCGGTATTATACACATCTATGTCATCACTTCTTAAATAGGTCATGCGATATTCAAGACCTAAATCGAAACTCTTGCTTAAATAATGCTTGAATCCAAATCCGAAAGGCAAAATCAAATGTCTGCCCTCATATTTTTCGGTTACTTCTTTGCCTAAATTAGGGTTTGGTGTACCTAATCCAAAATAGGAGTTTAGGTAATAGTCGCCCAAAGTTAATCTTTGGTCAGTAAATGAAGCTTCTGAACGGAAACTTCCTTGTCCAATACCACCAAAGAAATACATTTGAGTCTTTCTTAAAGGTCTAATAAATGAAATATTACCAAGTGTAAATTGGGCTTGAACATTCCAATCTTGAATTTTGCTGTTAAACTTAAATCCATCTTTAAATAGTGTTGGACCTTGGTCTTTTCTTTCACCAGCCAATGTACCCATATTGTATTCACCTCTTAATGCAAATGTTTGCGAAATAGAATACTTTACAAATAAACCGGCATTCCAACCAATTTTGCTTTTGTCGGCATCACCATAAAATTGTGTGATTCCGCCTTTTAGCCCAACAGACCATTTCTTAGCTCTTCTGTCCAAGAAACCGCTTGCTTGCATGTGCTGTCCTGAGTCTTTTTGTACGTTTTCACCTCCTTTCCCATCAGGATATTTTACTTGTGCAAATGGGTGTCTTTTCCAAGTATTATTGGTGTTTTCTGTCTGTCCGTAGACTGAAATTACACCTAAACTTAGTAAACTGAACAATACTGATTTTACTGTTGTCATGTTATTTATGTATTGATTTTTTTGTCGATTTAGGGCGCAAAAATAAGTATTAAATGGAATGCAGCAAATTTTTTTTACTTTTTTCTCATTTCAATTCGAATGTTTGAAATTGATAATCCTTGCTTTTTAATCGACTATAACGTCAATATTTGTGTTATTAGTATATGTGTCCTGTAAATAATCTTTGCCGATATTTGCTTTAAAACAGTGTTCAAGAAAGCTGAATGTGCGTTCCTGTAATGTGTTTTCGGTATATATGATTGAGCGAATTTTTTCTATTTTTTTAATTTTAGAAGTATTTTGTTCAAGGATTTTTGCTTCCAAAGTATCAAAATGTGACTTCAAACTTTTCTTCCACTCTTTTGTGGAGGATTTTATTGATTTGACGCTCTGAGAATCAATTTGATATGTAGTGTCACAAATTTTTTGAATAAATGCTTCAAACTCTTGTTCAATATGTAAGTATGTTGAGTTACTCGCTATCTTTTCTGTTAGAATCTTTTGGAAAGTATCGGATGATAATAGTAGCTCATTTACGGAAAATCCTAATTCTTCCCATGCCTTGAGCGATTTGCCGCTAATATAGACAGCCATATTCCTTAATATTAAGATAGGCATTGGGATATTACATTGTTCAAATACATTTTTTAGTTGAAACCAATATGCTACTTCTCCGGCACCGCCAAAATATGCTAGATTTGGCAGAATTACTTCCTCGAATAAAGGACGTAATGCAACATTAGGACTAAATAATTCAGGATTGGATTCGACAATTTGAAGTAATTCTGTTGTGGTGTATATGCGACCGGATGGATGTAGTTTGAAATTGTCATTGTCAACCCTATCTATTCGCTCACGTTTGTTGTTTACAAATAAAAATAACGCGGTATCTCTGGCGCCAATTTGTGTATTAAAACCTTTGTTTTTGATGACGTCAGAAAATGATTTTACGGCTTTGTACGTAAATCCTTCTTTAAGTTCTTTAATAATATAGGGTGTGAAATATTCTTTTAAAGACTTTTTATTAGCATCAAAAGCAATCACTCCGTATTGACCATAGAAATGATTGACAATTTTGATGGTAGCTTCTGATAGTGTGTTAGAGTTGGAGTAAAACGTTTCAAATATTGATAGTATGGAGTTTTCTTCCGGTTTTAGGTTGAAACTGCTTCGGATTTGTTCAATTACATTTAAAATGTTTCGACAGCTTAACGCTCCTGTTGCCCCTCCTGATTCTTCCTGCCAGACGAATTCCTTATTCCATAGTTTGACAGACCTAATTTCTTCAAAGTCGTGATCTTCGGTAGCCATCCAAAAAATGGGTATAAAATTGAATTCGGGGTATTCTTCTTTTAGTTTTAGACAGTTAGATACAGTGCTCATAATCTTGTGTGGAACATACATCGGTCCTAAAAAGATATGAATCTGCTGCCCGGTGGTGAGTGTGTAGGAGTTTTGTTCTCTAAGCAGTTGAATATTGTTCCAAACCGCTGAATCTGTTTTCTCTTTTTCAGTCAGAAATGAATATTGTTTTTCCATTTCATCCGCCAAAACGTTGCGCTGGATTTGGTTAAAACCTTTTCGTAGCTCAATTTGTACTTTTACCTTGCTGAAATCATTCTTTATCTGCAAGAACTCTGTTGTCTTTTCATTAAAAATGAATGATTTAACAAATGTTGAAAGGATGTCCAATTCCTGATGTGAAACTGAATAAATCATTTATACGGGTTTAGCAATTAAATCGTACTCTGTTGCAGAAAGAATCTCCGCATGAACAAAATCCCCTTGTCTGAGAAAGTATTGATTTGCATCAAATAGCACTTCGTTGTCCACATCGGGCGAATCACCTTCGGTTCTTCCAACAAACCAGTTTCCTTCCTTTCTGTCAATTAAAACTTTAAATATTTTACTAACCTTAAGCTGATTTTTTTCTTCGGAAATACGGCTTTGTATTTCCATAATGGTTGCAACCCTTCTTTCTTTTTCTTCTTGAGAAACATTGTCCTCGAGTGTAAACGAATGCGTGCCTTCTTCGTGTGAGTAGGCAAAAACTCCTAATCTGTCAAATTTAAATTCGGAAATAAATTCACATAATTCTTCAAATTCTTGCTCAGATTCTCCGGGGTGTCCTACAATTAATGTAGTTCTGATAACTGCTTCCGGTAGTTTCTCTCTAATAGAATTCAGTAGTTCAATGGTTCTGTGTTTGGTAATGCCTCTGCGCATAGCTTTTAACACCGGATCTGCAATGTGCTGCACAGGGATATCAATATATTTACAGATGTTGTCATGTTTGGCAATCACATCAAGAACATCCATAGGGAATTGAGAGGGGAAAACATAGTGTAAGCGCAACCATTCCACTCCATTTACTTGCGCAAGCGCATCCAATAATGCTGCCAGTTTACGTTCGCCATATAAATCAAGACCATAATATGTTGAGTCTTGGGCAATTAGTATCAACTCCTTCAACCCATTTTTGACCAAGTTTTCAGCTTCCTGAACAATGAACTCAATGGGTTTAGAGACATGTTTGCCGCGCATGAGAGGAATAGCACAAAATGAGCAAGGTCTGTCACATCCTTCAGAAATTTTTAGATAAGCATAATGAAAAGGTGTTGTTGTGAGTCTCTCGCCAACTAATTCGTGTTTATAGTCTGCGCCAAGTGTTTGCAGTAGCTTGGGCAGTTCTCTTGTTCCAAACCATGCATCTACCTCGGGAATTTCTTTGGTTAAATCACTTTTGTATCTTTCTGATAAGCAACCGGTAACTAATAGTTTTTCAATTCTCCCTTGCGATTTCGCCTGAGCATAGTTTAGGATGGTTTGTACAGATTCGTCTTTTGCTAAGTCAATAAATCCACATGTATTGATAATAACAATGTTTGCATCATCCTTATGTGATTCGTGGGTTACTTCCATGTTATTGTTCTTGAGTTGACTGAGCATGACTTCAGAGTCCACAAGATTTTTACTGCAACCTAATGTTACAATATTGATTTTATTTTTCTTAGCTGATCTTGCTCTCATAAAACAATGATTCTATAAATTCAACAGGTGCAAAAATGCGTAAATCTTCCATTTTTTCACCCACACCTATATATTTAACAGGCACTCCAAAACTATCACTTATGCCAATTACTACGCCTCCTTTGGCAGTGCCGTCAAGTTTGGTTAAAGCCAGCGAAGTAACTTCTGTGGCTTGTGTAAATTTATCTGCTTGTTCAAAGGCGTTCTGACCGGTGGAGGCATCTAAAACGAGCATAACTTCGTGGGGAGCCTCTGGAATAATTTTGCTCATCACTCTTTTAATTTTGGCAAGCTCATTCATCAGATTGATTTTGTTGTGTAATCGTCCTGCAGTATCCAGAATAATGATGTCATAGCCTTCTTCTTTGCCTTTTTTTACTGCTTCAAAAGCTACTGCTGCGGGATCTGTATTCATTCCTTGTGAATAGAAATCTACATCGGCTCGTTCACTCCAAATTTTCAATTGGTCAACAGCACCTGCCCTAAAGGTGTCCCCCGCAGCTAACAAAACTTTTGCACCTGCTTGCTTAAACTGGTGTGCAAGCTTTCCAATGGTAGTTGTTTTGCCAACACCGTTGACCCCAACAACCATCAGTACCAATGGGTTTTCTTTTGTTATGCTTTCAATTTTGAAATTATTTTGAATAGCGCCTTTTTCTTTGTTCTCGGTTAGTAATTTTGAAATTTCATCTTTTAAAAAGGTTTGCAGTTCATTCTTGTTGATATATTTGTCTTTTTCTGCTCTTGTCTTGAGTCTGTCAATAATTTTGAGCGTGGTTTTTAGACCCACATCAGATGTAATAAGTACTTCTTCCAATTCATCCAGAAAATCATCATCCACTTCGGATTTTCCGGCTACTATGCGTCCAAGTTTTCCAAGAAAAGACGTACGTGTTTTCTCTAATCCATGATTGAGTGCGTCTTTTTCTTCCTGCTCGCTCGGTTTCTTTTTTAGAAAATCAAAAAATGCCATTTTATTAAACGAAAAAAGCCCTCTGTTCAGAGAGCTTGTATGAAACTATTTGTTTACAATATCTTATGATTTAAAGTAATTCTTAGCCAAATCTTCAGGCAGAACTTCTTCTTTAAAAGTATAAGCTCCTGTTTTTTCTGATTTTACAGCTTTGATTACTTTAATATATCCTTTTCTTTCTACGCCTTGTAGTTTTGAAATTGCCTTCTTTGCCATGATTATTTAATTTCTTTGTGTACGGTAACTTTCTTTAAATAAGGATTGAATTTTTTAAGTTCTATCCTCTCAGTTGTATTTTTCTTGTTTTTTGTTGTAATATATCTTGAGATGCCCGGAACATTGGTGTTCTTCTGCTCGGTACATTCCAAAATTACCTGAACTCTATTTCCTTTACTTTTAGCCATTGTGCTTAGATTTTTCCGTTGTTAATAACTCTGTTTAATGCTTCTGTAATACCTATTTTGTTTATAGTACGAATTGCAGAAGTTGATACTTTTAGCGTTATCCATTCGCCAGTTTCCGGAATAAAGAATCGCTTCTCTTGAAGATTTGGATAAAATCTTCTCTTGGTTTTTCTGTTTGAGTGGGAAACGTTATTTCCCTTCATTGCTTTCTTTCCGGTTAAATCACATACTCTTGACATAGCCTTGTCTTTTTAAATGGGGTGCAAATGTAAGAATTCTTTTTTAATTCTAAAATGTATTTGTAATGAAAATTTCAGAACTTTTGATTTTTGTTGTTACTGCCTTGTATATCAACGGGATATATAAGATTAATTATCCTGAAACTGAATCTGATACAATTTTTTATATACTCCGTTTTTCTCTAACAACAACTTGTGCGAACCTTGTTCTACAATTTTTCCCTCTGACATCACAACAATCTCGTCTGCATCTAAAATAGTTGAAAGCCTGTGTGCAATTACCAAAGTGGTACGACCGCTTGCCAATGTGTCTAATGCCTCTTGTACATACCTCTCTGATTCAGAGTCAAGTGCTGATGTAGCTTCATCAAGAATCAATATTTCAGGATTCTTGAGAATGGCGCGGGCAATGCTGATTCTTTGTTTTTGTCCTCCGCTCAGTTTGTTGCCGCGCTCTCCAATGATTTCATCCAGACCGGCATCTTTTTGACTCACAAAGTCCCATGCATTTGCCATGCACAGCGCTTCTATCATGGAATTTTCATCAGCATTTTGCTTGCCTATCAGAAGATTATTGCGAATACTGTCGTTGAATAGGATAGATTCTTGATTTACAGTGCCAATCAGTTTTCTTAGTGAGGCAAATTTTAAGTCTTTTATATTATGCCCGTCAATCAGGATTTCGCCTTCTGATATGTCATACAATCGAGGCACTAATTCTGTCAGTGTAGTTTTGCCGGAGCCTGATTGACCTACTAATGCAATCTTTTTCCCTTTTGGAATTGTCAGGTTTATGTTTTGTAAAACCTTGTGGTGTCCATAACTAAAGCTAACATTCTTGAATTCAATTTGATGTTGGAATGTTTCTAAAGTGAGGGCATTTGGATTTTCGTAGATTTGGATATCCGTTGCCATAATTTCTTCCAACCTATTTGCGCCAGCGATTCCTTTTTGAGCATTATAAAATGCAGAAGAAAACTGTTTGAAAGGTGGAATGAGTTGGCTGAAAACAATCAGGTATCCTATAAAAACCTCCGGTTCTATTGCACCTTCAAAAACCATATTGCCGCCAAGCCAAAGCAAAACAGCCGCAATAGTTATTCCCAATATTTCGGATATGGGTGATGCAGAATCTACTCTTTTATTAACACTTATGCTGAGTTTAGTGGTTTCTCGGTTAACCATCCCGAATTTTTTTCTCATCAAATTTTCAGCACTAAAGGTTTTTACAATCTTCATTCCGCCTAAAACTTCTTCAAGAAATGACATCAGAACACCTAATTTTTCTTGTGTTTGCTTTGATTTTGCTTTGAGTTTTTTTCCTAAAAATGACACAATCAATGCTGTAACAGGTAGTAACAACAGCACATATAACGTCAGCATGGGGCTCATGTATATTAATATTCCGAGATAAATCAAGATTGTAACAGGATCTTTAAAAATGGATTCGAGTGATGTGGACATTGCCCACTCTAATTCTTTGGCATCATTGCTCATTCTGGAAATTACATCACCTTTTTTCTCATGATTAAAAAAGCTCATGGGGAGTGTGAGCACTTTGTCAAATATTTTATTCTTAAGTTTCTCTATACTTTTGAAAATCAAAATCTTAAGATTGACTAGTGCAAGATATCTTGAAACATTTTTAATTGTAATAGAAACGATAAGAAAGAGGCAAATGACAAGGAGAGCTGTTTTTTTATCTTCGGCTACCAATTCATAAAAACCTGACATCGCATTTTGATATACTGTATTAAAATCCAAACTGTTAGTTTTAGCTGGTAGCTCAGGTTTTTCTGACAAAAACAGAAATTTGAGTAGTGGCATTGCTAATGTGAGCGAAAATGCGCCACTTAATATAAAGATAAGATTGAAAAAGATATTAAAAAAAATCTCCTTCCCTTGCCCCTTTGCATATTGAAGTATTTGAAAGAAATTTTTCATCTGACGCGGTGGCAAATATAGGTGGCAAACCACGATTAATAATTACCTATTGTGCATTAAGTTTAATGACAGATTAAATTAAAGAGAGTGGAGAGTCCGAATGAACGAACCTTCCCGTAGTTCGGGCAGGCGAATAGATTTGTGATAATAACATTTCATTTTTTCAGATTCATTCATCGTTAATTTCTTTACTCCTTTTTTTAATACTTAACTTACCTCAGCACCCTCACATATTGGTTGTAAACGGAATTTCCTGTCATTACTCTGACAATATAAATACCCTCTGCCAATTTTTGTGTAGAGATTTCCCAATGTCCCGAGTTGAGAGAACCTTTTGCCAGCCTCTTACCTTGAACATCATACAGTTCAACGGACTTAATAGTATTTTTCTCCGGATCATCAATGCCTGTCGGGTTGAGTTTATCCTGAGCCGTTTCTATAACTAAGATGTCATTAACAGGGTTCGGGTAGAGAATAAAAGCTGTTTGTGGTTGCGGTTTTGGATTCCCGTCTTCGGGCATTGAGCGCGAGAGGGGTATATACCATATTGTGTTTTCCGGATCCTCATAACACTGACTATTTACATTGGCGAGGATGTCGCCATGTAATTTTATAGTGGTCAAATGCGGTGGTGGGGCACCGCTGTAGTTCCCGATACTGAAATAATCTGCACCTCCGGAAATAATATCTGAGCCGGGAGGCGAAGGATACCAATAGTTATCGGTAGCATCAATATTTGCCGTAATGTTGTCCGGGATAGTTCCCGTAACAAAGTGATAGGGCGGGCTGCCTCCTGTGGACGGTTCTCCTATGAAGTTATTGTATCCGTCTTTCAGATACAGCAGGGATGTATTCAGCCGGATGGAGTTACCATTTACCCAGAATGAATTGTTGCCTCCGTAATAGTAGGGTGCAGTACCCGAAGCTGTGCTTGTACTTAAGTTTATTTCCGTATTCACTCCGGCTTCGATTCCAACCGCGTTTGAATACAATTTGGTACAAGCAAGAACAAGACTTCCTCCGTCATCTGATACTGCGTTAAACGAAATTCCTATACCATTGTTAGCATTCAAAATAATGGTTTCTTCAATGTACAAAAGTCCATTACCTGCCTGAGCCACAGCAGTTGCATTGAATCCGAACATTGAGTTTGTGATTTCCGACTCAGCAGCCGGTGATTGAATCAGCACTCCCTGATTGTTATAATAAAAACTACAGTTGTCAAGAATGAGGCTGCTTTGATCGGATACTATCCCTGCGTAAGAATTATTTTTAAACAAGATGTCTAAAAATTCCATTCTGTCTGAATATACATTGATAACCTGAATCCCTGTTGCCAATTCTCTGAAATCGGTATTGAGGAACGAATAGTTGGATTGCCCGCACAGCACAAGTCCTGCACCGCCCCCTCGGGTGCGCACATTTTCGTAGGCAATGTCTGAACCACATTTCAGACTGCTTCCTTGCGACACCACAATGAGTCCGTCTGTAACAGCCACAGAGGCAACATAATTGCCCGGATTGGAGGCGGGGTGTGGTATCTGAAGCTCTCCGCCCTCTACTTTGAGCAAAAGGTTGTTTTTGCCCGAGCCGGTCAATTGGATTGAGGAGGTATTACCCTCGGCTACAATCTGATTGCCGGTAAAGCCGGAGGGTCTTATGAAATGAACATATCCTACATGAGAGGCGCTGCCCTTTTGGGGATTGAAAACGGCTCCGTTTTGAAGCCTTAGTTTCCCGAGAATCTCAATCTTAGCATCTTCTCCTTCCAAAAGAATGATTGCCCCCTGATGAATAACTAACTCTGCTCCTTCTTCGATTACAAGCTTGGAACCATTGTTAATCCTGAGAGTTCCTCCTGTTTCTATGGTAAGGATACTCTCATCTGTCATATAGACAATACCTTTATTATTATTTGCTCCATTGTTATCTCCGATGATAAAGTTGCCACCATTATCCACCACTACGTTGTTGTTACAACCACGTTTGACAACAGACATTGTGCTACCCTGTTCAGGCACATAGACGGTGCTGCCAGAACCATCTCCTGTAGCATAGTTTCCGTTGATTTGTACCACAGCCCCAGAACCAATATACACACCCGGCAATCTGTCTTTGAGTGGTTCTCCAAAATTATATGTACCTGCAAAAGGATATGCCATTCCAATATCGTTTTTGGCTAACTCACCCACTAACCATGCTATATTTGCAGGGCTTATATAGACATGCTTCTGGTTATTGTCAGGAGCATAATAAGATTGAAAAGGGTAGAGGGAAGGGTGTGGAATTTCAGGAGGATCTATATTCCCCTTTATATCATAAAAATAGTCTGACGTATTAATATCCAAAGAACTGATGGTAGGGATGAAACATTCTTTGTCATTATAGGTCTTGATTTTGCCGAGATAAAATACCTTATAAATAAGTTGATATCCAGCCTGACTTTTTATATCTTCTCTATATCCACCCGGCACATGGTCGGTAGAGACACAGTTACTCGGTTTTAGTTTTGTTCGGCTGTACCAGTTAATTCCAATAATACCAATAAAGCTTTTAATAACACCATTAAAGATAATTCTATCCCAATATCCACTCCCAAAGTCGATCTCCTTTC
The DNA here is from genome assembly GCA_023957335.1 of Bacteroidota bacterium. Classification (NCBI taxonomy): domain Bacteria; kingdom Pseudomonadati; phylum Bacteroidota; species Bacteroidota bacterium. The sequence goes on along the minus strand of JAMLHC010000002.1, from coordinate 300,990 downwards.
CGCAAAGTGCATAAATATCAACATCTACCCCGTAATTAACTACCCAACCACGATGATGCCAACTAAGTAATCTGTCGCCCGGATTAAAGCCCATGTCTTGCCCTATACGGCTCCCATTAGCAATAGCAATATTTCTGCAAAGTGTTGGATAGTTCCCCACATCATTAAGTCTTTGCATAAACTCCGTACGTAAATTATCAGCACTACCATTCTCCCTATCACAATGATTGAGCAGAAGCTGACGAGTTGCAGGTCTCTGTAGTTTATTTTTGTAATTGTGTTTTGCTTCCGATTGTAATCCTTTAAAAAACTTTGCAAGATGCTGAAACCCCAAAGGGACATTTGCCCCTTTATGTGGAGAATCAAAGGAGACATAAGTTCTTACGCAGTGAGGCATATTATTATGTTCCATATAGCTTAGCGCATATTTGGCTACCTGCCCTCCCATACTCACACCAGCCACTAGAATTTCTTCATTACTGCATTTCCACTGGTTTATGTGCTGAATGAGTTTGACAAGTACCATTGCATTATCTTCCATATATGTAGCTCCGTCTTCAAAATCCAAGTAAATAATATCATATCCAGCAGCTTCTAATGTAGCTATCAGAAGAGGCCCATTCTCAAATTCAGGATATTTTTCGTAATTTTTATCACCGTTAAGAATATCAACCAAACCTATTTCCCCGCATTTTCCATTACGGCAGCCTGTTGGATGTTCTTTTGTACCAAAGTCTATTCCTTCCACTATAATCAGGGGTTTTGTTAGGCAGGTATGCTTTGTCCCATATTTGTCTTTACCAAATTTAATAGGCGCGTATCCTTTAGCAGGAGTGTCTCCTACAATGGCTCTGTCTGCAACAATAGTAGTAATTTCTGCATCATATTCGTCTGCACGTATAACTCCAATATTAAATTTGGAATTGAGTATAAATCCCTGGTAAACATATATTCTTAGATTGATTTCAAAATCTTGTTTTTCCCCTATTT